>NZ_JABBWU010000060.1:0-1430 GCF_012999525.1 Microbispora sp. H10836
GGTGATGTCCCGCCGGGTGGTGTAACTCGCAGCTGATCGTGTGGGGTCGGCGAGTTGTGGGTTGGTGTGACTATGACGCGGCCAAGGCGGTGTGCGCCAGGGGTTCGGCCGGATCGTCTGCGGGCGGGGCGGTGAGTTGGGTCATGGAGCCCTCGGAGAGGTAGCGGCGGTCGCTGACTTGCCATTCGTCGTGGTGCTCGGCCAGGACGGCGCCGGCCAGGCGGCCCAGCGCGGTGGGGTTGGGAAAGACTCCGACGACGTCGGAACGGCGTTTGATCTCCCGGTTCAGCCGTTCCAGAGGGTTGGTCGACCAGATCTTCTTCCAGTGCTGGGCGGGGAAGTCGGCGAACGCGGTGATGTCGTCGGCGGCCTCCAGGAGCATCTGTTCCACGGCGGGGAACTGGCGGCCGAGCATGGTGGCGATGGTGGCAAGCTGGGCGCGGACGGTCTGGGCGTTGGGCTGGGCGAAGATGGTGCGGATGGCCGCGGCGACCATTTCCGCTGATCCCTTGGGTACGCGGGCGAGTACGTTGCGCATGAAGTGGACGCGGCACCTTTGCCAGGAGGCGCCGAGGAAGACCGCCCGCAGTGCACCTACCAGGCCGGCGTGGGCGTCGGAGATGGCCAGCTGCACCCCGGTCAGGCCGCGGGCTTTCAGCGAGCGCAGGAACGCCGTCCAGAACGCGCCGTCCTCAGAGTCGCCGACGGCAAATCCGAGGATCTCCCGGCGGCCGTCGATGCTGACGCCGGTGGCGATGACCACGGCTTGGGAGACGACCCGGTGGTTCACCCTCGCTTTGCAGTAGGTGGCGTCGAGGAAGACGTAGGGGAAGGTGGTGTGGGACAGCGGCCGGTCGCGGAAGGCGGCCACTTCGCTGTCCAGGTCGGCGCAGATGCGTGAGACCTCGCTTTTGGAGATCCCGGTCTCGGCGCCGAGGGCTTTGACCAGGTCATCGACGCTGCGGGTGGACACCCCGTGCAGGTAGGCCTCCATGACCACGGCGAACAGCGCCTGGTCGATGCGGCGGCGGCGTTCCAGCAGCGAGGGGAAGAACGACCCGGACCGCAGCTTGGGAATCTTCAGTTCCAGGTCACCGGCGGCGGTGGTCAGCAGCCGGTCGCGGTAGCCGTTGCGCTGGTTGGTGCGGGCCTCGGTGCGCTGGTGAGGGGCGGCGCCGATCACCGCGGTCGCCTCCGCCTCGATGAGCGCTTGCAGGACTGCTTGCAGCGCCTGGCGGATGACGTCGTCGGCGTCGGCGGCTTTCAAAGACTCCAGCAGGTTGAGCAGGGCAGACTGGTCCAGAGCCATCGTGTGGTGTCCTCCGCGAGAACCTTTGGTCGGGAACTCGCTGACCGTCACACGATGGCTCGCCCCGTGTCCGGGGCTTGCATCAACAGCTTGGAGTTACACCACCCGAGGGGACGTCACC
>NZ_JABBWU010000061.1:0-1298 GCF_012999525.1 Microbispora sp. H10836
CGACTGACAGAGATGATGTAGGTGAGCACCTCCCGCCGGGGTCTGACCCATCGACTGACTGACTTAGGGTCCTCAACGGGATCTGTCGGCTTCGGCCGGGAGGTGCTCGTCGCACTCACCGGACGTGGCGTTGTGACCTCATAGGAGCCTGGCCAGAGGCCCCTTCTCTGTCTTGTCCGCGTTGCCCGACTGGTGCGTGCCGCCCTGCCCACGGTCAAGAGCACAGGACGACGATGCCCTCCATTACATCCCACCGCGAGCCGGACTTTGACGTTGCCGGTGGCGTCGACACCCACCAAGACACCCACACCGCCGCTGTGATCGACGTTGTCGGCCGGGTGCTGGGCACCGAGCAGTTCCCGGCTACCTCCGTGGGGTATGAGGCCCTGCTGGCCTGGATGTGCTCGTTCGGGCGCCTGGGAAAGGTCGGGGTGGAGGGGACCGGGGCCTACGGGGCCGGGCTCGCCAGGCTGCTGCGTGAGCGGCAGGTGCAGGTGGTCGAAGTGGACCGGCCTGATCGCAAGACCCGCCGGTTCCAGGGCAAGTCCGACCCGATCGACGCCATTCAAGCGGCCAAGACGGCCCTGGCGGGCGAGCGGACCGGCCTGCCCAAACAGCGCGACGGGCGGATCGAGGCCGTGCGGAATCTGCGCGTGGCCCGCCGTAGCGCGGTCGACCAGCGAGCGGATGTCCAGCGCCAGATCAAGGCGCTGATCGTCACCGCGCCGAACGAGCTGCGCGAACGTCTGCGCGGCCTGCCTGTGGCCAAGCTCATCACGACCTGCGCGGCCCTGCGCCCGGACCGCGCCGACGCCGCCCAGCCGGTCACCGCCGCAAAGATTGCCCTATGCTCCCTCGCCCGCCGACACCAGCAGCTCACCACCGAGATTGGCGAGCTAGACGAGCTCCTGGAACCCCTGGTCACCAGTATCAATCCCGACCTCATCGCCGTCCACGGCGTCGGTCCCGACACCGCCGGCCAACTCCTGGTCACCGCGGGGGAAAACCACGACCGGCTCACCAGTGAGGCCGCCTTCGCCATGCTCTGCGGCGTCGCCCCCATCCCTGCCTCCAGCGGCAAGACCAACCGGCACCGCCTCAACCGCGGCGGCGACCGTCAAGCCAACTGCGCCCTGTACCGCATCGCCTTGGTTCGCCTGCGCTGGGATCCCCGCACCCGCGCTTACATGGAACGACGCATCCAAGACGGCCTGTCGAAGAAAGAGATCATCCGCTGCCTCAAACGCTACATCGCCCGCGAGATCTACCAGGTGATCATCAAAAACGATCATGAACGT
>NZ_JABBWU010000062.1:0-1232 GCF_012999525.1 Microbispora sp. H10836
TCGGCGTAGCCGGCTTCGATCATCGACGGCGGGACCGGCGGGAACATGGCCAGGGTGTGCCAGATGGAGGAGCCGGTGAAGCCGACGACGGTCTTGACGCCGAGTTTGGCCGCGGCGCGGGCGGTGTCCTTGATCTCCTCGGCGGCGCGCTGCCGGACGCCTTCGGGTTCGCCGTCGCCCCAGATGCGGGCGGGCAGGATGCCCTTGTGGCGTTCGTCGATGGGGTGGTCGCAGACGGCCTGGCCGACGAGGTGGTTGGAGATCGTCCATACCCCGAGGTTGTATTTGGCCAGGGTTTCCTTCTTGCGTTCGACGTAGGAGTCGTCGGCGAGGGCCTTGTCGACCTCGAAGTGGTCGCCCCAGCAGGCGAGTTCCAGGCCGTCGTAGCCCCATTCGGAGGCGAGGCGGCAGACCTCCTCGAACGGCAGGTCCGCCCACTGCCCCGTGAACAACGTGATCGGTCGCGTCATATCACACCCCTTCTCACAGTCCTGTGGACAATCACACCGAGGTCCAGCCCGACCCGGCGGCCGCGCTCTCCTCGACCGCGGCGAGCACCCGCTGCACCTGAAGACCGTCCTCGAAGGACGGTGCGGGGTCGGTGCCGGCGGCCACCGCCTCGATGAAGTCCTTCACCTCATGGGTGAAGGTGTGCTCGTAGCCGAGGCCGTGACCCGGCGGCCACCACGCCCCGGCGTACGGGTGGTCCGCCTCGGTGACGAGGATCCGCCGGAACCCGCCCTCGGCGGCGTCGAGCGTGTGGTCGTGGAACCACAGCTCGTTCATCGCCTCGAAGTCGAAGGACAGGCTGCCCAGCGATCCGTTGACCTCGATCCGCAGCGCGTTCTTGCGGCCCGTGGCGAACCGGGTGGCCTCGAAGGACCCCAGCGCCCCGCCCTCGAAACGGCCGATGAACAGCGCGGCGTCGTCCACCGTCACCTCGCCCATCTCACCGGTGCCGCCCTGGCCGGCCAGGCCGGCCGACCCCTCGGCGAGCGGGCGCTCCTTGACGAACGTCTCGGTGATCGCGCTCACCCCGGCCAGCGACCGGCCGACGATGAACTGCGCGGTGTCGATGATGTGGGCGCCGATGTCGCCGAGAGCCCCGGACCCGGCCTTGTCCTTCTGCAGACGCCAGACCAGGGGGAACTCCGGGTCGACGATCCAGTCCTGCAGGTACTGCGCCCGCACGTGCCGGATCTCCCCGAGCCTGCCCTGTTCGACGAACCGCC
>NZ_JABBWU010000063.1:0-1214 GCF_012999525.1 Microbispora sp. H10836
GCCGAGTAGTAGTAGGTGTCGTCGACCCGGAAGATGTCGATGTCGGCCAGGTCCTGCCACAACACCGGGTTGGAGTACGTCGACGACGGCGGCCACGGCCCACCCGACGGACTCACCGACGGCGAAGGCGACGGCGAAGGCGACGGCGAGGGGCTGGCGCTGGGACTGGCGCTGGGACTGGCGCTGGGACTGGCGCTGGGACTGGCACTGGGGCTCGCCGAGGGGCTGGTGACGGTGCCGCTGCAGGTGGTGCCGTTCAGCGCGAAACTCGCCGGCACGGGGTTGGACGAGGTCCAGGAGCCGTTGAAGCCGAACGACGCGCTGCCGCCGGTCGGGATGCCGCCGTTGTAGGAGGCGTTGGTCACCGTGACCTGGGCGCCGGACTGCGTGTAGCTGCCGTTCCACAGCTGGCTGATCGTCTGCCCGGCGGGGAACGACCAGGTCAGGCGCCAGCCGTCGACCGGGTCGCCCAGGTTGACCACGTCGACGTTGGCGCCGAAGCCGCCCTGCCATTGGTTGGTCACCGTGTAGGTGACCCGGCAGCCCGCGGCGGCCTGGGCGGAGCCGGCGGCCGCGACGCCGAGGACGCTCAGCGCCGCGGCCACTCCGGCCGCGAGCCAGCGCCGATGTCTGATGAAGCGCACGGAGATCTCCAGGGGATAGGGAGGCGTCAGGAGACGGTGCAGGTGTTTCCGTTGAGCGTGAACGCGGTGGGCTTGGCGGCGTTGCCGGTGTGGGTGGCCTGGAAGCCGATCTCGGTGGAGGCTCCGGGTGCCAGCGAGCCGTTGTAGCTGACGTTCTTCGCCGTGACCTGTCCGCTGGTGGGCGAGTAGGTGGCGTTCCACCCGCCGGTGATGGTCTGCCCGCTCGGGAGAGTGAAGGCCAGCGACCAGCCGTTGACGGCCGAGGAACCGGTGTTGGTGACCGTGATGTTCTCGGTCAGCCCGTTGTTCCAGGCGTTCACGGTGGCGCTGACCCGGCAGGCGCCCGGTCCGCCGCCGGGGGACGGCGAGTTACTGGGCGAACTGCTCGGCGAACTGCTCGGCGAACTACTCGGGGAGGGGGACGGGGACGGGGAGGTCGTCACGCCGTCGAGGCCGAGGAAGGAGATGGCGTAGGCGATCTGGCCGCTCATCGGCAGCTGGTGGCCGACGCCGGAGATGCTGATGCCTTCGACGGTGGCCTGGGTGCCGGTGTTGCCGTAGCGGGTGCGG
>NZ_JABBWU010000064.1:0-1046 GCF_012999525.1 Microbispora sp. H10836
GGGATGACGAGCAGGCCCGGGCCGTGCTGGTGGACGCCCTGGTCACCGACGCCATCCGGCTGCTGGCCGGCCTGCCCTCCCAGCCCTTGGACGAGCAGGCGGCCACCGCCGTGGGCCTGCTGGCCCTGGTCGCCGGCCAGGACGTGGAACCGGCTGAGGACTCCGACGGCCGGGACGGCCGCTGGCGCATCGCCCAGCGCACCGTCCCCGACCGGGTGATCTCCACCGTCGACCCTGAATCCCGGCATGTGCACAAGACCCGCACCCACCGCCAAGACGGCTTCAAGGCCCACGTGGCGGTCGAACCCGAAACCGGCCTGTTCACCGCCGTGGCGTTACGACCCGGATCCGGTGCCGCCCATCACGAGGCCTCCCTCGCTGTGGAGTTGCTCGCCGAGGAGACCAGCCCGGTAGAGGTTTTCGGCGATGCCGCCTACTCCAGTGGGTCCTGCCGCCACGCGCTGGCGGAGGCCGGGCATCGCGTGGTGATCAAACCCGCACCACTGCGCCCGGCCGTACCCGGCGGGTTCACCCTGGACGACTTCGCCATCGACACCGCAGGGGCCACCGTGACCTGCCCGGCCGGGCACCAGGTCCCGCTGTCGGCCCCATCGGGACGCAACCAGCAGCGCAAGGCGTTCTTCACCAGCCAGTGCGCCGACTGCCCCCTGCGCCCGCGCTGCACCAAAGCCAAAGCCGGGCGCATCCTCACCATCCGCCCGCAGCACGACGAACTTGCCGCCGCCCGCCGGCAAGCCGCCACCGATCCGGCCTGGCAGGACGACTACCGACGCTGGAGGCCACCCGTCGAACGCGCCATCGCCTGGATCGTCGCACGAGGCAACCGGCGATTACGGTACATCGGCACCATCAAGAACAACGCCTGGCTCCACACCCGCGCCGCCGCACTCAACCTGCGAACCCTGATCAACCTCGGACTCACCCGGACCGGCAACGTCTGGAAACTTGCTGCAGCACGCGGGTAGAACGCCCGGGTCCACCACAGCCCCGCAGCCGCCACCACAAGATCTTCAGTGGCCTTCTAG
>NZ_JABBWU010000065.1:0-1044 GCF_012999525.1 Microbispora sp. H10836
AGCGCTGGCCGCCGAACTGCGCCTTACCACCCAGCGGCTGCTGGGTGATCATCGAGTACGGACCGGTCGAACGAGCGTGGATCTTGTCGTCGACCAGGTGCAGCAGCTTCAGGATGTAGATGTAGCCGACCGAGATCGGGTGCGGGAACGGCTCGCCTGAACGGCCGTCGAACAGCCGCGCCTTGCCGTTCTCCCCCACCATCCGGGAGCCGTCCCGGTTGACGAGAGTGCTGTCGAGCAGGCCGACGATCTCCTCCTCGTTGGCGCCGTCGAACACCGGCGTGGCGACCTTGGTCCAGGGCTCGACCCTGTCCAGGTCCTTCTCGCGCAGGCGCTCGGCCCAGGCCTCCTCGATACCGGAGACGTCCCAGCCGCGGGCGGCGATCCAGCCGAGGTGTGTCTCCAGGACCTGGCCGACGTTCATTCGCCCGGGGACGCCCAGCGGGTTCAGGACGATGTCGACCGGGGTGCCGTCCTCGAGGAACGGCATGTCCTCCACCGGGAGGATCTTGGAGATGACGCCCTTGTTGCCGTGACGGCCGGCGAGCTTGTCCCCATCGGTGATCTTGCGCTTCTGCGCCACATACACCCGGACCAGCTCGTTGACACCCGGAGGAAGCTCGTCACCCTCCTCACGGCTGAACACGCGCACCCCGATGACCTTGCCGGACTCACCGTGCGGCACCTTCAGCGAGGTGTCACGCACCTCACGCGCCTTCTCCCCGAAGATCGCACGCAGCAGCCGCTCCTCGGGCGTCAGCTCCGTCTCACCCTTGGGCGTGACCTTCCCGACCAGGATGTCACCGGTCACCACCTCGGCGCCGATCCGGATGATGCCGCGCTCGTCGAGATCGGCCAGCGCGTCCTCGGAGGCGTTGGGGATGTCGCGGGTGATCTCCTCGGGCCCCAGCTTGGTGTCGCGGGCGTCGACCTCGTGCTCCTCGATGTGGATCGACGACAGCACGTCGTCCTGCACCAGACGCTGGGACAGGATGATCGCGTCCTCGTAGTTGTGGCCCTCCCACGGCATGAACGCCACCAGCA
>NZ_JABBWU010000066.1:0-1039 GCF_012999525.1 Microbispora sp. H10836
GGGTCTGATGAAGCAGAAACATCCTCTGAAGGAGCGTTGCATGACTGAGGTCGATCAGGCCGCGCCGGCCGGTCCGGGTGTGAAAGCGCCGGGTGCCGGTGGCCGCCTGGGGCGGCTGGGTGAGGTCCGGCATCTGGGGCTGGTCGTCGCACTGGTGTTGCTGGCGATCGTGGGTGTGGTGACCCGGCCGGAGAACTTCGCCACCTCCTCCAACCTGGTCAGCATTTTGGCGCTGGCCTCGACCATCGGTGTGATCACGGTCGGGATGACCTTTGTGATCATCGGTGGTGGCATCGATCTGTCGGTCGGGGCGGTGATGGCGCTGGCGTCGGTGTGGGCGACGACGCTTGCCACGCAGGCTTACGGGCCGGTCGTGATGATCGTGTGTGCGGTGCTGGTGGGCACCGGTGCGGGGGTGCTCAACGGCATCCTGGTCACCTATGGGCGGATGGTGCCGTTCATCGCGACGCTGGCGATGCTGGTGGCCGCGCGTGGTCTGGCGCAGCGGATGTCCAACCAGCGCACCCAGTTGGTGCAGGCGGACAACTCGATGATCGTGGACTTGTCGACCACGCGGGTGTTCGGGTTGCCGCTGCTGGTCTATGTGTTCGCGTTGGTGGTGCTGGTCGGCTGGATCGTGCTGAACCGCACGACGTTCGGGCGGCGTACCTATGCGGTGGGCGGTAACCCCGAGGCGGCCCGCCTGGCCGGTATCGATGTCCGTAAGCACACCGTGCTTTTGTACGCGCTGTCGGGTCTGTGCTGCGGGATCGCCGCGGTGCTGATCATGGCGCGGACCACCACCGGGTCGTCCACCCATGGCGATCTGTACGAGCTGGACGCGATCGCCGCCGTGATCATCGGCGGGACGCTGCTCACCGGCGGCCGGGGCACGATCATCGGTTCGATCCTCGGTCTGCTGATCTTCACTGTGATCACCAACCTGTTCATCCTCAACGGCCTGAACACCGCCGACCAGCTGGTCGCCAAGGGCCTGATCATCGTCGTCGCCGTGCTCCTGCAGCGGCGCAGCCTCAAA
>NZ_JABBWU010000067.1:0-1025 GCF_012999525.1 Microbispora sp. H10836
GTGACTTTGTACCACTGGGACCTGCCACAGGCGCTGGAGGACCGCGGGGGCTGGCGGGTCCGCGGCACCGCCGAGCGTTTCGCCGACTACGCCGAGGTCATGTACGAGGCCCTCGGCGAGTCGGTCTCGAACTGGATCACGCTCAACGAGCCGTACTGCTCGTCGATCGTCGGCTACGGCGAGGGCCGCCACGCGCCCGGAGCCAAGGAGGGGGAGGGCGCGCTGGCCGCGGCCCACCACCTGCTGCTGGGGCACGGCCTGGCCGTCGCCCGCCTGCGGGAGATGGCCAGGCCCGGTCAGCGGATCGGGGTGACGCTCAACATGTCGCCCACGGTGCCGGTGACCTCCTCGCCGCAGGACCTCCAGGCCGCGCGGCGGATGGACCTGCTGGTCAACCGGCAGTTCACCGAACCGCTCTTCGGCGGGGCCTACGCCGCCGACATGGCCGAGACGTTCGGCCGGATCAGCGACTTCTCCTTCCGCCGGGACGGCGACCTGGAGAACATCGGCAGGCCGGTGGACTTCCTCGGAGTGAACTATTACTACCGGCTGCACGTGGAGGCCGCGCCGTACGACGAGCCCGACCCCGCCCGGCGCACGGCGTTCGACCTGGGCGTGCGCACCGTCACGCCGGAGCACGCGCGCACCAGCGGGCTCGGCTGGGTGGTGGAGCCCGAGGGGCTGTACGAGACGCTGGTCGGGCTGACCTCCCGCTACCCGGACCTGCCGCCGGTCTACATCACCGAGAACGGATACGGCGACGACGGCGCGCTGGAGGACGACGGGCGCATCGACTATCTGCGCGACCACCTGGCCGCGACCCGTGACGCGATGGAGGCGGGCGCGGACGTGCGGGGTTACTTCTGCTGGTCGCTGATGGACAACTTCGAGTGGGCCCGGGGCTACTCCGCCAGGTTCGGCATCGTGCACGTGGACTACGACACCCAGGTGCGCACGCCGAAGGCCAGCTTCCACTGGATGCGGGACTTCATCACGGACCCGGTCGTCACCGCGCCCGTCACCGC
>NZ_JABBWU010000068.1:0-980 GCF_012999525.1 Microbispora sp. H10836
TCGTGTAGCGGCCGGAGGCCAGGCGCTGCCACAACCCGATCCGGTAGCCGCCGGGCACCTGGGTGCCCTCGGTGATCGAGTCGCCCAGCGGCATGACCCGCACCCCGCCGTTGGACTCCGCGTTCGCGACACCCGCTCCCAGCACCGTGCCCAAGGCCACCACAGCCGCGGCCAGGACGATCGCGGCGAGCGTACGACCTCGCCCTTCAGGCTTTGTTAGCGCTAACATAGCGTCCCTCGGGCCCGCCTTTCTTCGTTGTCGCGCCAGTATTCGTGGTGGTGCGGCGGAGCAAATACGACGTGACGAGTCCCCGTCAAGCACCGCGTTCCCGCCGTCCCGGCCGTCCCGCCCCGGTCAAGCCGTTCCACCTGCCGTGGCGAGATGCGGACGCGTCACGCGGAGGACCGGCGACGATGAAACGTTCATCGTCACGGCGGCCGTTGAGGGCGCCTTGAGGGGGCATCCGGAAACTTACAGAATCGCCCACCGCATCGGCGCAGGGTGCGAGCATGATCGGCGATGGGGCGAGCGAAACTTACGGGGAACGCCCTTGACACATTTCGTGATGATTTCCCACACTGCTCCCCAAGGCGGCTTCCTCCTGCCGGGGTCGGTGGTGGGCGGCAGGAGCCGCAGTCTCGGCGCGACGACGGATCGCGTGTGTTTCCCGCGGGCGTCTGTCCGCGTTCCCCTCATTGATTTCGCAGTGGAGGCTCAGGCATGGGCGAAAAATCCTCGTCCGGCGGAACCCGCCGGATGCTGGTCGCCGGCGCCCTCGGCGTACTCGGCGCGGTCACCGCACTGGCGGCATCGGTCCCCGCCGGCGCCGCGGCCGGAACGCTCGGCGCCGCGGCCGCACAGAGCGGCCGTTACTTCGGCACCGCGATCGCGGCCGGCCACCTGAACGACTCGACGTATGTGGCGACCTGGGACCGGGAGTTCAACTCGGTCACGGCGGAAAACGAGATGAAGTGGGGGC
>NZ_JABBWU010000069.1:0-954 GCF_012999525.1 Microbispora sp. H10836
GAGGACTGCCTGTACTGCGACGGCGGCCAGGTGCCCGTGGAGATGTTCGAGTGGGAAGTCTTCCTCACGGGCAACGGGACCGACGAACTCGGACCGTGCGGGACCAGTGCTCAGCAGGCCGCCTCGATGGACGAGCTACGTATGGCGTTGCGCCGGATGGACCCGGCCCGACAGCCGTGGGGGAGGATCACGCACCGGGTCTACGACTTCGGCACCGTGCCGGACGACTGGTCCCGCCGGATCATCTTCCGGGCGACGCTTGATGCGGCCGGGCAGGTCCGCTTCGAACGGACCGACCGGTGAGCAACCGCACCCCGGCATGGGGCGGGCCGTGCCCATCCCCACATCTCCCGCCACTGCAGAACGGGGCCAAGGCGCTCGCCTGGCACAAGCCGGGGCAGTTCACCTCGTCGCGGGTGCTCGCCTGGACCTGCCACGAGCACCGCAACACCTGGTATGAGCTGTGCGCGGCTGGCGGCCTGGCCTACATCCGCCGGTTCAAGGGGAACCAGTTGAAGCCGGGGGTAGCGCACACCCATGCCTGGCGGGAGGCCGAGGCGCGGGCGGTGTGGCTGGCGCTGCTGTCCGGGCGGGCTCAATAGCCTTCCCGCTGGTTGCTGAGGTCCTGACAGGCCTGTGCTTAGCCGCTACTGTGCTTATGCAGACAAGTGGAAAAGTGATTGGGCGCTTAACATGAGCATGGACTTCGCCCCGCCGAAGTACGCCCAGGTGATGACGGCGATTCAGCAGCGTATCCGGGACGGGGAGTACGCGCCCGGCGACATGCTGCCCTCGGAGACGCAACTCGTCCGGGAGTTCGGCGTCGGCCGCACCACCGTTGTGCGGGCGCTTCAGACCCTTGCCATGCAAGGCTGGATTGAGCGCGAGCACGGCCGCGGCTCGTTCGTGAAGGGCCGCCCGGAAAGCCCGGCCGAGCGGGTACGGCCCGGCCTG
>NZ_JABBWU010000007.1:0-339616 GCF_012999525.1 Microbispora sp. H10836
CAGCCGATGGCGATGCGGGCGGCGGCCCAGGCGTAGCGGGCGGGGCCGGCGGTCGTCCGGGGCGCAGTGGCGGGGGTCGTCTGGGGCGCGGTGGTGGCGGCGTCGAGGTGAGTCCTCTGGTTACGCCCTTCGATGGTGGCCATGACCGGCCCCTTTCAACGTTTCGCGTCTTTGCTCTGTCTTTGACATCTCAAGCAAACCGCGATCACCGGCCCTGCCGCAGGAGCCGTACGGCACGCCGCGTCCGCCCCGAAGTCCCATGATCATGGGACTTTCGGCCCGGCGGCCGAACCTCACCAGGCCCAGTCCTCCGGGGCGGGGCCGCCCTTGCCGACCGGAGGGAACAGCTCCTCCAGCCGGGCCAGGGTCTCGGCGGGCAGCTTGGGCCGAGGTGGACCGTGCCTGGGCCGGGCACCGGGCACCGCCGGAGATCGAGCGGTTCGCGACCGACCCGGCGGGCGCGCCGGCCGAGACGGTGCGAGCCGCCGGCGGCGCTGGCCGCCCTGCTCGGCCCGACCCGCGCGGCTACCTCACCAAGGACGCGGGACGGGCGCAGATCGCGGCCGCCCTGCGCGCCACGGTGTCCGGTCAGTCGGCCTTCGGCCCTGCGATCTCCAGGCGGCTGGTACGCGCGATGCTCCGGCCGGACCCGCCGGGCGCGCGGGCGGATCGGTGGAGCAACCCGGACCGGCTCACCCCGCGCGAGGTCGAGGTCCTCGCGCTGATCGCGCAGGGCATGGACAACGCGCGGATCGCCGCGTCGCTGTTCATCGGCGAGACGACGGTGAAGACGCACATCAACAACGCCTTCGCGAAGATCGGAGCCCGCAACCGCAGCGACGCGACGCGCTACGCCTGTCGTCACGGGCTCGCGGGGGAGGATCAGGCGCCGTAGACGGGTTCGGGCGCGGCGGCCCGGCCGAGCAGCTTGGCCACCTCGGGCCCGATCTCGGCGGGGTCCCAGCGGGCGCCCCTGTCGGCGGCCGGGCCGTGCCGGAAGCCCTCGATGACGCAGATCCGGCCGCCCTCGACCTCGAAGACCCGGCCGGTGACGTCCTTCGACTCGGCCGAGCCGAGCCAGACCACCAGCGGGGAGACGTTCTCCGGGGCCATGGCGTCGAACGCGCCCTCCTCGGGAGCGGCCATCGTCGCCGCGAAGACCTGCTCGGTCATCCGCGTGCGGGCGGCCGGGGCGATGGCGTTGACGGTCACGCCGTAGCGGCCGAGCTCGGCCGCCGCGACCAGGGTCAGGCCGACGATGCCTGCCTTGGCGGCGGAGTAGTTGCCCTGCCCCACGCTGCCGAGCAGGCCCGCGCCCGACGAGGTGTTGACCACCCGCGCGTCCACCGGCCGGCCGGCCTTCGACTCGGCCCGCCAGTGCAGCCCGGCATGCTTGAGCGGCAGGAAGTGGCCCTTCAGGTGCACGCGGATCACCGCGTCCCACTCCTCCTCCGACAGGTTGACCAGCATGCGGTCGCGCAGGAACCCGGCGTTGTTGACCAGCACGTCGAGGCGGCCGAAGTGCTCGACCGCGGTCGCCACCAGCCGCCGCGCGCCCTCGTCGGTGGCGATGTCGGACCGGTCGGCCACCGCCTCGCCGCCCAGCGCGCGGATCTCCTCGACCACATCCTGAGCGGGACCCCCTGATCCGGCGTCCGATCCGCCCTCGCCGGACAGGCTCACCCCGAGGTCGTTGACGACGACCTTCGCGCCCTGGCGGGCGAACTCCAGCGCGTGCGCCCGGCCGAGGCCGCGCCCCGCGCCGGTCACGATGACGACTCGATCCCTGCAGATCATCTCGGTCTCTCCAATCGGACATGGGGCATCGCCTGGGGCGATCCGCTCTGCTAGCGTACTTTCTAACAAATGTTAGATGGAAAGGTGCCGCATGGGAATCTCGACCAGCCGTAACGGCGAGGGCGTCGCCGAGGTCGTGGTGGACGCCCCGCCGGTCAACGCGCTGACCGTACGCGGATGGTTCGACCTGGCCGACGCCGTACGGGAGGCCGGTCGCGAGCCGGAGACCCGCGTCGTGGTGCTGCGGGCCGAGGGCCGCGGGTTCAACGCCGGTGTGGACATCAAGGAGATGCAGGCGACCACCGGGTTCGACGCGCTGGTGGGCGCCAACCGCGGCTGCTACGCGGCGTTCGCGGCGGTCTACGAGTGCGAGGTACCCGTGATCGCGGCAGTGCACGGCTTCTGCCTTGGCGGCGGGGTCGGCCTGGCCGGCAACGCAGACGTCGTGGTCGCCTCCGACGACGCCTACTTCGGCCTGCCGGAGGTGGAGCGGGGCGCGCTCGGCGCGGCCACCCACCTCGCGCGGCTGGTGCCCCAGCACCTGATGCGCGCGATGGTCTACACGTGCCGCAACGTCACCGCCGCCGAGCTGCACGCGTTCGGCTCCGTGCTGGAGGTCGTGCCGCCCGAGCGCCTGCGCGACGCGGCGCTGGAGGTGGCGGCCCAGATCGCCGCCAAGGACCCGTACGTCATCCGGCGGGCCAAGGAGTCCCTCAACGGCATCGACCCGGTCGACGTCAAGCGCAGCTACCGGTTCGAGCAGGGCTTCACGTTCGAACTCAACCTCATGGGCGCCGGCGACCGGCACCGGGACGCCTTCGTCGCGGAAGGAGGCCGGTGATGGGCGTCGTCACCTCGATCGAGGAGATCGTCGGCTCGCTGGAGAGCGGCATGACGATCGGCATCGGCGGCTGGGGCTCCCGGCGCAAGCCGATGGCGCTGGTCCGGGCCATCTACCGGTCCTCCCTGACGGACCTGACGATCGTGTCGTACGGCGGGCCGGACGTGGGCCTGCTCTGCGCGGCGGGCAAGGTGCGCCGGGTCGTCGCCCCGTTCGTGACGCTCGACTCGATCGCCCTCGAACCGCACTTCCGGGCGGCCCGGCAGCGCGGGGCCGTCGACTTCACCGAGTATGACGAGGGCATGTTCATGTTCGGTCTGCTCGCGGCGGCGCACCGGCTGCCGTTCCTGCCGACGCGGGCCGGGCTCGGCTCGGACGTGATGCGGATGAACCCCGCTCTGCGCACGGTCCGCTCGCCGTACGACGACGGGGAGGAACTCGTCGCGGTGCCCGCGCTCACGATGGACGTGGCGCTCGTGCACATGGACGTGGCCGACACCCGGGGCAACGGCCGCTACCTCGGCCCCGATCCGTACATGGACGACCTGTTCGCCAAGGCGTCCGGGCGGTGCTTCATGTCCTGCGACCGGCTGGTCGAGCCGGGCGAGCTGGGCGGACCGCCGCAGACACTGCTGGTCAGCCGCATGCACGTGACCGGTGTGGTCGAGACCCCCGGCGGCGGCCACTTCACGGATTCGGGGCAGGGGCGGGACGAGATGTTCCAGCGGCACTACGCCGCCTCGGCGGCCGACCCGGAGGCGTGGGCGGCGTTCGCGGACCGCTTCCTGACCGGCGACGAGGCGGCCTACCAGGAGACCGTGCAGCAGTGGCGTGAGGAGGGGCGATGAGCGCGACCCGGGCGGAGATCTGCGTCGTGGCCTGCGCGGAGGCGTGGCGCGGCGACGGCGAGATCCTGGCGGCGGCGATGGGCACCTGCTCGATCCTGGGCGCCCGGCTGGCGCGGCTCACGTTCGAGCCCGGCCTGCTGACCACGGACGGCGGCGCGCTGCTGACCGCGGAGGCGGTGCCGTTCGGCGCCCCGGCCGGGGCGGTCGAGGGCTGGCTGCCGTTCCGCGAGCATCTGTGGCTGGTGCAGAACGGGCGCAGGCACGTGATGATGGGCGCCTCCCAGATCGACAGGCGGGGCAACACGAACATCTCGGCGATCGGCGACTGGGCTCGGCCGAAGTCGCAGCTCCTCGGTGTCCGCGGGGCCCCCGGCAACACGATCTGCAACCCGACCAGCTACTGGATCCCCAAGCAGTCCACCCGCGTCTTCGTGCCGGAGGTGGACGTGGTCAGCGGCGTCGGCCACGACCGCGCGGCCGGGCTGGGCCCGCGGGCCGCCCGCTTCCACGACCTGCGCCGGGTGGTGACCGACCTCGCCGTGTTCGACTTCGGCACCCCCGACGGCTCGATGCGGCTGGTCTCGGTGCATCCTGGCGTCGAGGTCGAGCAGGTGAGGGCCGCCACCGGGTTCGACCTGACGATCGACGGCGATGTGCCGGAGACCCGGCAGCCCACCGGCGAGGAGCTGCGCGTCATCCGCGAGGTGCTCGACCCGAAGGGACTGCGCTACCGGGAGGTGAAGGCATGATCGGGCCGACACTGGACACCCCGCTCACGCGGCTGACCGGCGTCCGCCACCCGGTCGTGCAGACCGGCATGGGCTGGGTGGCGGGCCCTCGGCTGGTGTCGGCGGTGGCGAACGCGGGCGGCCTCGGCGTCCTCGCCTCGGCCACGATGACCGTGGCCCAGCTCGCCGCCGCCATCGAGGAGGTGCGCTCGCGCACCGACGCGCCGTTCGGGGTGAACCTGCGCGCCGACGCCGGCGACGCGGGCGAGCGGGTCGACCTGCTGATCAGGAACCGGGTGAAGGTGGCCTCGTTCGCGCTGGCTCCGCGTCAGGAGCTGATCGCCAAGCTCAAGGACGCCGGGATCGTGGTGATCCCGTCGGTCGGCGCGCGGCGGCACGCGGAGAAGGTCGCCGCGTGGGGCGCCGACGCCGTGCTGGTGCAGGGCGGCGAGGGCGGCGGTCACACCGGCGCGGTCGCCACGACGCTGCTGCTGCCGCAGGTCGTGGACGCCGTCGACATCCCGGTGATCGCCGCCGGCGGCTTCTTCGACGGGCGCGGCCTGGCCGCCGCCCTCGCGTACGGCGCGGCGGGGGTGGCCATGGGCACCCGGTTCCTGCTGACCTCGGACAGCTCGGTCCCCGACGCGGTCAAGAAGACCTACCTCGGCATGTCCGAGACCGTGGTCACCCGGCAGGTGGACGGCATGCCGCACCGCGTGCTGCGCACCGACCTGGTGGACGGCCTGGAGCGGTCGGGGACGGTGTCCGGACTGGTCCGCGCGGTGCGCAACGCGGCGCGCTTCCGGAAGATCTCCGGGATGTCATGGCCGGGCATGATCCGCGACGGCCTGGCCATGAAACACGGCAAGGAGCTGAGCTGGTCGCAGGTGCTGATGGCGGCCAACACCCCGATGCTGCTGAAGGCCGCCATGGTGGACGGCCGCCCGGACCTCGGCGTGATGGCGTCCGGCCAGGTCGTCGCGCTCATCGACGACCTGCCCACGTGTGAGGAGCTGATCGACTCCATCGTCACGCAGGCCGCCGAGGTCGTGCGCGCTCTCAGCGGGAATCTTGCCGAAAATATGTAGACCGGTCTAGTCTGGCGGCATGACGCGAAGGAACGACACGCGCGAGCGCGTCCTGCGCACCGCCGCCGGGCTCTTCCAGCGGCAGGGCTACAACGCCACCGGCCTCAACCAGGTGCTGGCGGAGAGCCGGGCGCCCAAGGGCTCGCTGTACTTCCACTTCCCCGAGGGCAAGGAACAACTGGCCGCCGAGGCGGTGGCGGTGGCGGGCGGCGAGCTCGGCGAGCGGATCGCCGCCGCCGTGGCAGCCGCCCCCGGTCCCGCCGAGGCCGTCGCCCGGATCGGCGACCTGCTCGCCCGCAACCTGGAGGAGTCGGGATTCGAGGAGGGCTGCCCGGTGGCCACGGTCGCACTGGAGGCCGCCGGCGGCAGCGAACCCATCCGGTCGGCCTGCGACGCGGCGTACGCCTCCTGGCTGAGCGGCCTGGCCGGCTATCTGCGGGCGCACGATGTGGACGAGGCCGAGGCGCTCGCCGACCTGGTGCTGTCCTCGCTGCAGGGAGCGCTCCTGCTCGCCCGCGTGCGCCGCGACACCGGCGTCATCCACTCGGTCACGCGACGGATCGGCGGACTGGTCGCCGACGCCGCCCGGCGAAAGGGCTCCGAATGAAGGTCCACCACCTCAACTGCGGCTCGATGCGGAAGATCGAGCCCATCGACGCCGGTCAAACTCCCGCGCACGCGGTCAGCCACTGCCTGCTCGTCGAGACCGCCCGCGACGGCCTGGTGCTCGTGGAGACCGGGCTCGGGCTCGGCGACGTACGCGACCCGGCGGGCTCGCTCGCCGCGGACTGGACGGAGATGGTCGAGCCGGTGCTCGACCCGGCAGAGACCGCCGTGCGCCAGGTCGAGCGGCTCGGTCACGCGCCCGCCGACGTGCGGCACATCCTGCTGACCCACCTCGACGTCGATCACTCCGGCGGCCTGCCGGACTTCCCGGACGCCCGGGTGCACGTCATGGAGGAGGAACTGGCCGCCGCCGTGGCGGAGGCCCCCAGCAGGCGCTACCGGCCGGCGCACTGGGCCCACCGGCCCCGCTGGGTGACGTACGAGTCCGGCGTGGGCGAGGAGTGGTTCGGCTTCGGCGGCGTGCGGCGGCCGCACGGGCTGCCGCCGGACTTCCTGCTGGTGCCGCTCGGCGGGCACACCGCCGGGCACGCGGCGGTGGCCGTCCGTGCCGGTGACCGGTGGCTGCTGCACGCGGGCGACGCGTACTTCTACCACGGCGAGCTGCGGGCGGGGGAGCCGGAACCGCACCCGCTGCTCGACCTCGTGCAGACCGGCTCCCAGGTCGACGCGGAGCTGCGGCTGCGCAACCGCGACCGCCTGCGCGCGCTCGTCCGCGACCACGCGGGCGAGGTCGAGGTCTTCTCCGCCCACGACCCGTGGGAGCTGCGCCGTTACGAGTCAACGGGCGAGTGAGGCGACCACCCGGGCCCGGTGGTCCGACGGCGAACCCCACGCCGTGTACAGGGCGCGGGCCCTGCGGATCAGCAGGCTGGGGTCGTACTCGTCCGTATATCCGATCGCGCCGTGCACCTGCAGGGCGATCTTCGCCGCCGCGTACGCCGCCTCGGCCGCCGCGGCCTTGGCCGCCGACACGTCCCGGGCGAAGTCCGGCGTCCCGTACGCCAGGGCGGCGCCGTGCACCAGCGGCCGGGCGTACTCCAGCCCGACCAGGGCGTCGGCCAGGTGGTGCTTGACCGCCTGGAACTCGCCGATCGGCCGGCCGAACTGCCGCCGGGTCCTCGCGTAGTCCACCGACACCTCCAGCAGGCGGCGTCCCGTGCCCACGAGCTGCGCGGCGCACGCGAGCACGCCCATGTCGTAGGCCTCGGCGGCGGCGGCCGCGACCCGCGGTCCCTCGGCGAGCACCTCGCCCGGCGTGACGGGGAACAGCCGCCGGGCGGGGTCGAGCGACGCGCGCACCCCGCCGGGGACGGCGGCGCACAGCCGCCCGCCGTCCACCAGCAGGGCCAGGCCGGCGGCGTCGGCGTCCAGCGCGTACGGCACGGCCGGGGGCAGCGCGAGCGTGACGATGGCGGTGCCCTCGGCGATCGCGGGCAGCCACCGGCCCGCGATCGCCTCGTCGCCCAGCAGGTCGAGCAGCACGGCGGCGGCCACGGTCTCGGCGTACGGCCCGGGCGCGCCGTGCCTGCCGAGCTCGTGGAACGCGGTCACCAGCTCGACCGGCAGCGGCCCGGCCCCTCCGGCCGGCTCGGGCACGGCGACCGCGAACACCCCCGCGTCCGCCAGCGAACGCCACAGCGCGAGGCCGCGCTCGCGCCGTCCGGCGGCCCAGTCGCGCACCACGCCCGGCACGGCCGCCTCGGTGAGCAGCTTGTCGAGGGTCTCGCCGAACAGCCGCTGCTCGGCGTCGAGGACGAATCTCATCGGCTTCCCGCCTTCGGCAGGCCGAGCACGCGCTCGGCGATCACGTTGCGCTGGATCTCGTTGGTCCCGGCGTAGATCGGGCCGGCCAGGGAGAAGACGTAGCCCTCCAGCCACTCGCCCGCCAGCTCGCCGTCCGGGCCGAGCAGGTCGAGGGCCGTCTCGTGCAGCGCCACGTCCAGCTCCGACCAGAAGATCTTGTTGACGCTCGACTCGGCGCCGACGTCCTCCGTACGGGAGATCGTCTCGAAGCCCTTGAGCCGGTAGGCCCGCGCCTTGATCCACGCGTCGGCCACCCGGTCGCGCATCGCGGTGTCGGCGGGGTCGCCGTGCTCGCGCCACAGCTCCACGAGGCGGTCGGCGGCGGCCAGGAACCGGCCGGGGCTGCGCAGCGTGAGCCCGCGCTCGTTGCCGGTGGTGCTCATCGCGACCTTCCACCCCGAGCCGGGCTCGCCGATCACGTCGCGGTCGGGGACGAACACGTCGTCGAAGAACAGCTCGGCGAAGGCCGGCTTGCCGTCGATGCGGCCGATCGGCCTGCGGGTGATCCCCTCGGCGTCGAGCGGGAACATCAGGTAGGTCAGCCCCCGGTGCCGCTCGGCCTCGGGGCCGGAGCGGAACGGCCCGAAGCCCCAGTCGGCGAAGGCGGCCCGCGAGCTCCACGTCTTCTGGCCGTTGAGCAGCCAGCCGCCGTCGGTCCGGGTCGCGGTCGCGCGCAGGGACGCCAGGTCGCTGCCCGCCCCGGGCTCCGACCACGCCTGCGCCCAGATCACCTCGCCGGAGGCCATCGACGGCAGGACGCGGGCGAGCTGCTCGGGCGTGCCGTGCTGGAACAGCGTGGGCGCGAGCAGGTTGATGCCGTTCTGGCTGACCCGTCCCGGCCCGCCGGCCGCGTAGTACTCCTCCTCGAAGACCAGCCACTCCAGCGGGGTGGCGTTCCGGCCGCCGTACTCCTCGGGCCACGACACCACCGACAGGCGGGCCTCGTGCAGCTCGCGCTCCCAGGCGCGGTGGGCGGCGAAGCCCTCCTCGATCTCCAGGGACGGCAGGGGAGCGGCGGGCACGTGCTCGCGGAGCCAGGCGCGCACCTCCGCCCGGAACGGCTCCACCGACGACAGGTCAAGATCCATCGGCGGCCGCCTTCATGCTCTTGGGGTCCATCCCGGCCAGGGAGTCGGCCGAGGTCTCGGCGTTGTGGGCGTGGGCGAGGTGGTGCAGGCCGAAGACCGAGTCCATCCCGGCGTGCATGCCCTGCAGGTCCTCGGCCTGGTTGACCGCCTTCTTGGTCAGCGCCAGGCCCATCCGCGGCATCGCCGCGATCTTCTCGGCCAGCGCGAGGGTCTCCGTCTCCAGGTCCTCGCGCGGCACGACCCGGTTGACCATGCCCACCTCGTACGCCCGCCGGGCGGGCATCCGGTCGCCGGTGAACAGGAACTCCTTGGCGATCCTGGGCGGCATCGCCCAGGGGTGGGCGAAGTACTCCACTCCCGGGATGCCCATCCGTACGACGGGGTCGGCGAAGAACGCGTCGTCGGAGGCGACGATCAGGTCGCAGACCCAGGCGAGCATGAGCCCGCCCGCGATGCACGCGCCCTGCACCATGGCGATCGTCGGCTTGGGAATCTCCCGCCACCGCCGGCACATGCCCAGGTAGACCTCCGACTCCCGCGCGAAGCGGCTCTCGGCGCCCTCCTTGCCGACGTGGTCCCACCACAGGCTCGCCCTGCGCTCGAACGAGACGTGGGCGTCCCTGCCGGGCGTGCCGATGTCGTGCCCGGCCGAGAAGTGCCTGCCCTCTCCGGCCAGGACGATCACCTTGACCTCGTCGTCGGTCACGGCCTGGTAGAAAGCCTCGTCCAGCGCGTACGTCATCGCCGAGTTCTGCGCGTTGCGGTACTCCGGGCGGTTCATGGTGACCACCGCCAGGGGGCCGCGACGCTCGTAGCGGACGACCTCCGCAGGACCCTTCTCGGAATCCTCCGTCATGAGAACCTCCACGTCATGGGACCCTCGATTTTTTCTAACAACTATTTGGTAGAGTAAACCACGAGACGCACGGCGAGGAGAGGGCCCTTCGGGTCCGTGAAGGGTAGAGGGCATGCCGACCTACGTGACCGGTCACGGTCTGCTGCGTGATCGGGTGGCCGTGGTGACCGCCGCGGCCGGCACCGGCATCGGGGGCGCCTGCGCCCGGCGCATGCTGGAGGAGGGCGCGCGGGTGGTCGTCAGCGACGCCCACGAGCGCAGGCTCGGCGAGAGCCTGGCCGTGCTGCGCGAGGAGTTCGGCGCGGACTCGGTGACCGCCGTGCCCTGCGACGTCACCTCCGAGGAGCAGGTCCAGCGCCTGTTCACCGAGGCGGAGGAGCGCTTCGGGCCGGTCGACGTCGTCGTCAACAACGCCGGGCTCGGCGGCACGGCGACGCTCGTCGAGATGACCGACGAGCAGTGGGGCCGGGTGCTCGACGTCACGCTGACCGGCACCATGCGGTGCACCCGTGCCGCGCTGACGCGCATGCAGCCGAGGGGCCGTGGCGTGATCGTCAACAACGCCTCTGTGATCGGCTGGCGGGCGCAGGAGGGCCAGGCGCACTACGCGGCGGCCAAGGCCGGCGTCATGGCGCTGACCAGGTGCGCGGCGATCGAGGCCGCGCCGTACGGCGTGCGGATCAACGCCGTCGCGCCCTCGCTGGCCATGCACCCCCACCTGGCCAAGGTCACGACCGACGAGCTGCTGGCCGAGCTGACCAGGAAGGAGGCCTTCGGCCGCCACGCGGAACCATGGGAAGTCGCCAACGTTATCGTCTTCCTCGCGAGCGACTACTCCTCCTACATGACCGGAGAGGTCGTCTCGGTCTCCAGCCAGCACCCCTGAGAGGTCGACTACCCATGAGCCCACGACGCAGAGACGCAGAGAGCACCGCGGCCGCCCGCGCCGAGCGGCGGGCCGAGCTGCTGGCCACCGCGGCCGAGGTGTTCGCGTCCCGGGGCTACGCGGCCACGACGGTCCGCGAGGTGGCGGAGGCCGCCGACATGCTGGGCGGCAGCCTCTACTACCACTTCGACTCCAAGGAGTCGATGGTCGACGAGATCCTCTCCGCGTTCCTCACCGA
Organism: Microbispora sp. H10836; assembly: GCF_012999525.1. NCBI lineage: Bacteria > Bacillati > Actinomycetota > Actinomycetes > Streptosporangiales > Streptosporangiaceae > Microbispora > Microbispora sp. H10836. Next base: position 10,801 of record NZ_JABBWU010000007.1, read on the forward strand.
GCTGTGGGCGGCGTACGACAAGGTGACCGGCTCCGGTCTCGGCGCACGGGAGACCTTCGAGGCGCTGATCGTGGAGTCGTTCCGCACGATCCACCGGCACCGCCCGGCCGTCGTGATCTACCAGAACGAGTCCAAGCACCTCGCGACGAGTCCGCGCTTCTCCTACCTGACGGAGTCGCAGCGGCGCTTCCGTGAGATGTGGCTGACGGTGCTGGACCGCGGGGTCATCGACGGCGTCTTCCGTGCCGACCTCGACACGGGCCTCATCTACCGCTTCATCCGCGACACCGTGTGGCTGGCCGCGAGCTGGTACCGAGGTGACGGCAGGCTGCCGGCCGAAGAGATCGCCAGGCAGTACATAGCGATGGTCCTGGAAGGGATCCTGACAACAACCTGAGGAGTTGTGCGATGGCGGAGGCATACATCGTCGAGGCGGTGCGCACCCCCGTGGGCAGGCGGAACGGAGGCCTTTCCGGCGTCCACCCCGCCGACCTCGGCGCGCACGCGCTGATCGAGCTCGTGAAGCGCTCCGGGGTGGACCCGGCCGCGGTGGAGGACGTGGTCTTCGGCTGCCTGGACACGGTGGGCCCGCAGGCCGGCGACATCGCCCGCACCTGCTGGCTGGCCGCCGGGCTGCCCGAGGAGGTGCCGGGCGTGACCGTCGACCGGCAGTGCGGATCCTCCCAGCAGGCCGTCCATTTCGCCGCGCAGGCCGTGATGTCCGGCACCAGCGACCTCGTCGTCGCCGGCGGCGTGCAGAACATGTCCCAGATCCCGATCGCCTTCGCCTCGCGCGGCGCCGCCGACTCCCTCGGCCTCACCGAGGGCCCGTACGTCGGCTCGCGCGGCTGGCAGGCCCGGTACGGCAAGCAGGACGTGTCGCAGTTCCGGGGCGCCGAGATGATCGCCAGGGACTGGGACATCTCCCGGGAGGACATGGAGGCGTTCGCCTTCGAGTCGCACCAGCGGGCCATCCGGGCGACCGACGAGGGCCGCTTCGCCCGCGAGATCGCCCCGCTCGAGGGCGTCACCGCCGACGAGGGCCCCCGCCGGGACACCACGCCGGAGAAGATGGCCGGCCTGAAGACCCTGGAGGAGGGCGGGCGGCTGACCGCCGCCGTCGCCTCGCAGATCTCCGACGGCGCGGCCGCCCTGCTCATCGCCTCCGAGGCCGCCGTCAAGGCGCACGGCCTGCGGCCCAGGGCCCGGATTCACCACCTGTCGGCCCGCGGCGAGGACCCCATCCGCATGCTGTCCGCGCCGATCCCCGCCACGGCGTACGCGCTGAAGAAGACCGGCATGTCGATCGGCGACATGGACGTCGTCGAGATCAACGAGGCGTTCGCGTCGGTCGTGCTGGCCTGGCTCAAGGAGACGGGCGCCGACCCCGCCCGGGTCAACCCCAACGGCGGCGCGATCGCGCTCGGCCATCCGCTCGGGGCGACCGGCGCCCGGCTGATGACCACCATGCTGCACGAGCTCGAGCGCACCGGCGGCCGGTACGGCCTGCAGACCATGTGCGAGGGCGGCGGCCAGGCCAACGTCACGATCATCGAGCGCCTGTAGTTCCCGCGTGCGCGGTGAGGACCGCACCGGGCGGCGCCGATTCCGGAGCGCGGCGCCCGGCGCGGTAACCTCAACCGTCCACCGCTGTTTGGGAGCCCGGATGGCCTGCACGCACCACGACCGCACCACGACGACCCGCGTCTCGGGGATCCACGTTTCGGGGGTCCGGCGATGAGCGCCGTCACGGGTGAGGCGGCGCGCCGCCGCACGTTCGCGGTGATCAGCCACCCGGACGCCGGAAAGTCCACGATGACCGAGGCGCTCGCCCTGCACGCCTCGGCGATCAGCCAGGCGGGAGCCGTGCACGGCAAGGCCGGCCGGCGGGGCGTGACGTCCGACTGGATGGAGATGGAGCGGGCCCGCGGCATCTCCATCACCTCGGCCGCGCTGCGCTTCGACTACCGCGACCACGTGTTCAACCTGGTCGACACGCCGGGCCACGCGGACTTCTCCGAGGACACCTATCGCGTGCTGGCCGCCGTCGACTGCGCGGTCATGCTGCTCGACGCGGCCAAGGGCATGGAGCCGCAGACCATGAAGCTGTTCGAGGTCTGCCGCCACCGCCGCATCCCGGTCATCACCTTCGTCAACAAGTGGGACCGGCCGGGCCAGGAGCCGCTGGAACTGCTCGACGAGATCGAGGAGCGCACCGGCCTGCGTCCCACGCCGGTGACCTGGCCGATCGGCGCCGCAGGGAACTTCCACGGTGTGGTCGACCGCCTGGAGGACCGCATCGTCCGCTACACCCGCACGCCCGGCGGCGCCACCAAGGCGCTGGAGACCGAGCTGACCCCCGAGCAGGCCGTCGCCGAGCTCGGCGCCGACTGGACCCGCGCGGGGGAGGAAGCCGACCTGCTCGCCGCCATCGGCGCCGAGCACGACCAGAAGGCGTTCGAGGCGCACGAGTCCACGCCGGTGCTGTTCGGCGCGGCGCTGTCCAACTTCGGCGTGGCGCGGCTGCTGGACGTGCTCGTCGACCTGGCCCCCGCCCCCGCGCCCCGGCTCGACGTCGAGGCCGCGGCCCGGCCGCTGGACGCGCCGTTCTCCGGCCTGGTCTTCAAGGTGCAGGCCAACATGGACCCCGCCCACCGTGACCGCATCGCGTTCGTCCGCGTCTGCTCCGGCCGGTTCGAGCGCGGCATGGTGCTCACCCACGCCGCCACCGGCCGCCCCTTCGCCACCAAGTACGCCCAGTCGGTGTTCGGCCAGGAACGCGCGACCATCGACGAGGCGTACCCGGGAGACGTCGTCGGGCTGGTCAACGCCACCGCGCTGCGGCCGGGGGACACCCTTTACGAGGGGAAGCCGGTGGAGTTCCCGCCCATCCCCAGCTTCGCCCCCGAGCACTTCGCCGTCGCCCGTTCCCGCAGCACCGCCAAGGCCAAGCAGTTCCGCCGCGGCATCGACCAGCTCGACGGCGAGGGCGTGATCCAGGTGCTCCGCTCCGACCTGCGCGGCGACCAGGCCCCCGTGCTGGCCGCGGTCGGGCCCATGCAGTTCGAGGTCGTGCAGCACCGCCTGGCCACCGAGTTCGGCGCGGAGATCGTCCTCGACCGGCTGGAGTACACGCTCGCCCTCCGCACCGACGCCGAGTCGGCGGAGGTGCTCCGGCGCCAGCGCGGCGCGGAGGTGCTCACCCGCAGCCGCGACCAGGCCCTGCTCGCCGTGTTCAGCGACCAGTGGCGCATGCGCTCCATCCAGCGCGAACACGACGGTCTCACCCTCGAACCGCTGATCGCCGGTCAGGGCCTCCCCGGCCCGTCCGCCTGACGCGCGCTCTAGATCTGGGACAGCACGTACCGGATGAAGCCCTGCCACCTTCCTCTGCGGGCGTACGGCCCGAGTGTCAGCTCCAAGGTCCTGCGCAGTGGATGTGGAGAGTTCATGATCGCTTCGTTGCGCCGGATCAGCCCTGACAGTTCGTGCGGCTCGGGTAGCCGGTCGCTCTTGTCGAGATTGCACCCGGCATGCGCGGGGACCAGGTTCCATACGGCGTCGGCGCGGTCACCTACGACGACCTGGAGCGCGTCGATCGCGGCCTCTACCGTCTCGTCGGTGATTGAGGTTTCCCGGCCTCAGCTTCGCGTGAGCGTCCAGGGGCCGTCGGCGTGGACGGTGACGAGGCGGGTGCCCGTGGGCAGCAGCACCTTGCCCTTGTAACGGCCGATCTCGTTGACCAGCAGGTCGGAGTAGGAACCCGGCCGGGTGTAGGCGTGCACGATGAAGTTGGCCTCGCCGCTGTGCGCGGCCCGCATCGTGCGCAGGCCGCGGGTGGGGGAGAGCTTCAGCACCTGGTCGCCCCGGCCACGGATGGTCGCGGCGCACCAGCAGCGCGCCCTGCCCAGCGGCATGAAGGTCGCGGTCCAGGCGCCGTCGGCCCTGATCGCGAGGCCGCTCGTGCCCTTGGCGCCGTAGTCGTTGTAGAGGACGGTCCCGTCGTACGGGCCGATCTCGTTGACCAGCAACTCGCCCGGCTTCCCCCGGGGGTCGACGGTGTGGACGATGAAGTTCGACTCGCCGCGATGGGTGAGACGGAGGAGGCCGGGCTTCTTGGTCGTGTGGATCCGTACGACGTCGTCGCCCTCACCGTGGAACCTCGTGTCGGCCTGGGCGGCGGTGGGAGTGGTGAGCGCGGCGGCGGTCAGGGCGAACACGGCCAGCATGCGGCGGAGCATGGTTCTCCTCAAGGGGATCAGGGATAGCGGACAGCCCGCTCGGCGGGCGGACGACGGGTGACGAGAACCTCGGCGAAGTCCTCGGCGATGGAGGTGATCGTGGCGTGGCCCTCCACCCGCGCGGCCCATTCGGCCGGGAGCGCCTCGGCGCCGTGCCAGGCGCCGAGGATGTTGCCGCAGATCGCGCCGGTGGAGTCGGAGTCGCCCGAGTGGTTGACCGCCAGGAGCAGGGCCGTACGGGCATCGGGAGCGGCCAGCGCGCAGTAGACGGCGATGGCGAGCGCCTCCTCGGCGACCCAGCCGCCGCCGAGCCGCTCGACCTTTTCCGCCGAGGGGGCGCCCGCGGAGGCGAGATCGAGAGCGGCGCGCAGCGCCGCGGCCGTCTCCCCGCCGTCGCAGCCGAGGCGGCCGAGGGCACGGCCGACCGCGCGCCGGAGGTCCTCGCCGTAGGCGAGACCGCCGATGATCAGGGCGAGCGCGCCGGCGGCGTCCGCGGCGGCCGGGTGCCCGTGGGTGATCCTGGCGCAGCGGGCCGCGTGCTCGAACCGCAGGCTGACGAACCCGAAGGGAGCCGCGCGCATGACCGCCCCGCAGCCCTTCGACTGCGGGCTCACGGGTCCCGTACGGTCCGGCGGCTCGACGTCGGACCGGGGCCGGACACCCGACCGCAGCCCGGACAGGCAGGTGAGGCCGGGTGCGCGCCGCGCGTACAGCCAGGGCTGCTCACGCAGCCACCCGGTGCGGAACCCGCCGTCCGCCGGCGGCGGCGCGGGATGGTCCTGCGTGTCGAGCCAGCGCAGGTACGCGTCGTGTACGGCGGCGACCGTGTCCCGTCCGTGGAGCAGGGCGCGGATGAGCCCCTCCACGGTGAACAGGGTCATCTGGGTGTCGTCGGTGACCTCGGTGCTCACCATGGTGGTCAGCCCGCCCGGGCCGTACGCCGCACGGATCCCCCGCAGCGACAGGAACTCGACGGGGTTGCCGAGCGCGTCCCCGATCGCCCCGCCGAGCAGGCACCCCAGGACGCGGGACCTCAGGCTGGCGACGTGCCGGGGCTCGTTCATGGCAGGGAGACGGTGACGCCGCCGGACCAGGCCGAGTCGTGGAGTTCGACGGCCTTGATAGCCAGGTTCTTCGGCACGTCGAAGAGCAGGAAGCCCTTCACGCTGTTGCCGGGGTTGATCTTCTCCAGGAACGCGTTGGAGCCCTGAAGCCAGACGGCCGCCCCTGTGTCGGCGTCGAACGTGCGTCCCTTGGTGTCGATGAGCTTCTGCGCGTAGTCGGTGAACGTCTGGGCCTCGTCGCCGATGTTCTTCACGGTCAGGTGCACCAGGACGTACTGTCCCTGCGCCTTGTGCACGGTGAAGCCCTCGCCGACCTGGGACAGCCCCTTCTCCACCTTGGTGACCTTGAAGGCGAACCTGCCGTCCTTGGCGACGTCGCCCAGGCCGGGAACGCGGGCTTCCCGCGAGGGCCGGGACGTGCGGGTCTTGGCCGCCTGCGCGGTCCCCTCCGGGCTTTCCGTCAGGCTGACCCGGGAGTCGCCGCCGCGGCCGCCGAGAACGACACCGACGACGATCAGGCTCATGAGCACGGCCGCGCCGACGAGCACGGCCTTCAGGCAGCCGTTGCCCTTCTTCTGCACGATCACGGTCGGCGGGTACTGCTGGCCGTGCGGCTGCTGGGGGTACGGCTGCTGCGGATTCTGGTGCACCTGGCACGCTCTCCTTCCTCTCCGCCACCCCTCGGCGACGGGCGAAGCCAGTAGAGCACATGTGAATTGCGCACACAAGTTGTTTGTGGCTGTCCTATGTTCTAGTCGTTACACAGCTTCCCTGGCGAACAGAGTGGTGGGTCTGGTTGAATCGCCCCACAATCCGCGAGATCACCACGGAGGGCGCGTGCAGCCGCTTTTGGGGAGCGATCCCCACAGGATCGGTCCATATCGGGTCATCGGCCGGCTCGGCGCGGGCGGTATGGGCGTGGTCTACGCGGCCGTCGACGATTCGGGCCGCCGAGTGGCGGTCAAGGTGGTGCACGAGGCCCTGTCGGTCGACCTGGAGTTCCGGCGCCGGTTCAGCCGGGAGGTATCCGTGCTGGCCGGAGTCGAGGGCGCCTGCGTCGCCCACGTGCTCGCCGCCGATCCCGGCACCGAGCGCCCCTGGCTCGCCACCGAGTTCGTCCCCGGCCCCACGCTGGAGCAGCACGTGCGGGCGGAGGGACCTCTGGCCGGCGACGCGCTGTACGGCCTGGCGGCGGGGCTGGCCGAGGCGCTGGTCGCCATGCACGCCGCGGGGGTCGTCCACCGCGACCTCAAGCCGCCGAACGTGATCCTGTCGCCGGAGGGCCCCCGGCTCATCGACTTCGGGATCGCCAAGGTCCTCGACGAGACCTCCATGACCCACACCGGCACACTGGTCGGCTCGCCCGGCTGGATCAGCCCCGAGGAGTACGGCGAGGGCGGTGCGGGCACCCCCGCCGACGTGTACGGCTGGGCGCTGCTCGTGCTCTACGCCACCACCGGTGAGCCGCCGTACGGCACGGGCCGGCCGGAGATCCTGGCCTACCGGGTGCGCGAGGAGATGCCGGACGTCGAACCGGTGCCCGAGGCGCTGAGCGACCTCGTGCGCCGCGCGCTGGCCAAGGACCCCGCGGCGCGGCCCACCGCCGGCGAGGCGCTCGCCGAGGTGACCACCACCTGGCAGGGAGCAGAGAGCGAAGAGGAGCGGCCCGACGTCACCGCGTTGATCGAGCGTACGTGGGTGCTGCCCGAGAAGGGGACCCCGGAATGGCCCAAGCCGGCCGTCCCTCCACCGCCGACCACGCTCCTCCGCGTCCCGGAGGCACGGGAAGATCCTGGAACGCTCCCGGCGCCGGTGGAGGCCTCCGTCACGGCCCCGGCCGTGATCGGCGCCCCGGGTTCCGGCCCGAACTGGGTGCATGCGTACATCGCGACGGCCGCGGCCGTGACACTGATCGTCGTAACCGCCATCATCGCCTCGTCCGCATCCGGTCGGGAACGTTCCACGACGGTGGCCGAGATGGCGGCGCCGTCCCCGGCGACCTCCCCGTCGCCCTCACCCGCCACGCCGGTCCCCGCCACCACGTTCACCGTGACCCCCACACCGGCCGTGACCCCGAGCGCGAAGAAGCCCAAGCCGAAAGCCAAGAGGGTGTCGTTCCAGGGCATCGCGCTCACCCTCCCCAAGGGCTGGCGGATGCGGCAGGTCCGCAGTGACCTCGCGTGCATCGACTCACCCCACAGCCAGGGTGCGAGCGGCCCCTGGGACTTCGACTGCAAGCCGGACGCGCTGGTCCTGCGCACCGGAGCGAGTAACAGCCGGTGGCCGGGCTCCTCGATCGACGACCCCTACTACGGCTGGCAGGTCGGCAGCCCCATGCCGTGCCTGCGTGACGGGCACGTGTGGCGTGACTGGACCGGCGACTACAGCCTCGACTACGGCCCCTACGCCTACCACGTCCTCGCCTACGACGGCAGTCGCACGGGCTACAGCCTGACGAAGATGGCCGACGGCAGGAAGGCCGCCTACCGGGAGTGGCAGGTGTGGTGCTCGGACTACGGCGCATACAGCATCAAGATCTGGCATCTGCCGCAGTCGAAGGTCTCCCTCTTCGTGCTCAGCGCGCGGCCCGAGGACGCGAAGGGCTACCGGCGGATCGCCGCATCGGCCGACCTGCTCGGCTACGCGCACGCCGCGCCGGTGTGAGCCGGGCCGAGATGGCCGGCGGTGCGTTCAATTGGTGCGGGTGTTCGGCAGATGGTCGCCGAGGTAGCCGACATAGATCTTGCCGGTCACGCCGCCCGAGTCGTCGTGGAAGTACATCCGCGGTGCCGGGTAGCCCACGGCGCGCAGCTTGACGTGGGCCTCCATGACGATCTTCCCGCTGGGATGGACCTCGGCCGGGACGGGGAAGGTGCGCGGCTGACTGAACTTGGCGCTGTTGGTGACCGACGCCGATTCGCGCATGGCGAGCATCCCGGGCGGGATCACGCGCCGGCCGCCGGAGCCGTCCGCGCACCAGTCGTAGAAGCCGCCGGCGAACTCGCCGGAGGAGCGCGCGCGGGCGAAGTCGTCCAGCGCGAGCAGCGCGTCCCACGCCTTGGCCGCCCACGTACGGCTGAGCATCGGGTCGGCGTGATCGAGCCGGACCGCGGCGTTGTCGGTCTGGCCGACGACGAGGTGCGCCAGCCGGGAACGGGCCTCGACCAGGGTCTCGGCGAGGCTCGCGGGCGTGAAGGGCTCGCCGGGCGTCGCGATGCCGTAGACGGGATGACCCGACTCGGCGAGGGTGCGCTCCAGCCAACGGACCCGCTCCTCCAGCACGCGGGCGGCGGTGACGGTTTCGGCGTACTCCTCCCGCAGCAGCTCGTGTGCAATGCGCAGGTCGTCCTCGCTCCCGGCGGGCGCGGCGGGGACGATCAGTTCGCGCAGCCCGGCCAGGTGCAGGCCCAGGGTGCGGACCTCACGCAGCACGTCGCGGCTGGTGTCGGCGCCCGCGGCCAGGCCGAGCGCGGTGTCCAGCTCCTGGCGCATGGCCTTGACGACCATCTCGGCCACCTGGTGCGCGACATCGGGGTCCGGCGACTCGTCGACCACGGCGACCGGCTCCGGCGCGGGCCCGGGCACCGGTTCGGGCTCGGCCGCGCCCGGCGGCGCCGCAGGGGGCGCGGGGGACCTCTGGGGCGACGGGGGCGAGGGGGGTGCCGGGCGGACGGTCAGCGCCATCATCTTCCGCCGCAGTTCCTCCCGCGCTGGATCGACGGGCGCGGGAGGCGGCGTCATCGCCCCCTCCAGTGCCGCGACCTCCGCACGGCCCGCCAGGACCCGCAGCACGACGGGCAGGGACTGACGGACCTCGGGGTGCGGCTCTGCCGCGGACGCACGGCCGATCACGCCGTCGGCGATCGTCTCGAGCGCGCCCTCCTCCCGTAACTTGGCGGGTCGCATCGGCGGATGCCGGTAGGGGCTGCGCTCGGTGGCCGGGTCGAAGGGAGCGGCGTAGGTGCGGATCGCCCCGCCGTACACGCTCAGTTCGTCCCCCATCAAACGGTTGAAGAGGTTCTCCGTGCGCCTGTCCGCGAGCCGGACGACCACTCCTGCCCCGGCCGTCGCCTCCGCCAGCCGATCAGCCCGGGCGGTGTTCTCGTCGCCGTGGCCGGGGGACACCACCACCACGGGAACCCGGCGCCGGGGCTCGGTGAGGACCCGCAGGAACCGGTGCACCTCGTCCTCCGCCAGCACCTCCGCGCGGTCCACCAGATGGATCCCGCCGTCGGTGATGCGCGCGGTGCGCAGGTAGGCGGGGACGAAGCCGGGGGCCCGGGCGTTCCGCCGCGCGTCCCCCTCCTGCTCGACCGTGACCTGAACCCAGCCGGGAGCGCCGTCGAGGAAGACCGCTCTGGTACGCAGTCGCCCGCCGTCCAGGGGTTCCTCGAGGACGTACCGCCCGCACTCGGCGCGCCGCTCCATCACCAGGCGTGCGCCCGCGTGTTCGTGCTCGACCCGCGCCCTCCCGGCGTCCGGTGGCGGGAAACCCTTGGTCTGCGCCCAGGCGGAGAAGACCCGGTGCAACCGCACCCAGATCGGCCGGCCGGGGTCCCGCAGAACCACCTGGTAGAGCTGCGTCGGTGCCATGAGCCGATCCTTCCGCGTACCGCTTGGAGCGTTTCCGGACATGGCAGCGTAACAAGGACATGGGGAGCTTCCTTGTGAATTGGCTAAACAAATAGAGTCGTCCGAATCTGGGCCAGCGGACCGGCTCTCCGCTAGGGTGGGGGACCGATTGGCTGAGCTGGCTGCACCCGTCAAGTTTGGTGTGAACCTGGCATGCTGGTGAGCGTGGACGATTCCGGGGGGTTCATACGTGATGGTCGGCATGGGGACGAGCGCGGGGTTCCGGCGGGCGGGGTCCCGGAGGAACGACGATGAGTCGTGAGGACGTAACGGTCAACGCGGCCGACATCGCGCGGCTCGCCGACGTCGGCAGGGCCGCGGTGAGCAACTGGCGCAAGCGGTTCGAGGACTTCCCGCAGCCGGTCGGGGGCACGGCGAGCAGCCCGGCCTTCTCCCTGGCGGACATCGAGGCGTGGCTGCGCCGCCACGGCCGGTACGTCGAGGTCGCACCGGTCGAGCGGCTCTGGCAGCGGCTGCGGGCCAGCACCGACGACATCCGGCTGGGCGACGCCGTCGCCTACGCGGGAACGCTGCTGCTGTCCGTGCGGGAGGATCCGGAGAGCTGGCGGAACCCGGACGACGACGCCCTGCTCAAGCGGCTACCCGAGCCCCCGCCCGACGGGGTCGCTGTGGACGCCGATCTGGTCAGGGCCATCGCCGAGGTAGGCGAGGCCGAGGGCCCGGCGGCGGCCTTCCGGGGCATCTGCGACCGCTACGTCGAACTGCACTCGCGCAGGCTGCTGGCCACGCCGCGTCCCGTGGCCGATCTGATGGCCAGGCTCGGCGGCACGGCCGGTGCGACGGTCCTCGACCCCGCCTGCGGGATCGGCACGCTGCTGCTCGCCTCCGGCGCCGCGCGCGCCCTGGGCCAGGAGCTCAACGAGAGCGCGGCGCGTCTCGCCAGGATCTGCCTGCGCTTCGCGGACGTCGCGGGCACCGTCGCGGCCGGTGACTCGCTGCGGGCCGATGCCTTCCCCGGCGAACTCGCCGACGTGGTGGTCTGCAACCCGCCGTTCAACGAGCGCGGATGGGGTTACGAGGAACTGACCAGCGACCCGCGATGGGAGTACGGCCTGCCGCCGCGCGGCGAGTCGGAGCTGGCCTGGGTGCAGCACTGCCTGTCCCATGTGAAACCCGGCGGCCTGGTGGTCGTCATGATGCCGGGCACCGCGGCCGCCAGGCGCCCCGGCAGGCGGATCCGGGGCAACCTGCTGCGCGCGGGGGCGCTGCGGGCGGTCATCACGCTTTCTCCGGGAGCCGCTCCCGCCTCCAGCGGCGCACCCGACCTGTGGGTGCTGCGCCGGCCGGCGCCGGGGGACAGCCCGCCGTCCGATGTGCTGATGGTCGACGCGGGTGAGGATCTCGTCCTGGCGGACAAGGCGTGGCAGGCGTTCGCCGAGGGCGCCGAGCTGCCGCCGGGCAGCGGCAGCGTCCGGATCATCGACCTCCTCGACGAGGAGGTCGACCTGACCACCGGCCATCGGGTGGTGTCGCCGGAGCAACCCGGCTCGGCGGGGTACGCGGCCGTGCGGGAGCGGACCGAGGCGCTGCTGCGCGGCCTCGGCGCAGGGCTGCCCAGGCTGGTGGCCGGCGGACGCGGGGAGCTGCCGATGACGACGCTCGGCGAACTCGCCCGCGCGGGCGTGGTGGCGATCATGCAGGGTCCGCTCAAGATGCCCGACGAGGGCGACCTGCCGATGCTCACCGCCCAGGACCTGCTGCTCGGCCGGGCGCCCAGCGGCCGTACGGCCGACGTGGCGGGCCAGGTGCGCATCGAGACCGGAGACGTGGTCGCGCCGCTGATCGCGGGAAGCGGCCCGGTCCCGCGCGTGATGACCGAGTCCGGCGCGGTGCTGGGCGCCCAGCTCCTGATCATCCGGACCGATCCCGAGCGGCTCGACCCGCACTTCCTCGCCGGATGCCTGCGCGCGGCCGGCGGCACCTCGACCAGGCTCGGCTCCTCGATGCGCTTCGATCCCCGCCGGGCGCAGCTACCCCGGCTCGCCGTCGAGGAGCAGCGCAGGTACGGCGAGGCGTTTCGCGGGCTGCTCGAGTTCGAGGACGCGATGAGGGCCGCGCGGGAGATGAGCGAGAGCCTGGTCGCGGCCGGCTTCGACGGCCTGTTCGGCGGCACCCTGCGACTCGAATGATCTGTAGGCCGTCACCGCAGGCGGGCGGCCTAAGAGATGCCGCCCGCGCGAGCAGTAAAGCACGCCTGTGTCAGATTTATGCCTGATGTCCTTCGTGGTGGAGGCGTACGGGAAGGTGGGCGAGGCGCCAGGAGACGGGGAAGAACTGGCGGTCGAGGTCCTCCGGCGCGACGGCCAGTTCGAGGCGGGGGTAACGGCGCAGGAGCGCACCGAAGGCCACCTCGCCCTCCTGCCGGGCCAGCGCCGCGCCCAGGCAGTAGTGCAGGCCGTGACCGAAGCCGACGTGGATCTCCTTGTGCCCGTCGGGTTCCCGGGTGATGTCGAGCCGGTCGGGGTCGTCGAACCGCCGGGGGTCGTAGTTGGCCGACACCAGCACCGCCATCACCGGCTCGCCCCGGCGCACCGTCATGCCGCCGATCTCGACGTCCTCGGCCGCGTACCGGATCCGGGTGCCCTGGACCGGCCCGCACCAGCGCATGAGCTCGTGCACGGCGCGCGGCAGCAGTCCGGGGTCGGCCCGCAGCGCGGCGAGCTGGTCCGGGTGGGTCAGCAGGGCGGCGGTGCCGTTGCCGATCAGATGGGCGGTGGTCTCGTGCCCGGCGAGGACGAGCGTGAGGACCATCGTGACCAGCTCGGTGTCGGTCAGCCGGTCGCCGTCCTCGTCGTGCGTGCGGATCAGGCCGGTCAGCAGGTCACCTGCGGGCTCGGCCCGGCGGCGGGCGATGAGCTCGTGGATGTAGGTCACCATGTGCCGCAGGGGCTCGGCCGCGGCCCCCGGTTCGAGTGACACCAGGCCCTTTCCCCATTCCCGCCACCGCGGGCGGTCCTCCTCGGGGATGCCGACCAGCTCGCAGATGACGGTGATCGGCAGGGGATAGGCGAAATGCTCGATCAGGTCGGCGACGCCGTCCACGGCGTGACCGGGCAGCCGGCCGAGGAGATCCTCGGCGATCTCCTCGACCCGGGGGCGCAGCTCCGCCACCCGGCGGGCGGTGAAGGCGCGGGAGACCAGCCTGCGCAGCCGGAGGTGGTCGTCGCCGTCGGCGTCGAGCACGCTGTCGAGAATGTACGCGGCGTACTCGCGCGGGATGCCGCGGGCCTCGATGAGCTCCTCGCGGATGTTGTGCACGTCCGCACCCGGCACGCTGGCGGGGTTGTTGACGAACCTGCGGTCGCCCAGCACGGTCTTGACGTCGTCGTACCGCGTGACGAGCCAGACGGGGGAGTTCAGGCCGGGGAAGGAGCCGCGCACCATCGGGGCCTGCTCCCGCAGGCGCGCGTAGCCTCCGAACGGATCACGCACCAGGTCCGCGTCGAACAGGTTGACGGGCTCCGTCGTGCCGGACGTGCTCATGACCACCCCCGCGGGTTCGGCATGGTGACCGGGGATGTCAACGTACGTCAGGAAGGGCGTCCGGGCAATGTCCACTCCGTCAAGGAGTGCACGAGAGCGTCCAGAGGTTCAGAGCCAGCCGTTGTGGCGGGCGACCCGGACGGCCTCCATGCGGTTGCGGGTGCCGGTCTTGGTGATGCACGCCGACAGGTGGTTGCGTACGGTGCTCTCCGACAGGTGGAGCCGCCGGGAGATGTCGGCGGCGGTGGAGCCGTCGGCGGCGGCGGCCAGCACGTCGCGCTCACGCGAGGTCAGCGGGTTCGGCCCGGCGCTGAGGGCGGCCGTGGCCAGCGCCGGATCCACCACCACCTCACCGGCCAGCACGCGCCTGATCGCCTGGGCGAGTTCGCCGACGGGCCGGTCCTTGACGACGAAGCCGCGGGCGCCCGCGTCCAGGGCCCGGCGCAGGTAACCGGGCCGGCCGAACGTCGTGACGATGACCACCACGCATCCGGGGAGGGCGGCCCGCAGGTCCGTGGTCGCGTCGAGCCCGCTGCCGCCGGGCATCTCGATGTCGAGCAGGGCCACGTCGGGCTTGGCCCGCAGCGCCGCGGGCACGATCTCGTCCGCCGTCGCGACCTGCGCGACGACCTCGAAGTCGTCCTCCAGGTCGAGGAGCACCGTGAGCGCGTCGCGCATCATCGTCTGGTCCTCGGCGATGAGCACGCGGGTCATGGGCCGTCCTCCGTGCCGTTGTCCGTGTCGTCGTCGTCCACGCCCGCGTGCGGGATCTCGGCCGTGAGGACGAACCCCCGCGGCAGGCGGGCGGTGCTCAGCCGCCCACCTGCCGCGGCCAGCCGCTCGCGCAGCCCGCGCAGGCCGCTGCCGTCCTCGTCGCCGGCGGCGCCACCGGCTCCGTCGTCGCTGATCTCGACCAGCACCGGGTCGCGGTCGCGGCGCAGCGTGATGACGCAGCGCCGGGCGCCGGAGTGCCGCACGACGTTCGTGATCCCCTCCCGGACGACCCAGCTCAGCAGCATGTCGGTCTCCCGAGACAGCGCGGGCCCCGACTCCTTCACCACACAGTCGACGCCTGCCGCGGCCAGGGCCGCCCTGGCGCTGTCCAGTTCGAAGGCGAGGCTCGCGTCCCGGTACCCCGTGACCGCCTCGCGCACCTCGGTCAGCGCCTGCCGCCCGATGGCCTCGATGTCCGCGGCGTGCCGCATGGCCGCCTCCGTGTCGCGCGGGGCGAGTCGCCGTACGGCCTCGGCCTTGACGACCACCATCGAGAGCGTGTGGCCGAGCAGGTCGTGCAGGTCGCGGGAGAAGCGCAGCCGCTCGGCCGAGACGGCGGCGACGGCGAGCTTCTCCCGGGTCCGGCCGAGCTCCTCGATCACCTCGCTCATCCGGCGGAAGCCGTACGTCGTGATCCCGGCGAGGAACGTGGTCAGCGCCGTGCCCCACAGCGCCTCGGCCAACGAGCCGCCGTGCGCCGGGAGGATCGCGGCCAGCGCGGCCGTGACGGCGACGAGCGGAGGCGCCGCGCGGACCGGGAGTACGAGCGCCACGGCCACGGCGAGCAGGGAGAACAGCGTCTGCCATCCGTCCGTTCCGTAGGCCAGGGCCGCCGTGACCGTGACCGCCGCGAGCAGTGCGACGAACGCCACCGGCAGGGGCCGTACGTCCGGGCGGGCCCGGCGGGCGGTCAGCACGGCTCCCGCGAACGACACCCCCGCGGCGGCCACCAGGGTCCAGGCGGGCCAGGCCGGAACCGCCGACGACGCGGCGGCGGCCGGCGCCAGCAGCAGCAGGACGGTCAGCCCGAACGCCGGGGCGAGCAACCGGACCGGCAGCCGTGCGGGCAGCCGCGGCCGGAAAAGGCGCGGCGGGGAAGATCCGGGTTCGCACCCGTCCGCCCGCGCCGCCGCTTCTGTCATGGCCGCCATTATCGTCGGCGCGCGGCGGGAGCGGACAGGGCGCGATGTCTCGGATCCGGCGGTACGAATCACCCGGGCGAACGGGCCGCAAGCGGCGCCGTGCCGGCGGATGACGGGGCGGCTACCGCCCTTCTCCGACCAGCACCTGGTGCTGGGCCCGCACCTTCAGGGACCCGTCGTCGCCCGCCCAAGTGAGCCGATAGATGGTCTTGACCGCCTGGGGCGGAGTGTCGGTGAAGGCGAACGAGCCGTCAGCCGCCGCGGTCACATCCGGGAGGAACCTGGAGAGGTAGCGGTTGTCGATCCGCACCCGTACGGGATCCACAGGTGGTCGCCGGTCAGCGCCATGCGCCCCAGGCAGGAGTAGGCGGACAGGTCGATCGGGGCGTCGGTGATTGTGCCATGGACATCCGAGATCATGATGTGGCCCTCCGCGGACAGGAACAGATATCAAATACAAGCAGGGTCTTCGGTCACACCGAGCCGGGACCTCGGCACCTGGAGACGGCCCGGGGGCGCGTCGCAGCCTGGCTGGGGGTGCTGCGATGAGACGGTGCAACGAGGAGGTCGCCGGGCTGCTGCAGGAGTACGCCGACCTGATCGCGATCACCGGGGGCGACGCGTTCAAGGTGCGGGTCTACGAGAAGGCGGCCCGGTCGGTCGGCGGGTACGGCCGGGAGATCGACGGCATGGACGCGACGGGCCTGCGGGCGATCCCGAACGTCGGCGCGTCGATCGCCGCGAAGATCGACGAATACCTGCGGACCGGGGCGATCCACCAGCTGGAGGAACTGCGGACGAAGATCCCCGCGGGGGTCCGCCTGCTGACCACGATCCCCACGCTCGGGCCGAAGAAGGCCATGGTCCTCTATCACGAGCGGGGCGTCGACTCGGTCGAGAAGCTGGAGGAGGCCATCCGCGCCGGGCTCCTGCAGGGGCTGCACGGGTTCGGCGCGAAGACCGAGGAGAACCTGCTCCACGGCATCGAGGTGATGCGCAAGACCGGCAGCAGGGTGCACATCGGGATCGCCATGGCCGTCGCCGAGGAGGTCGTCCCCGCGCTGTCGGCCGTGCCGGGCTGCGAGCGGTGCGCGTACGCCGGGTCGCTGCGGCGGATGAAGGACACGATCGGCGACGTCGACGTCCTGGCGACGGCCGAGGATCCGGCCGCCCTGATGACGGCCTTCACCACGCTGCCGTACGTCACCGAGGTGATCGCGCACGGCGAGACCAAGAGCTCGGTGCGCACGGTGTCGGGGCTCCAGGTCGACCTGCGGGTGGTGCCGGGGGACTCCTGGGGGGCCGCGCTGCAGTACTTCACCGGCTCGAAGGCGCACAACATCCGCACCCGGGAGATCGCCGTGCACCGGAAGCTCAAGCTGTCGGAGTACGGCGTGTTCGACGTGGCGACCGGCGAGAAGATCGCCTCGGCGGACGAGGCGGAGGTGTACGGCATGCTCGGCCTGCCGTGGATCGAGCCGGCCCTCCGTGAGGACACCGGGGAGATCGAGGCCGCGCTGGGCGAGGGGCTGCCCAAGGTCGTGACCATGGCCGACATCCGCGGTGATCTGCACACCCACACGGATCTGACCGACGGGCTCGCATCGCTGGAGGAGATGGCCGAGGCGGCGGCGGCCCTGGGCTACGACTACTACGCGGTGACCGACCACGCGCCGAACCTCTTCATGCAGCGCATGACCGGCGAGAAGGCGCTGGACCAGCGCGAGCGGCTCCGCCGCCTCGGCGCCGCCCGCCCCGGCATGACGCTGCTGCACGGGTGCGAGCTCAACATCGGCCCGGAGGGCGAGGTCGACTGGCCGCCGGAGTTCCTGGCCGGGTTCGACCTGTGCGTGGCCTCGGTGCACTCGCACTTCACCCAGCCGGCCGAGGAGATGACCCGGCGGCTGATCAAGGCCTGCGAGAACCCGTACGTGAAGATCATCGGCCATCCGACGACACGGGTCGTCGGCAGGCGGGAGCCGGTGGACGCCGACTGGCCGCGGGTGTTCGACGCCTGCGCCCGCACCGGCACGGCGCTGGAGATCGACGCCTTCCCCGACCGGCTCGACCTGCCCGCGGACCTGGTCAGGCGGGCGGCCGGCCGGGGCGTGCTGTTCGCGATCGACAGCGACGCGCACGCCGTGCCGCACCTGGCCAACATGCGGTACGGCGTCGGCACCGCGCAGCGGGGCTGGCTCACCCCCGAACGGGTAGTCAACACCTGGCCACTCGACCGGCTGCGGGAGTTCCTCCGCCCGCGATGAAGGGGGTTCGATGCTGACGATCGGCAGGCGGCCGCTGCCCGTGGTGGGCCGGGCCCGGATGTACGTGTGCGGGATCACGCCCTACGACACGACCCATCTCGGCCACGCCAGGACGTTCGTGTGGGCCGACGTGGCGGCCCGGGTGCTGCGGCACACCGGCGCGCCCGTGGAGGTCTGCCGCAACGTGACCGACGTGGACGACGTGCTGACCTCGGCGGCGCGCCGGGCCGGCAGCCCGTACGACAGCTTCGCCGCGGTGCAGCAGTTCTACTTCGACCGGGACATGGCCGCGTTGCACGTGCACCCGGTGACGTACGAGCCGCGGGCGCACACGTACGTGCCGCAGGTGGTGGCGCTCGCCCGCGCCCTGGTGGAGCTGGGCCACGCCTACGAGCGGGACGGCGTGGTGTACTTCCGCGGCGCGGGCGTGCGCGAGCGGGCCGGGCTCGGCGCCGAGGAGGCGGCCCGCCTGCTGGCGGAGTTCGGCGACGACCCGCATGACCCGGGCAGGGACGACCCGGCGGACGTCGCCGTCTGGCGGCGGTCGGCGGAGGGGGAGCCGGGATGGCCGAGCCCGTGGGGCGACGGGCGGCCCGGGTGGCACGCCGAGTGCGCCGCCATGGCGCTGACGACGTTCGGCCCGGCCCTCGATCTGCACGCGGGCGGCGCCGACCTGCGCTTCCCGCATCACGCGTACGAGGCCGCGATGGCCGAGGCGGCGACCGGGGTGCGGCCGTTCGCCCGCTCCTGGCTGCACGTGGGGGTGGTCCGCGTGGACGGCGCGAAGATGGCCAAGTCGGCGGGCAACCTCGTGTTCACCGCCGACCTGCTGCGGCACTACCCGGCCGGCGCCGTGCGCCTGCTGCTGCTCGATCACCCGTGGGCGGCCGACTGGGACTACCGCCCCGGCGGCCTCGAGACGGCCGCCGCCCGGCTGGAGCGGCTCCACGCCGCGGCCGGGCGGCCCGGGGCGTCGGCGGCGGGCGAGCGCGCGGCGGTGCGCGCGCTGCTGGACGACCTGGACGCCGCGGCCGCCCTGACGATCGCCGAGGAGGAGGGCGGGCAGGCCGCCCGCACGGTGATCGCGCTGCTCGCCCTCGGCTGACGACGGCCCATCGGCCGGCATCGCGTGATCACGGAAGGTGTCGTGCCAGGTCGGAGCCGCCCCCTGCGGCAAACTGCAAGATCACGGCGTTGGGGTCGTAGTCGTCGTGGACGGCGACGACGTCGCCTTCGCGCCCGGCGGCGGCCAGGAGGGAGGCGGCGATGGACGCCCGGTAGCCGCTCGCGCAGTGCGTCCACACCTCGCCGTCCGGCACCTCGTGCAGCCGCGACGGCAGCTCGTGCAGCGGAATGTGGACCGCGCCGGGCAGGTGCGACTCGCGCCACTCCGCGTCGCGGCGCACGTCCAGGACCACGATCGGGCGGTGCCGGCGCACGGTCGCCAGGTCGGCGAAGGTCGCCGCGGGCATGGACGCCGGCTTGTCGTCGCCGGCCCAGTCGGCGGGCCCTCCGGTGGCGGCCGCGGCGGGGCGGTCGATGCCGATCCGCGCCAGCTCGCGCTGGGCCTCCGCGATGTCCCCGGGCGTCTCGCCCAGCAACGTCACCGGCGTTCCCCAGGGAATGAGCCAGCCCAGGTAGATGGCGAAGTTGCCGTCCAGCCCGAAGTTGAGCGCCCCGGCCAGGTGACCGGCCGCGAACGCCGTACGGGACCGCAGGTCCACGACCCACTCGCCGGCCCGCAGGCGGCGGCGCAGCTCGGCGGCGTCCGCGTGGCGCGGCGCGGACAGGTCGGGCGCGTCCACCCCGGCCCGGTTGAGCGGGGACATGTGCGCGTAGTAGGCGGGGTAGGCGTCCAGCCCGGCCAGCAGCGACCGGACGTACTCGTCCTCGCCGCGCGTCAGGGCCGGGTTGGCCCGCCGCTCCATGCCGATGGTCGACTCGGTGACCTCCGACTGGGTGGCCGAGCAGAAGCTGCCGAACCCGTGCGTGGGCAGGACGTCCGTCTCGGGCGGCAGCTCGCGGGCCAGCCGGTTCGCCGAGGCGTACTGGGCCCGCGCCAGCGTGCCGGTGTGCTCGCGGCCGAGCAGGTCGGGCCGCCCGGTCGTGCCGTGCAGCAGCGAGCCTCCGGTGAAGACGGCGGGCGGCCGGTCCGGGGACTCCAGCACGTACGACAGGTGGGTGAAGGTGTGGCCGGGGGTGGCGACGGCGCGCAGCCGCGTCCGCGGGCCGATCTCGACCACGTCCCCGTCCTCGATCGGGCTGCGGTCGAACGCCACGGGGTCGGCCGCGTTCACGTGGTAGTCCGCGCCGGTGGCCGCGGCCAGCGCCGGCCCGCCGGTCACGTAGTCGTTGTGCACGTGGGTCTCGAACACGTGGCGGATCTCGACGCCGCGCCGCTCGGCCAGGCGGAGCATCCGGTCGATGTCCCGCTGCGGGTCCACCACGAAGGCGACCTCACCGTCGGTGCCGAGGTAGCTGCGGTCGCCCAGGGAGGGGGTGTCGACAGGGATTATCTCGATCATTCATGTCCCTCCTCGTCTCGTGAGGCACCCGTACCCTGGGAAAAGGACTTCACCTCCTCCCGGGTCGGCGGGACCGCGCCGGCGCGGGTGCAGACGATCGCGGCGGCGGCGCAGCCGCGCCGCAGCGCCTCGGCCACGCGCTCCGCGCTCAGTGGAGCGCCGTCGAGCGTGTCGAGGTAGGCGGCGGTGAAGGTGTCGCCCGCGCCGACCGTGTCCACGACCTCGACGGCCGGGGCCGGGCAGGCGATCACCTCGCCGTCCAGCACCGCCGCGGCGCCGTCGGCGCCCCGGGTGACCACCACGAGAGCCGGGCCGAGACCGGCCCAGCGCCGCGCCACCCCGGGCCAGGGCTCGCCCGGATACAGCCAGTCGAGGTCCTCGGCGCTCACCTTGACCAGGCGCGCGAGCCGTACGCACTCCTCGACGTGGGCCAGGGCACGTGCCCGGTCGCCGATGAGGGACGGCCGGATGTTCGGGTCGTAGGAGACCGTGATCCCCGACTCGGCGGCGGCCCGCATCAGGCCTCTGACGTGATCGCCGCCCGGGGCCGCCAGCGTGGCCAGCGAGCCGGTGTGCAGGCAGGTCATCCCGTCGAGCGCGACCGGAGCGGAGAAGGTCCAGTCGAAGCGGAAGTCGTAGGAGGCCGAGCCGCCCGCGCCGACGCGGGCGAAGGCCAGTCCGGTCGCCGTCGCCGGGGCGAGGTCGCCGGTCCCGATCCCGTGGCGGATCAGGTGATCGCGGAGCAGGCCGCCGAAGAAGTCGTCCCCGGCCTCGCCGGCGAACCGCACCGGCCGGCCCAGCGCCGCGAGGGCCACGGCGACGTTGAGCGGGCTGCCGCCGGGCACGGCGGTGAAGGTCCACGACCCGGGCGCGCCGATCAGGTCGACCAGGCTCTCCCCGACCACCAGGAAGGTCATCCGGCGTCCCCCCGCGCGTCCTCCGCCAGCACCCGCTGGGCGACGGCGAACGCGGCGTTGGCGGCGGGCACGCCGCAGTAGATCGCGGTCTGCAGCAGCACCTCCTTGATCTCGTCGGTGGTGAGCCCGTTGCGCCGCGCGGCCCGCACGTGCATGGCCAGCTCCTCCAGGTGCCCGCGCGCGACCAGGGCGGTGAGCGTGATGCAGCTGCGGGTCCGGCGGTCCAGCCCCGGCCGGGTCCAGATCTCCCCCCAGGCGTACCGGGTGATCAGGTTCTGGAAGTCGAGCGTGAACTCGGTGGTCCGCTCCTGCGCCCGGTCCACGTGGGCGTCGCCCAGCACCTCGCGGCGCACGCGCATGCCGTCGTCGTAGCTCATGCCGTCCTCCAGCGGGTGGTCAGGTGGCGCACGATCGCCTCGTTCACCACGTCCGGGCGTTCGGCCGTGGCCAGGTGGGCGGCCCCCGGCACCACCAGCAGCTCCGCGCCGGGGATGCCCCCGGCCAGGACCTCGGCGTGCTCGGGTGGGGTGGCCGGGTCCTCCGCCCCCGCCACCACCAGCGCCGGCGCGCGGACCTCGCCGAGCCGGTCGCGGACGTCGAACAGCGCCAGGGCGTCACAGCACGCGGCGTACCCCTCGGGGTCCACCGCGGCCAGCATGTCCAGGTAGCGCCCTGCGCCGGGGAAGCCCGCCGTGAACCACCGGCTTCTCGTCGCCTCCGTCAAGGGCTTCGTGCCCTCGGCACGGACCAGCGCGGCGCGTTCGCGCCAGCTCTCCGGTGTCCCGAACCGGGCGGAGGTGCAGCACAGGACCAGGCTCGCGACGCGGTCCGGCGCGCGCAGCGCCAGCGTGGTCCCGACGGCCCCGCCCAGCGACACCCCCGCGTACGCGACCGAGTCCAGGTCGTGCCGGTCGAGCAGCTCCAGCACCCCGGCCGCGAGATCGTCGACGGTCAGATCACGAGGGAGACCGGAGGCGGCGGGCGAGCCGCCGTGGCCGGGCAGGTCGTAGCGGAGCACCCGCCAGGTGCGCGTGAGCACGGGGAGCTGGGGCTCCCACAGGCCGAGTGTCGTGCCCAGCGAGGGCCCGAGCACGACGACCGGGGCGTCCGGCGGCCCGTCGAATCGGTGGTGCGGGATCATGTGCCTTTCCTCTGGTGATACTGCAACGCCCGGTCGACGAGGGCGGGCGCCGCCCCGATGCCCGGGTCTTCCCCATGCTCGGCCAGCACGGCGAGCAGGTGATCGAGATTGTGCCGCATGCGCTCGGGGAACACCTCCAGCCCCTCGGCCAGCTCGGCCGTCGTCCCGGCCGCGCCGCCCGCCAGGCGCAGGCACTCGCGCAGCGGCTGCCACTCGGCGTGCCAGCTCCCGGTGGGCCGCTCGTGCTCGGCGACCCGCGAGGCGAGCAGGACCTGTGCCTGCGCCGGCGCCTGGAGCGCCGCCGACCTGACCATCGTGGCGAGCACCGGGTTGCGTTTGTGCGCCATCGCCGACGAGCCGCCCCGGCCCGGCGCGGCGGGCTCGGCGACCTCGCCCACCTCGCTCTGCGCCAGCAGGATCACGTCGGTGGCGAGCTTGCCCAGCGCGCCCGTCACGGCGGCGAGCGCGCAGGCGAGATCGGTCACCGGAGTGCGCAGCGTGTGCCAGGGCAGCACCGGCTCGGCCAGCCCGGTCTCGGCCGCGAACAGCGGCAGCAGGTCGAGCGCCCTCTCCCCGTATCCGGCCATGGTGCCGGCCGCGCCGCCGAGCTGGACCGGCAGCCGCACCGCCGCCAGGCGATCGCGCGCGTCCCGGCAGCCGGTCAGCCACCCGGCGGCCTTCAGCCCGAACGTGGTGGGCACGGCCTGCTGCCCGAGCGTACGGCCCGCCATCGGCGTGTCGCGGTGCCGGGCGGCCAGCCGGGCCAGCGCGGCGAGCACCCGGTCGAGGTCGCGCAGGATCACCTCGCGGGCCCGCGCGGTCACCAGCATCGACGCGGTGTCGAGGATGTCCTGACTGGTGGCACCGTGATGCACCCAGGAGCCCGCCTCGCCGGCCGCGGCCCGCAGGTCCCCCACCAGCGGCACGACGGGGTTGCCCGCGTCCCTGGCGCGGCGGGCGAGATCGGCGACGTCGTGGCGGTCCGCCCCGCCCGACAAGCCCCGGGCCGCCTCGGCGATCGCGGCGACGGCCGGCTCCGGGACGACGCCGAGGCGGGCCTGCGCCCGTGCGAGGCAGACCTCCGTCTCCAGCATCGCCCGCAGCCAGGCGTCGTCGTCCGTGACCGCCGCCACGTCCGTGCCCGCCCACACGGGGCACAGCAGCCCCACATCAGAACTCAAGGAAGACCGTCTCCTGCTCGCCCTGCAGCCGTACGTCGAACAGGTAGGCGTTCTGCCCGTCCGGGCGGGCGAGCAACGTCGCGCGGCGCGCCGGGTCCAGCGAACCGAGCAGCGGGTCCGGCACGTCGGCGAGGTAGACGCGGGTCCGCACCGGCTTGAGCAGGCCCCGCGCGAAGACCAGCAGCGGCAGATACGGCCGGGCGGGCGGCACGAGGCGGAACCGGTAGGAGCCGTCGGGCGCGGTGCCGCACCGGCCGAAGCCGGAGGCCCCGGCCCCGGTGCGGCCCAGGGCGCCCCGATCGCCGGGTTCCCCGGTCCACAGCTCCAGCAGGGCGTCGGGCACCGGCTCGCCGGCCCCGTCGAGCACCCGGCCGGTGATCGTCACGGCTCCCGGATGGCCCTCGGGGACGAGCTCCCAGTCGGCGGCGTACGGCAGGGCGAACCCGAAGAACGGGCCGACGGTCTGCGAGGGGGTGGTCACGCGTCCTCCATCGGGGTACGGCCGAGCACCACGTCCCACCGGTAGCCGAGCGCCCACTCCGGCTCGGTGACGTCGAGGTCGAAGGTGGAGACGAGCCGCTCGCGGGCGGCCGGGTCGGGGATGGACTGGAAGATCGGGTCGAAGGCGAACAGCGGATCGCCCGGGAAGTACATCTGGGTCACCAGGCGCTGGGTGAAGGCCGTGCCGAACACCGAGAAGTGGATGTGCGCGGGCCGCCAGGCGTTGGGGTGGTTGCGCCAGGGATAGGCCCCCGGCTTGATCGTGACGAACCGGTAGCGTCCCTCGTCGTCGGTCAGGCACCGGCCCGCGCCGGTGAAGTTGGGGTCGAGCGGCGCCGGGTGCTGGTCGCGCTGGTGGGCGTACCGCCCGGCGGAGTTGGCCTGCCAGATCTCCACCAGCGTGCCCGGGATCGGCCGGCCCGAGGCGTCGAGGACGCGCCCGGTGACGATGATGCGCTCGCCCAGCGGCTCGCCCGCGTGGCCCGCGGTCAGGTCGGCGTCGAGCGGGTCCACCTCGCCCCGGCCGAAGACCGGGCCGGTCAGCTCGGCCGCCTCCGGGTCCTCCTTCATCGGCAGCGGTTCCCGGGACGGCGCCCGCAGGACCGTGCTGGCGTAGCCCGCGTACAGGTAGGGCGGGTGCGTCACGATGTCTCCTCTTCATAGGGCAGGCCCACGTAGTTCTCCGCCAGCGTCGTCCCGGCCGCCTCCGACGACGTCACGTAGTCGAGGTAGGAGGTCTGCAGCTTCCTGGCGTAGGCGTCGTCGGACTCGAACGTGTGCAGCAGCGTCGTCATCCACCACGAGAAGTGCTGGGCCCGCCACACCCGGGGCAGGCAGGCCCGCGAGTAGTCGTCCAGGGCCTGCGTCGACCCGTCGGCGAAGAAGCGCGCCAGCGCCTCGGTCAGCACCCGCACGTCGGCGACCGCCAGGTTGAGCCCCTTCGCCCCGGTCGGTGGCACGATGTGCGCCGCGTCCCCGGCCAGGAACAGCCTGCCGTACTGCATGGGCTCGGCCACGAAGCCGCGCATCGGCGTGATCCCTCTTTCGACGATGTCGCCGGTCGCGAGGGTGAAGCCGGGGACGGTCTCCAGCCGGGCCCGCAGCTCGGCCCAGATCCGTTCGTCGGGCCACTCGGCGAGGTCCTCGTCGGGCGCCACCTGCAGATAGAAGCGGCTGATCTCCGGGGAGCGCATGCTGTGCAAGGCGAAGCCGCGCTCGGTCCGCGCGTAGATCAGCTCCTCCGACGACGGCTTCACCCGGGCCAGGATGCCGAGCCAGGCGAAGGGGTAATCGCGGCGGTACTCGGTCAGCACGCCCTCGGGGATCGACGGCCGGGACACGCCGTGGAAGCCGTCGCACCCCGCGATCACGTCGCAGTCCAGCCGCTGCTGCGTCCCGTCGGAGCCGGTGAAGGTGAGGTACGGCCGGTCGGTCGCCGCGTCGTGCACCGCCACGTCGTCCACCTCGAAGCGGACGTCGCCCCCGGCCGCCAGCCGGGCGGCGATGAGGTCCTTGACGACCTCCTGCTGGCCGTACACGGTGATGGCCCGGCCGGGCACCAGCCGCTCGAAGGCGATCCGGTGGCCCGCTCCGCCGTACCGCAGCTCGATGCCGTGGTGGGGCAGGCCCTCCCGCAGCATCCGCTCGCCGACGCCCGCCTCGACGAGCGTGTCCACCGTGCCCTGTTCGAGCACCCCGGCCCGCACCCGCCGCTCGACGTACTCCCTGCTGCGGCGTTCGAGCACCACGGACTCGATCCCGCGCAGATGGAGGAGATGGGAGAGCAGCAGGCCTGCCGGTCCTGCTCCGATGATCCCGACCTGAGTTCGCATGGCCCAAGCATCGGGAAGTATCCGCCGTCCCGCGTAGGCTTTGCTTCTACTCAGTGGAAGAGGAGGCGCATGTCCGGCGGCGCACGCGATCTGGGGCGTTCCGTGACCTCCCGGGCGCTGGCCATCCTCGGCGCCTTCGACGTCCACCGTCCCCGGCTCACGCTGACGGAGATCGCCGGACGGACCGGCATGGCGCTGAGCACCGTCCACCGGCTCGTGGGCGAGCTGGAGGACTGGCGCGCGCTGCGCCGCGGCGCCGACGGGCGCTACCAGATCGGCCGCCGTCTGTGGGAGCTGGGGCAGCTCGCCCCCGACCCGCTGCAGGAGGTGGCGCACCCCTGGCTGCAGGAGCTGTTCGGCGGCACCGGCGAGAACGTCCACCTGGCGGTGCGTGACGGGGTCGAGGTGCTCTACGTGGACAAGGTGTACGGCAAGCGGGCGGTGCCGATCGTGTCGCGGACCGGCTCGCGCCTGCCCATGCACCCGACCGGCGTCGGCAAGGCGCTGCTCGCCTACGAACCGGGCTGGTTCGTCGGCGCCTACCTGTCCCGGCCGCTGGAGCGGCCCACCCCGCACACCATCACCGAGCCGGGCCGGCTGGCCCGCGAGCTGGTCCAGGTGCGCGCCCAGGGGTACGCGACGACGCACGAGGAGATGACGCTCGGCTCCTGCTCGGCGGCCGCGCCGGTGCTGGTCGGGGACCGGCCCGTCGCGGCCGTCGGCATCGTGGTGTCGTCACGGCGGGTGCGTGAGCTGCCCCGCCTGGTCGACCCGCTGCTGGCCGTCGCGGCCGGCATCGCCGGCGACTACCGGGCGGCCGTCACGCGGGCCTGAGGCGTCTTACAGCGGCGTGCAGGTCACATTGCTCAGCCCGAAGGTGCCGCCCGTGGAGTTGCCGACCGCGGTGATGTTCACGCTCCCGCCGGGCGCGATCGCGCCGTTCCAGGACACGTTGGTGGCGGTGACGTTCCGCCCCGTCTGCGTCCAGGACGTGGTGAGCAGGGAGAAGAGCTTCTCGTCCCGGGTGAACGTCCAGGAGACCCGCCAGCCGGTCAACGGCGTCGCACTGGTGTTGACCACCTTCCCCTCCGCCGTGAACCCCCCGGGGAAGGAATGCACGGTCGGGAAGCTGACGGAGCAGGACGCCGAGTCCGCGTGCGCGGCGGGAGCGCCGATCGCCGCGGTGGCGGCCAGCGCGGCCGCGGCGATCCAGAGGGTCCGCCCGCGCCTGAAACCGGTTTCATGAGCGCCCGAAAAAAAGAGCCCTGCCATTGCCTGTCCTCTCGCCGTGCCGGGATCTCCGGCGGCCGATTCGACGAACCTCGCTCCAGGAATGTCACCATGATCACGGGCGGATGTCAGGTACACGGGCCGGACGCCGTCCGTCGTCCCGGCATGGGCATGAAAGTTTCATCGGTCCCCGGGAGCGGGGCATCCCTGTGGGACTTTCGTCCCTGCTGAGCGCCCGCCGGCCGCCGTACTGTGAGCGGGAGGGCCGAACGGGCGAGGGGGACGCCGTGGACGCCGTCGTGATCGAAACTCTGGAACCCCTGGTGGCCGAGCTGCGGGCCGGGGGCTATGCCGTCGTGGGACCGGTGGTGCGCGAGCGCGTCATCCGCTTCGAGGAGATCGCCTCGGCCGACCGGCTCGCCCGGGGCTGGACCGACGTCCAGGAGCCCGGACGGTACCGCCTGACCGAGGGCGCCGGCGAGATGATCTTCTCGTTCGCGGCGAGTCCCGACTCCGCCAAGGCGTACACCCAGCCGCCCCGCCAGACACTCTTCCGGATGCGCGGCGAACAGATCGAGGAGGCGGAGGAGGACGCGCCGCGGGTCGCCCTCCTCGGCCTGCGGGCCTGTGACCTGGCCGCCATCGCCGTGCAGGACCGGGTCTTCCTCGGTGGCAGGCACCCCGACCCGGCGTACCTGCGGCGGCGGCGGGCCTTGCTGCTGATCGCGGTCAACTGCGCCGTCCCCGGCGGCACCTGCTTCTGCGTCTCCATGCACACCGGTCCCCGGGCCACGACCGGGTTCGACCTCGCCCTCACCGAGCTGGCCGCGCCGCACCGGTTCGTCGTCGAGACCGGCAGCGAGCAGGGCGAGCGGATCGCCGCGGCGCTGCCGCACCGCCCCGCCTCGGGCGAAGACCTGGCGGCCTCCGCCGAGGTGTCCCGTAACGCCGCCGAGCACATGGGCCGCCACGTGGAGACCGAGGGGATCCAGGAACGGCTGTCGGCGCACGACTCGCCGCGCTGGGCGCAGGTCGGCGCCCGCTGCCTCACCTGCACCAACTGCACGATGGTCTGCCCCACCTGCTTCTGCAGCACCGTCGAGGACGCCACGTCGTTCACCGACGGCACGGCCGAGCGGATCGAGCGCTGGGACTCCTGCTTCACGCTGGACTTCTCCGAGGTCAACGGGGCGCCGGTGCGCGGCTCGAACGCCGGCCGCTACCGGCAGTGGCTCACCCACAAGTTCTCGACCTGGATCGACCAGTTCGGCATGTCCGGCTGCGTCGGCTGCGGGCGCTGCATCACCTGGTGTCCCGTCGGCATCGACGTCACCGAGGAGCTGGCGAACCTGCCATGACCGGCGGCCCGCACCCGATGACGCCGGCGCCGTACCGCGTGCGGTCCTGCCGTCCGGACCGGGCCGACACCGTGACCCTGACGCTGGAGCCGGTACGCGGGGACTGCCCGCCGTTCCGGCCGGGCCAGTTCACCATGCTGTACGCCCCGGGCGTGGGGGAGATCGCGGTCTCGATCAGCGGGCGGGCCCGCTCCGGCGGCTACACGCAGACGATCAGGGCCGTGGGCGCGGTCAGCGCCGCCCTGTGCGGCAAGCGGCCCGGCGACGTCGTCGGCCTGCGCGGGCCGTACGGCCAGGGCTGGAGCCTGCGCGCCGCGGCGGGCCTCGACGTGGTGGTGGTCGCGGGCGGGCTGGGCCTCGCCCCGCTACGGCCGGTCGTGCGGGCGCTGCTGCGGGACCGGCCCGGATACGGCCGGATCAGCGTGATAGCCGGCAGCCGGGCTCCCGGCCTGCTCCTGTATTCCCGGGACCTGGCGTGCTGGGCCCGGCAGGGCGCCGACGTCCGGGTGACCGTGGACCACCCCGACCACGCCTGGCGCGGGCCGGTCGGGCTGGTCACCCACCTGATCGACCGGATCGTCTTCGAGCCGCGCCGCACGTACGCCTTCGTGTGCGGGCCGGAGGTCATGATGCGGACGGCGGCGGCGGAACTGGTGCGGCGCGGCGTCGCCCCCGGCCGGGTGGAGCTGTCGCTGGAGCGGAACATGAAGTGCGCGGTGGCCCGCTGCGGCCACTGCCAGTTCGGCCCGCTGTTCGTGTGCGAGGACGGGCCCGTGCTGCGCTACGACCGCGTGGCGCCGATGCTCGCCGTCCCGGAGCTGTAGAGAGGAGCGGCGATGCCCCGGCTGGCCGTGTGGAAGTTCGCCTCGTGCGACGGATGCCAGCTCACGTTCCTCGACTGCGAGGACGAGCTGCTCTCGGTCGCGGCCCGGGTGGAGATCGCCTATTTCCTCGAGGCGTCCAGCGTCCCCGGGCCCGGCCCGTACGACCTGTCGCTCGTGGAGGGATCGATCACCACTCCGGAGGACCTGGAGCGCATCAGGTACGTGCGCCGGGTGTCGAAGCGGCTGGTCACGATCGGCGCGTGCGCCACCGCGGGCGGCATCCAGGCGCTGCGCGACTTCGCCGACGTGAAGGAGTTCGCCGCGGTGGTCTACGCCCGGCCCGACTACATCGCCACCCTGGACCGCTCGACCCCGATCGCCGCCCACGTGCCGGTCGACTTCGAGCTGCGCGGCTGCCCGCCGGACAAGCACCAGCTGCTCGAAGTGATCTCGGCGTTCCTCGCCGGGCGGCGGCCGGTGGTGCCCGCGCACAGCGTGTGCGTGGAGTGCAAGGCCAGGGGCAACGCCTGCGTGATGGTCGCGCACGGCACCCCCTGCCTGGGGCCGGTCACGCAGGCGGGCTGCGGGGCGCTGTGCCCGACCTTCAACCGGGGCTGCTACGGCTGCTTCGGGCCGATGGAGAGCCCCAACCACGCGTCGCTGAACCACTGGATGCGCGGGCTCGGCATGAGCACCCCCGAGCTGGTGCGGATCTACCGGACCTACCACGCCACGGCCGAGCCCTTCCGGCGGGCGGCCGAGGACGCGCAGGAGTTCGAGGAGGGGGAGGAGTGACCCACAAGACGGTGCGGATCGGCGCCCTGACCCGGGTGGAGGGCGAGGGTGCGCTGGTCGTGCACGCCCGCGACGGCCGGATCGCCGGCCTGGAGCTGCGGATCTACGAGCCGCCCCGGTTCTTCGAGGCGATGCTGCGGGGCCGGGGCCACACCGAGCCGCCCGACATCACCGCCCGCATCTGCGGCATCTGCCCCGTCGCGTACCAGATGAGCGCCTGCCAGGCGATCGAGGCCGCCTGCGGGGCCGAGGTCACCGGCCCGCTGCGCGACCTGCGGCTGCTGCTGTACTACGGCGAGTGGATCGAGTCGCACGCGCTGCACGTCTACCTACTGCACGCGCCCGACTTCCTCGGCTACGACAGCGGCGTCGCGATGGCCGCCGATCACCGCGACCTGGTGGAGCGCGGACTCGAACTGAAGAAGGCCGGCAACGAGCTGGTCACCGCGATCGGCGGGCGGCCCATCCACCCGGTCAACGTCAGGGTCGGCGGGTTCTACCGGGTGCCGTCCCGGCGCGAGCTCGCCCCCGCCGCCGAGCGGCTGCGCCGCGCCCGCGACCACGCACTCGCCACCGTCGCCTGGGTCGCCGGGTTCGACTTCCCCGACGTCGAGCACGACTACCGGTTCCTCGCGCTGCGCCACCCCGGCGAGTACGCCATCCTGTCCGGCGCGGTCGGCGCCGGCGACGGGCGCGCGGAACCGGCGAGCTTCGCGGTCGCGGACTGGCCGGACCACGTGACCGAGGAACAGGTGCCGCACTCCACCGCGCTGCACGCCCGGCTCGACGGCGAGACGGGCTACCTCACCGGCCCGCTGGCCCGCTACGCGCTCAACTCGGCGCGCCTGTCCCCGGTGGCGCGGGAGGCGGCCGCCGCCGCCGGTCTAGGCTCCGTCTGCCGCAACCCCTACCGCGCCATCATCGTGCGGGCCGTGGAGATCGTGCACGCCTGTGACGAGGCGCTGCGCCTCCTCGACGGGTACGCCGAGCCGGAGCGGCCGTGCGTGCCGGTCGAGGCCCGGCCGGGTGTCGGCCACGGCGCGTCGGAGGCCCCGCGCGGCACGCTCTACCACCGCTACCGGCTTGACGACGGCGGCCTGGTCGCCGAGGCCGACATCGTGCCGCCGACCGCGCAGAACCAGGCGCGCATCGAGGCGGACCTGCGCGACCTGCTGGCCCCGCGGCTCACCCTGCCCGAGGACGAGCTCGCCGCGCTGTGCGAGAAGGCGATACGCAACCACGACCCCTGTATCTCCTGCTCGGCGCACTTCCTGGACCTGCGCGTGGATCATGGCTGAGACCGTGGTCGTCGGCCTCGGGAGCGATCTGCGCGGCGACGACGCGGCGGGCCTGGAGGTCGCCAGGCGGCTGCGGGGCACGCTGCCGCCGTCCGTCGCGGTCGTGGAGAGCTGCGGTGACCCGGCGGCGCTGGTCGAGGCGTGGTCGGGCGCCGCGCTCGCGATCGTGGTCGACGCCGTCTCCTCCGGCGCTCCGCCCGGCACCGTACACATGCCCGTGCCGATGCCGCTGCGGTCTCGTTCACTCGCGGGCTCTCACGGGCTCGGGCCGGCCGACGCCGTCGAGCTGGGGCGCGCCCTCGGCCGGCTGCCCGGCGAGCTGGTCGTCGTCGGCATCGAGGGCGGCGACTTCACCCCTGGTGCCCCGATGACTCCGCCGGTCCTGGCCGCGGTCCGCCGTACGGCCCGTGGGCTGCGGGAACGGCTGACCCGGGAACGGCCTGGCGGACCTCGAACGTGACCCGCGGCGGCACCCGCAACGTGGTGCGGACGGCGCAGTGCTCCAGGACCGACAGGAGCGAGGCGCGCAGCCCCGCGGGCAGGCCGGGGGCGTCCACCGACAGCTCGACCTGGTCGATCCGCCCGGGACACACGCCGAGGCTGTACCGCGCGGTCACGCCGACCCCGGCGGGCAGCTGGCGCTGGCGCAGGTAGCGTTCGGCGCAGCAGGCGACTCCGGCGGCCACGCTGCCCACGAACAGCTCGGCCGGCGTGGGCCCGGTGTCGCTCCCGCCGGCGTCCGCGGGCTGGTCGGTGCGGACCGTGTGGCGCCGGATCCGGACGTCGAACCGATCGGCTCCGTGCCAG
The DNA here is from genome assembly GCF_012999525.1 of Microbispora sp. H10836. Taxonomy (NCBI): domain Bacteria; kingdom Bacillati; phylum Actinomycetota; class Actinomycetes; order Streptosporangiales; family Streptosporangiaceae; genus Microbispora; species Microbispora sp. H10836. The sequence continues at coordinate 42,831 of NZ_JABBWU010000007.1, forward strand.
GCGACCCGGATGACGCCGTCACGCCGCTCACTCATGGCCCACCCCCGCGGGTCCGATCCGGCTTATATCCGAGTATGTCCGCGTATGTCTGAGGCTGGGAGCGGGTGGGCGTACACGGACCGTAAGAAGCCGGTCGCAACCTGGCAAAGGGCCGGAGCCGGGAGTGCTCCGGTTTGCGACACTTCATCTGTGGCGGATACGCGTGGCGCCGACGGGGGAGGCGGCCATGATCCCGCGGACTCACCTGGACGGCTTGCTGACCGAGCTGCACACGAGGCTGCAGGCGGTCCTGTCGACGCGCGACCGGGTCCACGCGCTGCTCGAGGCGGTCGTCTCGGTGGGCGGGGAGCTCGATCTGGAGACCGTGCTGCGCCGGATCGTCGAGACCGCCGCCGCGCTGGTCGACGCCCGATACGGCGCGCTCGGCCTGATCGGTGAGGACCACACCCTTGCCCGGTTCGTCCCGGTGGGGCTGAGTGAGCAGGAGATCGCCCGGATCGAGCACTGGCCGCACGGGCTCGGCCTGCTCGGGCTGCTGATCAAGGAACCCCGGCCGCTGCGCCTGGCCCGCATCTCCGATCACCCCGAGTCGTACGGCTTCCCACCCGGCCACCCTCCGATGACCGGTTTCCTCGGCGTGCCCGTACGGGTCCGGGGGGAGGTGTTCGGCAACCTCTACCTGACGGACAAGCGCGGGGGAGGGGGGTTCGACGAGGACGACGAGGCGATGGTCGTCGCCCTCGCCGGCGCCGCCGGGGTGGCGATCGAGAACGCCCGCCTGTACGAGGACACCCGCCGCAGGGAGACCTGGCTGCGGGCGTCCGCGGAGATCACCACGAGCCTGCTGTCCGGCGCCGAGACGCCGCGGGTGCTGACGCTGATCGCCGGCCACGCCCGGCGGATGGCCGCCGCCGACGCGGTGGCGATCCTCCTGCCCGAGGAGGGCGGGCGGACGCTGCGGGTCGCGATCACGGACGGTGAGATCATCGGGGCCGCGGTGCGGGGGCGCCGGCTGCCCGTCGAGGGCTCGCTGGCCGGGCAGGCCTTCGTCCGCGCGGAACCCCGCGTGGTCACCGACCTGGGCGACACCGACCTGATCACCGCCTTCGGGGAGGCGGCGGGGACCGGCGCGGTGTGCGCGGTGCCGCTGGGGGCGCCGGGAGCGGTGCGGGGGGTGCTGTCGCTGGGCAGGCGGCCGGGCCGCATCCCGTTCAGCCGCCCGGAGGTGTGCATGCTGCACTCCTTCGCCGGCCACGCGGCCGTCGCGCTCGAACTGGACGAGACGCGCAGGGACGCCGAACGGCTCGGCCTGCTCGAGGAGCGCGACCGCATCGCCAAGGACCTGCACGACGTCGTCATCCAGCGGTTGTTCGCGGTCGCGATGACGCTGACGGGCGCCGTCAGGCTCGAGAAGCACCCGGAGGTGGCCGCGCGCCTGCGGACCGCGATCGACGAACTCGACGGCACGATCCGGCAGATCCGCACCACGATCTTCGCCCTGCGGGCCCCGGCCGGCGCCCCGGGGCTGCGCGCCAGGCTGGTCGAGTTGGTGGAGGGCGCGCGGGAGCCCCTCGGCTTCCTGCCGGCCCTGCGCCTGGAGGGCCAGCTCGACACCCGGGTGCCCGCCGTCGTCGGGGAGCACCTGCTGGCCGTCGCGCGGGAGGCGATCTCCAACGTGGTGCGGCACGCCCACGCCGGCAGGGTCGCCGTCACCGTGCGCCTGGACAAGGACCGCCTGACCCTGCACGTGGAGGACGACGGGGTCGGCATCCCCGCGCGGGGGCGCCGCAGCGGCCTGCGCAACCTGTGCGAGCGCGCCGAGAGCCTGGGCGGGTCCTGCGCCGCCGAGGCCCTCGCCACCGGGGGCACCCGCCTGTGCTGGAGCGTCCCGCTGCCGCTGACGTCAGGAGGAGGCGACGCGCCATGACCCCGTTCACTGATCCGGTCGTCGTCGGCACCGACGGGTCCGCCGGGGCGACCGCGGCGGTGGAGTGGGCGGCCGACCACGCCTGCCTGCGGGGCGTGCCCCTGCGGGTGGTCCACGCCGTCGACCGCCTGCCGTACGACGCCCCGTGTTATCCGATCCCCGACTGCTACGACAAGCTGGCGCCCTCGGGACGGCAGATCCTCGACCACGCCGCGCGGGCCGCCCGGGACCGGCGGCCCGGCCTCGGCGTGACCACGCGGCTGGCCGAGGGGCGTCCCGGCCGCGTCCTGCGTGAGCAGGCCTCCGGCGCCGCCGAAGTGGTGATCGGCAGCCACGGCGCGGGCGGCTTCCCCGGCATGCTGCTCGGGTCGGTCGGCAACCAGATCGCCGGGCACGTGGCCGTGCCGGTCGTCGTCGTACGTCCCGTGCCCCCCGAGGCGGCGGAGATCGTGGCGGGCTTCGACTGCACCGAGACGTCCGGGGCCGCCCTGGCCTACGCGTTCGAGGAGGCGCGGCTGCGCGGCCAGCGGATGCGGATCGTGTGCGCCTGGGAGCCGCCGGTGCCCTACGGGGCCGCGATCGCCATGGACCTGGACGAGATGCGGCGTGCCGCGGAGGAATACGCGCGAGGGGAGCTGCGGTCGTGGCAGGGCGCGTACGCCGACGTGAAGACCGAGCTGGACATGGTCCGCGGCCATCCGGTCTCCGCGCTCGTCGAGGCGTCGTCCCGGGCCGTCCTGCTCGTCGTCGGCTCCCACGGCCGCAACGCCTTCACCGCGGCCGTGCTCGGCTCGGTGAGCCGCGCCCTGCTCGCCCACGCACACTGCCCGGTCGCCGTGGTGAGGGGCGTCCTGTCATGAGAGAAGGCGGGCCGGACGCACCCCGGGTACCGCCTGCGCGAGCAGGTCGGCCACGTGCTGGGGGCCCTGACCCTCGGGGCCGTGCAGGTCGATCTCGCCGTCGCGCACGGTCACCTCCCACGACGTCTCGGAGGGGTAGCGCTCGCGCAGCGCGGCCAGGACGGCGTCGCGCAGTTCCTCGTCCGACCTGGCCAGCAGCGCCATGAGGTCGCGGCGGCTGACCATCCCGACCACCCGCTCGTCGCGCAGCACCGGCACGCTCTTGATCCTTCTCGCGATCATGAGGTCCGTCAGCACCCTCGCGTCGGTGGTGTCCTCGACCGTGCTCACCTGGCGCGACATGACGTCCGCCACCGTCCGGGGCGCCGAGCCGCCCGGCGCGAAGGCGCCGCACAGCAGGTCGATCTCGCTGACCATCCCGACCAGCTCGCCGTGCTCCCCGAGCACGGGGGCGGCCGTGATGTCGTGGTCGTACAGCACCCGGATCGCCCGCCGCACGGAGTCGTCCCGGCGCACGGTGATCACCGGGCTGCTCATGACCTCACCGGCCAGCATCGCCCACCTCCCGCGTCTGTCCCCGACTCCTGCCCTGACCTGGTCATTCCATCGCCGCGGCGGCCGTACGGGCAGGTGCCGGAGGTCCCCGGCCGTAGGGTCGTTCGGCACTGCGCCGGGTATGCCCGCAGTGGTCGGATGGAGTTGGCCGGTGCGCCGCGGGGAGGAAACGATGAGCGTAGAAGCCATGACCGCCGCCGACGTGATGAGCAGGGTGCTCGTGACCGTGAAACCGGACGAGTCGCCCCTCATGGCCTGGGAACTCATGCGCCGGGGGTCGATGCACCATCTGCCCGTGGTGGATTCGGGTTCCCGCATCATCGGCGTGCTCACCCGGGAGGACATCGCGGCCCACTGGTCCGGCGGTCCGGCGGAGCAGTCGAGCAGCCAGGTGCGGCAGTTGCTGGCCGGGCGCAGGTGCCCCCACGTGCCGCCCGACGCGCCCCTGCCCGCCGTGGCGGCCGTCATGCTGGAGTCGGGGGTGGACGTCGTCCCGGTCATGGGGACCTCCGGCACCCTGCAGGGGCTCGTCACCGTGACCGACGTGCTCGTGGCGGTCGCGGGCAGGCGTGGGGCCTCGCCCCGCGACGACGAGGTGTCGGCAGGGATGTTCCGCCTGGAGCCGGTGCTGCCGCCCAAGCCCTCCCGGACCGCCGAAGACCAGCGGCAGGGACCGTGACCCGGGTCGCGACTCCTCGCGGACCATGTGCAGAATAAGGGCATGTTCCGCTCGGTGGTGATCTTCACGTGAGTGCCCGTATCGACCATGCCGTCACGTCCGGCACCTTCAGCCTGGACGGCCAGACCTTCGACGTCGACAACAACGTGTGGGTGCTCGGCGACGACGACGAGTGCGTGGTGTTCGACGCGCCTCACGACGTCAAGGCGATCACCGACGTGATCGCGGGCCGGCGCGTCCTGGCCATCCTCGCGACCCACGCCCACGACGACCACGTCAGGGTCGCGCCGGAGCTGTCGGAGGCGACGGGGGCGCCCGTCCTGCTGCACCCGGCCGACCTGCCGGTCTGGCGGCTCACCCACCCCGGTCGCGAACCGGGCGGCACGCTGTCCGACGGGCAGGTCGTCGAGGTCGCCGGAACCCGCCTCGAAGTGCTCCACACCCCGGGGCACGCTCCCGGCGCCTGCTGCTTCCACGCGCCAGACCTGGGCGTCGTCTTCACCGGTGACACCCTGTTCCAGGGCGGCCCCGGAGCGACCGGCCGCTCGTTCTCCGACTTCGGCGTGATCATCGACTCGATCCGCGACCGCCTGCTCGTCCTGCCGCCGGAGACCGTCGTCCACACCGGCCACGGCGACAGCACGACGATCGGCGCGGAGCTGCCGCACCTCGACGAGTGGATCCGCCGGGGCCACTGACCGCAGGGCCTCTGGCATCCGGGACTCATGGCGCGACCCGGACACCGGTGACGGTGAAGCGCTCGACCTCGGCCACGTGGCCGCCGGTGCTCGCGACGATGGTGAGCGTCCGGCCCGGGGCCGCGCGGAAGGTCACGGTGGCGGACCAGGGGGCGTCGTCCCCTCCGGCCGAGACGCAGCAGCGCTCGCCGAGGGGGCCGGTGCTCCCGGTCCCGCGCACCCGCACGCGGATGCTCTCGTCCACTCCCGTGATCCTGCCGCCCACCTTCACGGGTGAGGACACGAGGGCGCCGTACCGGGGGGTGGTGAGGGAGAAGGTGGTGTCGTCGGTGCCCACGACCTCCCACGGCGCGTCCGCCCCGGTGCCGAACCTGACCAGGTGGATGACGGCGGCGATGCCGGGGCGTCCGCCGCCCTCGCCGCGGATGCCGACGGAGACGCGGGCGTGCGCGCCGCTCACCGTGCGCTCGACCACCTGGTCGACACCTTTGAAGCCCAGGAATCCCTGCGTGAAGGAGAGCGCGGTCTGCTCCGCGTCCAGGTGCCAGGGCTGGTGACCGCCCGAACGGTAGCTCTCCTGCCAGTCCCGCACCTGTTCTTCGTCCGCGAACGGCCACAACGGCTGGTAGCGGCCCGCCACGAGGGAGCCCGCGGACGCGGTGGGAGACACGGTGGGAGACACGGAGGGGGACACAGCGGGGGACGTCGCGGGGGAAACCGAGGGAGCCGGAGTGGCCGCCGGCGCGCCGCCCCCCGGGGCGCTCCCTGGGCCGGTCCCGCACGCGCCCGTCAGCAGGCCGGACACGGCCAGTACGACGAGCGCCCACCGGGTTCCACTGCGCCGGGCCAGGCCGGCCCGGCCGATCGTCACGCCGCCAGTCACAGTGCTCGCTCCCGCCCCGGAAGGTTGTTTTGACTGTGAGCATGCCCGGCGGAGGCGACTCGATCCATGGCCCGGCGTGATCACCTCTTGACCTGGGTGGTTGATAGCGCTAACAATCGCCCCCGAGAGCCGTCGTCCCGGTGAAGGAGACCCCCTCGTGCTCCAAGCACAGCTGACCATCGATCCCGCCCACCGGGTGGCCCCCGTACGGCGCCGGACGTTCGGCACGTTCGTCGAGCACCTCGGCCGCTGCGTCTACACGGGCATCTACGAACCCGGGCACCCCACGGCGGATGAGGAGGGGTTCCGCGGCGACGTTCTCGCGCTCACCCGCGAGCTCGGCGTGACCACGGTGCGCTACCCCGGCGGCAACTTCGTCTCCGGCTACCGCTGGGAGGACGGCGTCGGCCCCCGCGAGCGGCGCCCCCGGCGGCTCGACCTGGCCTGGCACAGCACGGAGACCAACGAGATCGGGGTCGACGAGTTCGTCCGGTGGACCCGCCTGGCCGGCCTGGAGCCGATGATGGCGGTCAACCTCGGCACGCGCGGTGTCCAGGAATCCCTCGACCTGCTCGAGTACTGCAACATCCCGTCCGGCACCGCGCTGTCCGACCTGCGCATCGCCAACGGCGCCAAGGAGCCGCACGACATCCGCATGTGGTGCCTGGGCAACGAGATGGACGGCCCCTGGCAGATCGGGCACAAGACCGCCCGCGAGTACGGCAGGCTCGCCGCGGAGACCGCGCGGGCCATGCGCATGGTCGACCCCGGTCTCGAACTGGTGGCCTGCGGCAGCTCCGGCTCCTCCATGCCGACCTTCGGCACCTGGGAGGCGACCGTCCTGGAGGAGACCTACGACCTGGTCGACCACATCTCCTGTCACGCCTACTACGAGGAGAAGGAGGGCGACCTCGGCGGTTTCCTCGCCTGCGCCACCGACATGGAGCACTTCATCTCCACGGTCGTGTCCACCGCCGACCAGGTCGGGGCCAGGCTCGGCTCCCGCAAGCGGATCAACGTCTCGTTCGACGAGTGGAACGTCTGGTACATGAGCCGCTTCCAGTCGGCGCCGCCCCCGCCGGACTGGCCGGTCGCGCCGCCGCTGCTGGAGGACCACTACCACCTCGCCGACGCCGTGGCCCTCGGCAGCCTGATCATCACGCTGCTGCGGCACAGCGACCGGGTCGCGGCGGCCTGCCTGGCCCAGCTCGTGAACGTGATCGCGCCCATCATGACCGAGCCCGGCGGCAGGGCCTGGCGGCAGACGACCTTCCACCCGTTCGCGCAGGCGGCGCGGTACGCCAAGGGCGAGGTCGTACGGGTCGAGCCCGCCTGCCCGTCGTACGAGACCGCCGAGTTCGGCGAGGTGCCCGTGCTCCACGCGGTCGCCACCCACGACGGACAGGACACGACGCTGTTCGTGGTGAACAGGTCGGTGCGCGAACCCGTGGAGCTGGAGATCGACGCGCGGGCGCTGGGCATGGGCACCGACGGCGGGACGGACGGCGGCGCGGTGCGGATCACCGAGGCGACGACCCTCACGCACGAGGACGTGTACGCCCGCAACACGGCCGACGACCCCGGGCGGGTGACGCCACGCTCCAACACCGATCACCGCAGCGATCCGCTCCGGATCGTGCTGCCGCCGGTCTCCTGGAACGTGATCAGGCTGTCGAAGGCCTGATGCGCGCGGCCTCTACGGCAGCTTCCCGGCCGGGGAGTCGTCCTCTTCCCATTCCAGGTGGTCCACGACGTCGACGACTCCGCTGACCCGGCGCGTCATCTGTACGGCGATCCTCGCGTCGCTGTGCCGGTCCACCCGGCCGGTGAGCGTCACCACGCCCTGATGGACGTGGACGCCCGCCCTGGAGGTGTCCACCCACAGGCTTCGGCCGAGGATCTCCACACGCACCTCGCGTTCGATCTCGCCGTCGGCGCGTACGAACGTCTTGAGCAGGTCGTGGCAGCTGACGACGCCCCTCAGCCGGCCCTCGGCGTCCACGACGGGCAGCCGCTTGACCCCGTGCTCGTCCATCAGGCGTGCCGCCGCGACCGTGGTCGTGCCGGCGGTGACGGTGACGGCGGGGGAGGTCATCAGTTCGGCGGCCGTCTCGCCGGTCGCCTTGGCCCGCGCCCCGCTCTCCTGGCCGAGGCGGTCGCGCAGCCATGCGCGAAACGGCGGCCGGTATCCCTCGCGGTAGTACTGCTCCCTGAACTCCTCCTTGCGCAGCAGGTCGGCCTCGGACACGACGCCGAGCACCCGGCCGTCCCCGTCCACGACGGGAACGGCGCTCACGGCGCGGGCGATCAGCACTTCGGCGATGTCCCTGAACGGCGTGTCGGCGCGTACGGACGCGACGTCCGTGGCCATGACGTCCTGCACCCTCATGTGCATGGCGGCCTCCTCCGGTCGGTCGCGGGCCCGGGGACAGGCCCGCGACTTCCATCACACGCCCGGGCCGGACCGGCGGGCAGGGCCGAAGGTCCCGCGGCCGTTCCGCCCGTCCACCGTCAGGCCCGGCGGGCGGAAGTCCCGGCGCTTGAGGACTTTGGTCTGCTGCGCCCTGGGCAGCGGACACGGTGCGATGGTGGCCGGGAGCACCAACCCCCGCGCGTCCGCGTAGCGCTTGAGCACAGGAGGAAGAGCACATGGCCGGACAGATCGTCGTCGCCGTCGACGGATCGAAGCCCGCGACGGCGGCGCTGGAGTGGGCGGCGGACGACGCGCGGCGCCGGGGCGCCGCGCTGAGGATCGTCCATGTGCGCGAACCGTGGGCGCACGAGTATCCGTTCCACGCGGTCGAAGGCTTCGCCCAGTCCTACAGCGAGTTCTGCGAGGGTGTGCTCGCCGCGGCCGCCGCCCGCGCCCGAGAGATCGCCCCCGATCTGGAGGTGACCACGGAGCTCGCGGAGGGGACGGTCGTCGAGACGCTGCGCGCCGGGTCGTCCGGGGCGGGGGCCCTCGTGGTCGGCAGCCGGGGGCTGGGCGGATTCTCCGGACTGGTCCTCGGATCGGTCGGCCTCGGCCTGGCCGGTCACGCGGAGATTCCCGTCGTGGTCGTACGCAAGCCGCACCGCGACGAGTACCACGAGGTCGTCGTCGGCTTCGACGGGTCACCCCATTCGGAGGCGGCCCTGGAGTTCGCCTTCGAGGAGGCCCGGGCGCGACATGGCCGGGTGCACGCGGTGTACGCCTGGGAGATGCCGACGTTCTCGCCCTTCGCCGTCGGCTACGGCCCGGTCCTTGAGGAGATCTACGAGAACGAGTCGCGCGCGGCGCGGCTGCGGCTGGCGCCGTGGCGTGACAAGCACCCGGACGTTCCGCTCGTCGAGTCGGCGGTCTGCGGCCACCCGGTCCCGGCGCTGGCCGACGCCTCGCTCGTGGCCGACCTCGTGGTCGTCGGCTCCCGAGGGCTGGGCGGCGTGCACGGCGCGCTGATCGGCTCGGTCAGCCACGCGGTGCTGCACCGCGCGCACTGCCCCGTCGCGGTCGTACGGCCCCGCGACGGCGGGCGCTGAGGGCCCGGCGCGGGGCCCTCGGCAATCTTTCCGCCCCTGCCCACTCGGCACGCGCCCCCTCAGCATGCGCCCGCTCAGCATGCGACCGTGAATTGGAGGGCGCCCCCAATCCCTGGTTCGGCGGCGTCCTTCCGTCCGTCCGAGGGCCCGTCGATGCGCCGACCCGGCAGGGAGCAGCGCCCGTGGGGCGCGCCGCCGTGTGCGCAGTGCGCCGCGCACCCGGCCCCTTGACCGTGTGGCTCGGTGTTGCCGCTGGACAGCAGCGGCGTGGACAAGGTCCCGAGCGTGACGATGAGCGCGGAGACGACCGTGAACAGGCCGTTGACCCACATCTCGCGCGGGGAACGCCTGAGCCGGGCTCCGTCCTCGCGCCGGCGGCGGGCACGGCGGGCGATTCCTCGCATTATTACGGCCTCCCAGAAATTGGCGATTGGCATGCTCTGCTGAGCATGAAAAAGACGCGGGTACGAGCGGGTGGGAGCACATTGGCTGCCGTCTCGATTGCATAACCACAGCACAAGCCCTGCGGTAGACGTGGAAGTGCCAGCTGATTCGTATATATCGGACTGCTAGCACGGATCTACGGATCTACAATGTAAAGGCATGTGTCTCAGAATTCTGATAGCCCCATGCGCGACAAACGCCATTGAATAGGCAATGTGTTGCACTATTTCCGCGTCTGTGACTGTTCTGCCTGTAACTCCAACTACTTCTCCCGGCCGGTTGCTCTGATCGGCAAGGAAGGAAATAATTAGCACAGGCTTTCGAATCCCTAGGGGGTGTGATGGATCTTTCCGGCTTCGATCCTGCACGCCCTCGTCGTTCGGACATCACCGATGACGGCTGGTGGGACCGATTGGTCGCCGATTCGCCGTTGTGGTCATCCGAGGGTTCGCTCGCCCGTGACGATTGCAGCGCTGGCGTCGTAAACGGTGGGCACGCGCGTGGCGCATCCACGAACGACGGCCCTGCCTGCGCCATGGCCTACGGCGACTCGGCCGGCGGCCCTGTTGATGGCCCTGTTGATGGCGCTGTCGACGGCCCTCCCACCGTTGATCAAGACGCGAACGGCGGTGCCGACGAAGCCGAGAGAGCCGGTCGGGGCAGAGGCCGGTCGTCGTGGGTGCTGGTGGGTTCTGTTCGTGAGTCGGCGCGGGCGTTGGCGTTGGCGCCGGTTCCGGACGATGTGGATGTCTGTCTGGCTGAGGCTGAGGAGTTGGTGTTCGCGCGGGATCGGATCATCTCGGCGTTGGCGGATCGGGTGGGGCGGGTGCATCGGGCGGGGCAGGCTCGGCGGCATGGGCATGCCTCCACCCGCAGTTGGCTGCGCACCGCCGCGGGGATGACGGTGGCGGGTGCGGGCCGGCTGCTGACCTTGGGGATCGAGTTGGCGCGCCTGCCGCGGGTGCGGGAGAAGTTCGCGGTGGGTGGGTTGGCGGCGGGGGTGGTGGAGGCCATCTGCGCGGCGGTCTCTGGCCTGTCGGATGAGCAGGCCGCTTTGGCTGAGCCGATTCTGCTGGAGTTGGCGGGGAGGGCGGGGGCGGTGGAGGTGGCCAGGGCGGGCCGTTATCTGCGGGCGGTGCTGGACCCCGATGGTGAGGACCGTGATGAGCGGGCCGATTTCGGTCGGCGGTTCCTGCGGGTCCGCCGGGGTAAGGGCGGGGGTTTGGAGGGGGAGTTCTATCTGCCGCGTGAGCATGCCGCCCGGTTGCAGGCGTTGCTGGATGCGTATGCCAGGCCGAAGGCGGAGGGTGATGACCGGCCGCTGGCGGTGCGTCAGGCGGATGCGTTCATGGCGTTGCTGGAGGAGAAGATCGCCGCCGAGCTCCTGGTGCTGGTCAACGCCGAGTCCCTCCCTGCCGACCCCGCCCCCGAGCACCCCGAGGCTCCGGAAGACACTCAGGACAGCCACAGCGCCCAGAACGCCGAGAGCGCTCGGAACGCCGAGGCGGCTGAGGACAGCCGGGACGGCGAGGACACCAGCGCCCCCGCCGAGGGGGTCACGACTGACGTCGCCAGCACCGGCCCTGTCGATCTTGCCGAGATCGGTGATGCCGGGGAGGCCGGGGAGGCCGCTGCTGCGGTAGGTGCCGGTGCCGATGAGGCCGCAGAGGCCGACGTCGAGAGCACCGTCGAGAGCACCGGCGGGAGCGGCGTTAAGAGCGACGACCTTGCGACCGGCCCCCATGAAGTGCAGTCCGGCGATGACGCGACCGGACGACACGAGCACCAGTGGTCCGGCCAGGGCGAGGCCGTGTGCGGGTGCGGCAGTAGGGCGCGGTGCTCGTCCGCAGCGCCGAGGACGCCCGGCACGTCCGTAACGGAGCCGGGGTCGCCGCAGGGCTCGCTGGGTCCAGAGCCGGGGCCGCCACCGGGACCAGAGCCGGGGGCGTCACCGGTGACCGAGCCGGGCAATTTGGCGGACGCGCTGCTGGGGACGGCGTTGGGGACGGCGCCGGGGTTGCTGCTGGCGACCGGGCAGGTGCTGCCCGTCTCCAGCGTGCACCGGCTGGCCCGCACCTCCACCCTGGTGCGCCTGGTCATGGACGCCGACGGGCAGGTCCTGGACATGGGCCGCAAGGTCAGATTGGCCACCCCCGCCCAGCGGCGGGCGATCTACGCCCGCTACGCCACCTGCTGGATCGACGGCTGCCCGCTGCCGGCCACCAGGTGCCAGATCGACCACGCCGACAACTGGAGCACCGGCGGCCTGACCGACCTCAAACTGCTGGGCCCGGCCTGCCAGTTCCACAACCGCGACCGCTACCAGCACCCCGACCGCTACACCCGCCGCAAGACCGGCACAGACCGCTGGGCCTTCACCTACCACTACCCCATGAGGGCCGGGGGACATGGGCCCCGGAAACCGCAAAAATCTACAACGTAAAGGAGGCGGGTTGTGATCATGCGGGAGAGTAGAAGACGACGTCCCAGCCACTTGGCCCACGTACCGTGCACCTGCGCTCGTGCGGACCCTGCTCGACCTCACCGACCGTGAGGCCGTGTGCGGCGGCCCGCTCCCTGGCGCGCTCGACGTCGGGCACCTTCACCATGACGGACGGCGCGGTCGTCGCCTGGTCGGTGCCGGCCAGTGCCAGGCGCCCCGACGGCAGGTCGAACTGGGCCCAACGGTCGCCGTCGACGAATGTCGGGGTGGTTCCCAGCAGGGCCGACCACGCCTCGACCGCCGTGCCGAGGTTCGTGCACGGCACGACGGGTGCCAGCGAGAGCGCCTTGTCGTCCTGGTCCACGCTGCTACCGCCTTTCGTCAGGGATGCGGCTTCGAGCACGGTAGACCACGCGGTGGATCATCGCCAGGGGGCAGGGCGACCTTCAGCCGGGTGTCCGGCACTGACATCTCCGGCCCGTTTGCCGGGAATGCCCATGAAATGGACGTCGAGGCGGGCACGTACGCGCTGGGACCGAGGTCGGGCAGGCTCCTGGTCCTCACCGGCCGGGCCGGGCTGGGCGCCAAGGCCGGGCACGACCTGACGATCGAGGTCACGCGGTGGCGGGGCGAGGCGGTGGTGACGCCGGGCGACCCGGCGGGCTGCCGGGTGACGGTGGAGGCCGAGGTGGCCTCGATGCGGGTCCGGGAGGGCACGGGCGGGGTCAAGCCGCTCACCGACTCCGACCGGGTCGAGATCGAGAAGAACATGCGCGACAAGGTCCTCAAGGCGGACCAGCACCCTCTGGTCACGTTCCGGTCGACCCGGGTGGAGGGCGGCCCCGAGGCGTTCCGCGTCGAGGGCGACCTGACGATCCTGGGGGTCTCCCGGCCGGTCACGGTGGACGGCGCGCTCGCGGATGGGCGGGCGCGTGGCAGGGCGACCGTCGTGCAGTCCCAGTGGGGGATCCGCCCCTACTCCGCCCTCTTCGGTGCGCTCAAGTTGCGCGACGAGGTCGAAGTGATCTTCGACGTACGGCTGGGGGAGGGCCGGGGCTGACATGCGGCGGGCGTCGGGCACCATGGAAGCGTGACTGTGGTGCGCGACGCGGGGACCGCCGAGCGGTGGGGCATGCTGGCCGATCTCGTGGCAGACGGTGAGGTGGTGGTCCTCAGCGGGGCCGGCCTGTCGACCGAGTCCGGGATTCCCGACTACCGGGGGGAGACCGGCCGCAGGCGCAGGGCCGAGCCGATGACCTACCACACCTTCGTCAGCAGTGCCGCCGCCCGCAGGCGCTACTGGGCGCGCAGCCACCTGGGGTGGCGTCACATCGTGGACGCCGCGCCCAACGCCGGTCACCGCGCGGTCGCGGAACTGCAGCGCCGCGGCCTGGTCGCCGGGATCATCACGCAGAACGTGGACGGCCTGCACCAGGCGGCGGGCGCGGACGGGGTCGTGGAGCTGCACGGCAGCCTGCACCGGGTACGCTGCCTCGCCTGCGGGCGGCGCACCCCGCGCCACACGCTCGACCGGCGGCTGCACGCGGCCAACCCCGGCTGGCACGCCCGCCGGGAGGTGATCAACGCGATGATCAACCCCGACGGTGACGCGGTGCTGGGCGCCGACGAGGTCGAGACGTTCCGCACGGTGGACTGCGAGGGCTGCGGTGGCGTGCTCAAGCCCGACGTGGTGTTCTTCGGCGAGAACGTGCCGCCGTCGCGGGTCGAGGAGTGCTACGGGCTCACCGAAGGGGCCGGCCTGCTGCTCGTCCTGGGGTCGTCGCTGACCGTCATGTCCGGCTACCGGTTCGTCCGGCACGCCGCCGCCCGCTCGATCCCCGTCGCGATCATCAATCAGGGGCCGACCCGGGGCGACGGCGAGGCGCTGATGACCTTCGACGCCCCGCTCGGCCCGGCCCTCACCACGCTCGTGCAGGAACTGGCCTAGACGTGCACGTGCGCCGGGTCGTCCGGGTGGTGGTGCGGGTGCTGCGCCGCGCCCACCCGGTGCTCGTGGCCCGGCAGCGGCACGCGGTAGAGGCAGGTGTCGCAGTTCATCCGGATGTCGCCGCGCAGCGCCTCGTCGTAGCGCTCCAGCACCAGGCCGGCCAGGGCGGGCGCGGGCCCGATGACGCCGGCGCAGCGCACCTCGACCTCGGGGTGCGCCGTGGCCCACTCACGCGCCTGGGCGGCGGTGCGGTCCGGCAGCACCCCGCTGAACAGGAAGTACGGCAGGACGACGATCCGGCGGGCGCCGAGCGACCGGGCCCGCTCCAGCGCGGCGGCGACGCCGGGATCGGCGAGGCTGATGAACGCGGGTTCGACACCGGCCAGGCCGCGTCCCTCCCACAGCAGCCGGGCCACCTTGACGTGCTCGGCGTTCGCGTCCGGGTCCGAGGAGCCGCGGCCGACGAGCACCACGGTCGTCTCCGCGCGCTCGGACGGGTCGAGCACGGCGTCCAGCCGCTCGTCCAGCAGGCCGAGCAGTGTGGGGTGCGGCCCGAGCGGCCTGCCGTACGCGTAGCCGAGACCGGGGTGGCGCAGCGCCTCCCGGCGGAGCGCCGCGGGCACGTCGCCCTTGGCGTGCCCGGCGGCGACCAGCACGAGCGGGACCACGCCGAGTCTGGTGTGCCCGGCCCCGGTGAGCGCGGCGACCGCCTCGCGCAGGGGTGGGCGGGACAACTCGATGAACCCGCCGGCGACCGGGACGGGGGCGCGGGCGGCCACCTCCTCGACCAGCAGGTGGAAGTCGCGGACACCGGCCGCGTCGCGCGTGCCGTGACCGACGAGAAGCAGCGCCGGCGAGCCGGTCATAGGGGATCCTCCCAGTACAGCAGTGCGTTGACGGCGGCCGCGGCGACCGCCGAGCCGCCTTTCTCGCCGCGGTTGCTGACCGCGGGCAGTCCCGACGCGCGCAGGGCCGCCTTGCTCTCGGCCGCTCCGACGAACCCGACCGGCAGGCCGACGACGAGCGCGGGGCGTACGCCGAGGCGCAGGATCTCCTCCAGCGCGGTGGGGGCGTTGCCGACGGCCCACACCGCCCCCGGGCCCACCTCGTCGTAGGCGAGGCGGACGGCGGCGGCGCTGCGGGTCAGGCCGTCCCGGGCGACGGCCCGGCGGACGTGGCAGACGGGGGTGACGGCGGTGACGCCCGCGGCGACCATCTCGACGTCGGTGACCACGGGGGCGCCGGCGCGCAGGGCGGCGGCGGCCCGCCGCAGGTCCTCCTCGGCCGAGACGACCAGGTCGGTGAGGTAATCGAGGTCGGCGCTCGCGTGGATCACCCGCTCGGTCACGGCCCGGGTCAGCGGCGACAGCCCGGAGGTGTCCGCGCGCGAGCGCAGGATGTCGTACGACCGGGCTTCGATCGGGTGCACCCTCCTCAACCTGACACCTCCAATACGGCGTCGACGGGGCATACTTCGGCGCACTCGCCGCAGCGTGTGCACCGGGACCCGAGCACGATCAGCGCGCCGTCGGCGCCGGGCCGGATGGCGTGCTCGGGACAGGTGAGCAGGCAGGCGCCGCAACCGGCGCACGCGCTGGTGACTACGTAGGAGAGGGCTGCCACGCGTACCCCCTCGGTGTCACGAAGCGGCCCGCCACGGCCCGGCTGGACGTGGCGCCGACGATCACGAGGCTGCGCATGGTCACGGCGGACACGTCGAGCCCGTCGAGCGTGGTCAGCGCGACGCTCTCGCCGGGGCGGCTCGCGTCGGTCACCACGGCGGCCGGAGTGTCCGGGCGGCGCCGCTCGCCGAGGATCTCCAGCGCCCGGGGAAGCTGCCAGTCGCGGCCGCGTGAGCGGGGGTTGTAGAAGGCCACCACGAGGTCGGCGTCGGCCGCCGCGCGCACCCGCCGCTCGATGGCCTCCCACGGCGTGTGCAGGTCCGACAGGCTGATCGCGCAGTGGTCGTGTCCGAGCGGCGCGCCGAGCAGCGCACCGGCGGCGAGCATGGCCGTCACCCCCGGCACGCCGACCACGTCGAAGGTGTCGTCGGCGAACTCCAGAGCGGGTGCGGCCATCGCGTAGACGCCCGCGTCGCCGCTGCCGACCAGCGCGACCGCGTGGCCCTCGCGGGCCAGCCGTACGGCGGTGCGGGCGCGTTCCTCCTCCGCGCCGAGGCCTGAGGTGATCACCCGGGTGCCGGGGCGCAGCAGGTCGCGGATCTGGTCGACGTACTGGTCCAGGCCGACGAGGTAGCCGCAGCGGCGTACCTCGGCCACGGCGCGCGGGGTCATCAGGTCGCGGGCGCCGGGACCGAGTCCGACGATGGCCAGCCTGCCGCGGGGGCGCAGCCGGGCGACGGCGGCGGTCGCCATCGCCGACCTGCGTTTGGGCACGACCAGGTCGCCGCCGTCGGCCAGCGCGGCGGCCTCGGCCACGCTGGGAGTGCCGACCGCCCGCCGGACGACCTCGCTGGGATGCGGCACCTCGACCCCGGCGAGCCGTTCGGCGGGGTGGGTGACGAGCGGCACGCCGAGCACGCGGGCGGCCGCCACGATGCCGGCCTCGTCCGCCTTCACGTCGGCGGTGGCCAGGCGTACGACCGAGCGGGGCGACAGCCCGGCCTCGGCCAGCGTGTCGCGGATCAGTGCGAGGACCTCATCGGCGGCTACGCCCCGGCTCGCGCCGACGCCGACGACGAGGCTCGGCGGCCGGACGACGACGGCCGGGCGCGGCGGGTCCACGACCCGATCCGTCACCCACACACACGGGGGGCGTGGCGTGGCCGACGGGGTGGCGGGCAGCGGCGGCAGCGGCCAGGTGGCGTCGGCGGTGAGCGTCACCTCCTCGCCGTCGGGCAGACCGCCGGGCAGACCGCCGGGCAGACCGCCGGGCAGACCGCCGGGCAGGCTGTCGAGCATGGCCCGGGTCACGGCCGCGACGTCGCCCTCGACCGGCAGGCCGAGTGTGTCGAGCGCGCCGGTGCCGGTGGCGTCGGTCGCGGTGGTGACGACCGGCGTCGCGCCCAGCACGGAGGCGACCTCGTGCGCGAGCCGGTTGGCGCCCCCGTCGTGGCCGCCGGTCAGGGCGACCGCGAAGCGGCCCGCCTCGTCGACGCACACCACTCCGGGGTCGTCGTGCTTGTCGCCCAGCAGCGGCGCGAGCAGCCGTACGGCCGCGCCGACCGCGAGGAAGCACACGACGCGGTCGCATTCGCGCCAGGCCCGGGCCAGGTCGGCCACCGGATACCACCGGGTCTGCGGCCACGCCCGCTCCAGCAGACCGGCGGCCGTCCGCCCCGCCCTCGTGGCCGTCACCAGGCCGATCACTGTCAACGATGCCCCCATACGAGAAAGACCGGATTGGCCGCGGCGAGACGTGTGGCGCCGCCGGGCAGATCGGCGAACCTGCTCGCCGCGAGCGACACGCCGCCGACGTCGTACGCCGCGGCGCGCAGCGCGTCACGTACGGCGGGCACCCTGTCGACGGCGGCGAGCGCGGCGACCACGGATCGCGGGCCGAGACCCGCCACGTGGCCTACCACATCGGCGCCGCCCCCGCCGACGAACACCGCGTCGGGGCCGGGCAGCCCGGCCAGGCATCCGGGGGCCTCGCCGTGCACCACCCGCACCTCGACGCCGTACGCGGCGGCGTTGCGGCGCGTCCGGTCGCACTGGGCGGGGTCGCGGTCGGCGGCGACGACGGCGGCACCGAACCGGGCCGCCTCGACGGCCACGGAGCCGCTGCCGCAGCCGAGGTCCCAGACCAGGTCGCCCACGCCGGGACCGAGGTGGGCGAGGGCCAGCGCCCGCACCTCCGCCTTGCTGATCATGCTGTCGCGGTGCTCGAAGCGCTCCTCGGGCAGCGCCCAGCGCTCCGGAGTCAGGCGCGGTGGCGCCGCCCAGCCGCGCGGAGACGGGCGATCCACCAGGGAGAGCACCACGTTGGGGTCGGTCCACTCCCGCCGGGCGGCCTCGTCAGGCGTGCATTCGGTCACCCGCCGTCCGGCGGCGCCGAGGCGCTCCGCGACCAGGAGCCGGCGTGGCCAGCCGCGCAGCGCGGCGCCGATCTCGGCGGGACCCGCGCCCGGCGCGGTGAGCACGGCGACCTTCGCCAGCGCCCGGCAGGCGTTGACGGCCCGGCGCGGGTCGCGCCCGTGCGCGCTCACCACGACGGCGTCGTCCCAGTTCAGGCCGGCCAGCCCGAAGGCCGCCGCGACCGAGGAGACGGCGGGTGCGACCTCGACGCCGAGACCGTGCTCGCGCAGCAGGCGGACGAGGCCGAAGAACCCGGGGTCGCCCGAGGCGAGCACGACGGCCGGGCCGTCATGGGCCGCGAGGGCCCGCACTCCCGCCGCGACGTCCCCCAGCACGACGCGCGCGGCCCGCGCGGGCACCGGCAGCGCGTCCAGGTGGCGGGCGGCGCCCGCCACCAGCGTCGCCCCGGCCAGCCGCGCGGCGGCCCATGGAGCGAGGGGACGTCCGTCGACGCCGATGACCGTCACCACCCGACGGCCTCCCCGCTGGAGGCGACCGGGGCGTGGCCGTCCGGATCGACCATGATCACCGAGGCGGTGAGCGCGCCGTCGCAGAACCGCTCCAGCACGTTCTTGACCCGCGCGCACAGCACGCGCCCGGCGGGTTCGAGCAGCCCGGCGGCCTCCCACAACTCGTACGCGTGCCGGGCGGTGTTGGCCTCGGCGACCCGCCCGGCCAGGGCCTCGTCGCCGCCCGCCTCCCGGGTCATCCCGGCCAGCAGGTCCTTGTCGATCTTCGACCGGGTGTAGTGCGTCATGAGCACGCCCGCGGCGAGCTTGGTCAGCTTGCCGACCATGCCGACGAACAGCACGTCGGTCAGCCCCGCGTCGGCGGCCCGGCGCAGCGCGGCCCCGGTGAAGTCGCCGACCTCGACGAAGCACACGGCGGGCAGGCCGGGCCGCAGCCGCATCGCGGCCCGGTCGGTGCGCCCGCCCGTGGACAGCACCAGCGTGCGCTCGCCCTGCGCCGCCATCACGTCGATCGCCTGCAGGACGGAGGAGCGCCACGACTCGGTGGAGAACGGCCGCACGATCCCGGTGGTGCCGAGGATCGAGATGCCGCCGAGGATCCCGAGCCTGGCGTTGGTGGTCTTGCGGGCCATCCGCTCGCCCTCGGGCACGCTGATGACCACGCGGACGCCGCGCCGCCCGAGGTCCACGACCTCACCGACGGCCTGGGTGATCTGCGCCCGGGGGACCGGGTTGATGGCCGGGCCGCCGACCTCCAGGCCGAGGCCCGGCCGGGTGACCACGCCGACGCCGACGCCGCCGTCCAGTTCGATGCCGGCTTCGGGACGCCAGGACACGGTCGCGGTCAGGTGCGCGCCGTCGGTCACGTCGGGGTCGTCGCCGGCGTCCTTGACGACCACGGCCGTGGCCCTGGCGTCGCCTACGGCGTAGGAGTCGACCGGCAGCGTCACCCGGCCGCCGCCGGGCAGCGGCGTGTCCACGGTGGGCGGGGTGTCGCCGTGCGCGAGCGCGATGCTGGCGGCCTTCGCGGCGGCGGCGCCGCAGGTGCCCGTCGTCCATCCGGTGCGCAGCGCCCGCTTGCGCACCCGCATCGTGCGCGGCAGGTCCGGCTCGCGCAGCTCAGGGCCCTCGGTCACCGGGATCCCTTCAGCTCGCGCCGGGCCGCGGGCTCGGAGCGGCGGTGGCCGTGGAAGTGGCCCGGGTGGTAGAGGTGTGAGCGCGTCCCGTGGGCCTCCAGCGCGGGCCCGACCAGCACCAGCGTGTGCTTCCAGAGCCGATGGGCGCGCACGGCTGCCGCCAGCTCGTCCAGGCGGCAGCGCAGCACCAGCTCGTCCTCCCACGTGACCCGGTAGCCGACCACGCAGGGCGTCTCGGGCGGGTAGCCGCCCGCCAGCAGTTCCTGCTGCAACTGCGCCGAGCGGGCCGCCGACAGGAACAGCGCCATCGTCGTGCCGTGCGCGGCGAACTCCCGCACGGTCTCGCCCTCGGGCATCGGCGTCTTGCCGCCCTCCAGCCGGGTGAGCACGACCGACTGCGCGACCTCCGGCACAGTCAGCTCCCGCCGTACGGCGGCGGCGACGGCGGTGAAGCTGGAGACCCCCGGCACGACCTCGGTCTCCAGCCCGAGCGCGGTGCACCGGTCGAGCTGTTCCTGCACGGCCCCCCACAGGGCGGGGTCGCCGGAGTGCACGCGGGCGATGTGCAGCCCGTCGAGGGCCGCCTCCTCGTACACGGCGACGACCTCCTCCAGGGGCACCGCGGCGGAGTCGACGATCCGGGCGCCGGCCCGGGCGTGGCCGAGCAGGCCGGGGTGCACCAGGCTGGAGGCCCAGACCACGACGTCGGCGGCCGCGATGGCCGCCGCGCCGCGCAGCGTGAGCAGGTCGGGCGCGCCCGGCCCCGCGCCGACGAAAGTGACCTTCCCGCTCACAGCCGGCCTCCCCGGCCCGTACGCTCCCGGGTGACCAGCAGCGCGGACAGGTACGGCCCGGTCCCGGCCGGGTCGAGCCCGGCGGCGGGCCGCACGTCCTCCTGCGGCAGCCCGAGCGACGCGCCGTACACCGCGCCGGCCAGCCGGCCGGACTCGCGGACGGCGGCCAGCACTCCCGGCAGCATGCGCCCTCCCTTGTAGGCGACGACGGTGTCGTGGACGTCGAGCGCCGCGCGCAGGGCGTCCAGCCCCGCCGTCAGCGGCATCAGCGCCAGCGACTCCCGGCCCTCGACCAGGACGGTCCCGCTGCTCGCCGCGAGCGCCTGCATGGCGGTGACGCCGGGGACCGTGCGGACCTCCAGCTCCGGCACGAGCCCGCGCACGGTCCCGGCCAGGTAGGTGAAGGTGCTGTAGACGTTGGGGTCGCCGATCGTCGCGAACGCGACCGTCCGCGCGCCGGTCTCATAGACGGCGGCGACGGCGGCGCCCGCCGCGTCCCAGGCCGCCTCACGCCGGGGACCGCTGCCCGGCGGATCGGCCAGGGCGAACTCGAGGCGGGTCACCTCGCGGCCGGTGTGGGCGCGGACGATGCGCTCGGCGCGGCCCTCCTCCCCGGTGTCGGCCACCGGCACCACGACCACGTCGGCCTCGCGCAGCACGCGCACGGCCTTCACCGTCACCAGGTCCGGGTCGCCCGGGCCGACGCCGACCCCCATCAGCACGGGCCTCATGCGGCAGCCTCCACGAGATCGCGCGCCAGGCGCGGCGCGCCCGCCCAGTG
This sequence comes from Microbispora sp. H10836, assembly GCF_012999525.1. Lineage (NCBI taxonomy): Bacteria > Bacillati > Actinomycetota > Actinomycetes > Streptosporangiales > Streptosporangiaceae > Microbispora > Microbispora sp. H10836. The sequence goes on from NZ_JABBWU010000007.1 coordinate 64,005, forward strand.
CGGGTGGAGGTAGGAGGCGTGCACGCCGCCCCGGACGAATCCCTCCCGCCTCGGCAGCACGTACGCCGGGGACTCCCCGGCGGGCGGAGAGCAGGCGGTGCGGTGGAACTCGTGGGCGCGTACGACCGTGCCGTCGGGCCGTACGGCCTCCCGGTAGCCGAGCGTCAGCCGCTCGGTCATCCGCGCCTCCACCGGCAGCACCCCGCACATCGGCGCGCCGTCGAGCGAGGCGGCCAGGTAGAGCAGACCCGCGCACTCGGCCGCGATCGGCAGGCCGCGGGCGGCGAGGCGGGCGACCTGTCCCCGCAACGGCCTGTTGGCGGCCAGGTCGGCGGCGTGGACCTCGGGGAACCCGCCGCCGATCACCAGCGCCCGGGTGCCCGGCGGCAGCGCCTCGTCCCGCAGCGGGTCGACGTACGCCACCTCGGCCCCGGCGGCGCTCAGCAGCTCGGCCGTCTCGGCGTAGGAGAACGTGAACGCCGCGCCGGCGGCGACCGCGACCACGGGCCGCCCGGAAACCGGGATTCCCACCGCGTCGGCGGCCGACCAGGGGGCGGCCGGAAGCGGCGGCGCGGCCGACGCCAGGCGCAGCACGAGGTCGAGGTCGCAGTGCCGCTTCACCAGCGTCCCGAGGGCGGCCACGGCCCGCCGCGCCTGCGCGTCGCGCTCGGCGGCGGGCACCAGGCCGAGGTGCCGCGACGGCACGTGGACGGCCGCGTCGCGCGGCAGGACCCCGGCCACCGGGATGCCGAGCGGCCGCAGCGCCTCGCGGAGGATCTCCTCGTGGCGGGCCGAGCCCACCCGGTTGAGCACCACCCCGGCGATCCGTACGGACCGGTCGAAGGTGGCGAAGCCGTGCACGAGGGCCGCGACGGACGCCGACTGGGACGACGCGTCCACCACGAGCAGCACGGGCGCGTCGAGCAGGCGGGCGATGTGCGCGGTCGAGGCTTCCGAGGTCGGCCCCCGGCCATCGAACAATCCCATGACGCCTTCGACGACCGCGACGTCCGCGCCGCGCGCGCCGTGCGCGAACAGCGGGGCCACCAGGTCCTCCCCGACGAGGAACGCGTCGAGGTTGCGGCCCGGACGGCCGGTGGCGAGCGCGTGGTAGCCGGGGTCGATGTAGTCGGGGCCCGCCTTGTGCGGCGAGACGGCCAGGCCGCGCGCGGTCAGCGCCGCCATCAGCCCGGTGGCCACGGTGGTCTTGCCCGTGCCCGAGGCCGGGGCGGCGACGACGAGCCGGGGGACGCTCACCATTCGATGCCCCTCTGGCCCTTCTGTCCCGCGTCCATCGGGTGCTTGACCTTGGTCATCTCCACCACGAGGTCGGCGGCCTCGACCAGGCGGTGATCGGCGTCGCGGCCGGTGATCACCACGTGCTGGCGGCCGGGCCGGGCGCGCAGGGTCTCGACCACGTCGTCCACGTCGACCCAGCCCCACTTGAGGGGATAGGTGAACTCGTCGAGGACGTACAGGCCGTAGGTCTCGGCGGCGAGGTCGCGCCTGATCTGCGCCCAGCCCTCGCGGGCGTCGGCGGCGTGGTCGGCCTCGGTGCCGGGCCGCCGGATCCACGACCAGCCCTCGCCCATCTTGTGCCAGGTCACCGGCCCGCCCTCGCCGGTCTGCTCGTGCAGCCGGCCGAGGGCGCGCAGGGCGGCCTCCTCGCCGACCCGCCACTTGGCGCTCTTGACGAACTGGAACACTCCGACGGGCCAGCCCTGGTTCCAGGCGCGCAGCGCCAGGCCGAAGGCGGCCGTCGACTTCCCTTTCATCTCCCCGGTGTGCACGATGACCAGCGGGCGGTTGCGCCGCGCGCGCGTGGTCAGCCCGTCGTCCGGCACGCTCGCCGGCCTGCCCTGCGGCATCTACGCCACCCTCCTGACGTCACGGACCACCGCGGCCAGGTGATCGGCCGCCAGCTCTTCCAGACGGATCGCCGTTCCGCCCAGCGCGGCGGCGAGCCGCCCGGCCAGGCCGAGCCGTACGGGGCCGTGCTCGCAGTCGACGACCACGCTCGCGACCCCGGCCAGCCGCCGGGCGGCGTCGACCGGGTCGGGGCCGAAGGTGTGCCTGCCGTCGGTGACGACCACGAGCAGCGCGCGGCGGCGGGGGTCGCGCAGCCGCTCGGCGGCCAGCACCCGTTCCGCCCGGCGCAGCCCGGCGGCCAGCGGGGTGCGCCCGCCGGTGGCCAGCCGGGCCAGCCGGCCGGAGGCCAGCTCGACACTGGAGGTCGGCGGCAGCGCGACCGTCGCGTCCTCGCCCCGGAAGGTGACCAGGCCGACCTTGTCGCGGCGCTGGTAGGCGTCCAGCAGCAGGGACAGCACGGCGCCCTTCACGGCGCGCATCCGGGCCCGGGCGGCCATCGAGCCGCTGGCGTCCACGCAGAACAGCACGAGGTTCGACTCGCGTCCCTCGCGTACGGCCTCGCGCAGGTCGTCGCGGCGCAGCACGAGGCCGGAACCGGCACGGCCGCGTTCGCGCTGGTGGGGCGCGGCGGCGGCCAGCGTCGCCGGCAGGTCGAGCCGCCGCAGCCGCCCGCCCGGCGTACGGGCGCCGACGGTGCGGCCGGACTCACCCGTGGTGCGCCCGCGCCGTCCGGCGGGCCCGCCCCGGCCGACCGCGGCGGGGGCGAGGAGCCGGGTCCGATAGGGCGCCCCCGGCTGGGCGGGCTGGGACGCCGCGCCGCCCCCGGACCCGTCGCCGTCGCCGGAACCGTCGCCGGACGCGCCCCCACCACCCGGCCCGTCGTCGTCCGGTCCGTCGTCGCTTTCGGAAGCGGCCTCCGACAGGGCCTGTTCCAGGCGTTCCTCGTCGAGTCCCCGGCCCGGGTCGTCGAACGGGTCGCGGCGGCGCCGGTGGGGGAGTGCCAGGCGGGCGGCCGCCCTGACGTCGCCGGAGGTGACCTCGGCCCTGCCCTCCCACGCGGACAGGGCGACCGCCGTACGCGCCATCACGAGGTCGGCGCGCATCCCCTCGACGTCGAAGGCCGCGCACACCGCCGTGATGCCCCGCAGCGCGGCGTCGGGAAGCGCCACGCCGGGCAGCCGGTCACGCGCCGCCGTGATGCGCCGGGCGAGGTCGCGCTCGCCGCCGGCGTACGCGGCGGCGAAGCCGGCCGGATCGGCGTCGAAGGCGAGGCGGCGGCGCACCACCTCGGCACGCTCGTCCGGGTCGCGGGAGGCGCGCACCTCGACGGCGAGGCCGAACCGGTCGAGCAGTTGCGGCCGGAGCTCGCCCTCCTCGGGGTTCATCGTGCCGACCAGCAGGAAACGGGCGGCGTGGCGGACCGACACGCCCTCGCGCTCAACGTGGGCCACACCCATCGCCGCCGCGTCGAGCAGCAGGTCCACCAGGTGGTCGTGGAGCAGGTTGACCTCGTCCACGTAGAGCACGCCACGGTGCGCCGCCGCCAGGAGGCCCGGCTCGAACGCCTTGACCCCCTCGGTCAGCGCCCGCTCCAGGTCGAGCGACCCGGCCACCCGGTCCTCCGACGCGCCCACCGGCAGTTCGGCCAGGCGGGCGGGGCGTGGCCGCCCGGACAGGCCGCTCTCGTGCGGGCCGTCGGGACACGACGGATCGGGCGCGGCGGGATCGCAGGAGAACCGGCAGCCCGCCACCACCGTCACCTCGGGCAGCAGCGCCGCGAGCGACCGCACCACGGTCGACTTCGCCGTGCCCTTCTCGCCCCGCACGAGCACGCCGCCGATCGCGGGCGACACGGCGTTGAGCAGCAGCGCCAGCTTGAGGTCGTCGTGCCCGACGACCGCGCTGAACGGATACGCGGTGAAGGGATGTCCGGTCACTTGCCCGCCTCCAGGTCGCCTTCCATCTCCAGGTACGTCGCACGCAGGCCGTCGAGGGTCTCCGGCGACGGCTCGGCCCACAGGCCCCGGTCGGCCGCCTCCAGCAGCCGTTCGGCGATGCCGCGCAGCGCCCAGGGGTTGGAAGCCCGCATGAACTCCCGCACCTGCGGGTCGAAGACGTAGGAGGCGGCGAGCGACTCGTACATCCAGTCGTCCACCACCCCGGCCGTGGCGTCGAACCCGAACAGGTAGTCCACCGTGGCCGCCATCTCGAACGCCCCCTTGTATCCGTGCCGCCGCATCGCCGCGATCCAGCGCGGGTTGACCACCCGGGACCGGAACACCCGCCGCGTCTCCTCGCCCAGCGTCCGGGTGCGCACCGCGTCGGGGACGTGCGAGTCGCCCACGTACGCCGCGGGGGACGTGCCGGTCAGGTGGCGGACCATGGCCACCATCCCGCCGTGGTACTGGAAGTAGTCGTCGGAGTCGGCGATGTCGTGCTCGCGGTTGTCCTGGTTCTTGGCCGCCACGTCGATGCGCCGGAACGCCGCCTCCATGTCCGCGCGTGCCTCCCGGCCGTCCAGGCCCCGGCCGTAGGCGTAGCCGCCCCACACCGCGTACACCTCGGCGAGGTCGGCGTCGTCACGCCAGTTGCGGGCGTCGATGAGCGGCAGCAGGCCCGCGCCGTACGCGCCGGGTTTGGAGCCGAAGACGCGGCTGGTGGCGCGGCGCTCGTCGCCGTGCCGGCCGAGGTCGGCGTGGACGTGCGCCCGCAGCGGGTTGACCTCGGCGGGCTCGTCCAGCGCGGCGACCGTCCGTACGGCCTCGTCGAGCAGCGTCACGACGTGGGGGAACGCGTCGCGGAAGAAGCCGCTGATGCGCACGACCACGTCCACCCGGGGGCGGCCCAGCTCGCCGGCCTGTATGACCTCGAACCCGGTCACCCGGCGGGAGGCGTCGTCCCACTCCGGCCGCACGCCGAGCAGCGCCATGATCTCGGCGATGTCGTCGCCCTGGGTGCGCATCGCGCTGGTGCCCCAGACCGTCAGGCCGACCGTGCGCGGCCACTCGCCGGTGTCGGCGCGGTAGCGCTCGACCAGCGAGGCCGCGAGCGCCGAGCCGGTCTCCCAGGCCAGCCGCGACGGGATCGCCTTGGGGTCGACCGAGTAGAAGTTGCGGCCGGTGGGCAGCACGTTGACCAGCCCGCGCGTGGGCGACCCGGACGGCCCGGCGGGCACGTAACCGCCGTCCAGCGCGTGCAGCACGTGCGCGACCTCGTCCGTCGTCCGGTCGAGCCTCGGCACGACCTCCTCGGCGGCGAAGCGCAGCACCCGGGCGGCCTCCGGCACGTCCGTGACCGCGCCGGCCGCCGCCGGGTCCCAGCCGTGGTCCTCCATGGCCTGGACCAGCCGCCGCGCCTCGCCCTCGAACGCGTCCACCTCCGCCGTCCCGGCGTCTCCCGGCAGGCCAAGGGTCTCGCGCAGGCCGAGAGCCTCGCGCAGGCCGGGCAGCGCCCCGGCGGCGCCGGCCCAGACCTGACGGGCGCGCAGCACGGCGAGCACGAGGTTGACTCGGGCCTCCCCGGTGTGGACCTGGCCGAGCACATGGAGGCCGTCGCGGATCTGGGCGTCCTTGATCTCGCAGAGATAGCCGTCGACGTGCAGCAGGAAGTCGTCGAACTCCGCGTCCTGCGGCCGCTCGTCCACGTGCAGGTCGTGGTGGAGCTGGGCGGCCTGGATGAGCGTCCAGATCCGCGCTCGTACGGCCGGCAGCTTGGCCGGGTCGAGGGCGGCGACGGTGGCGTGCTCGTCCAGCAGCTGCTCCAGCCGGGCCAGGTCGCCGTACGAGTCGGCCCTGGCCATCGGCGGGATCAGGTGGTCGACGACGGTGGCGTGCGCGCGGCGCTTGGCCTGGGTGCCCTCGCCAGGATCGTTGACGATGAACGGGTAGACCAGCGGCAGCGCGCCGAGCGCGGCGTCGGGCGCGCACGACGCCGACAACCCGAGCCCCTTGCCCGGCAGCCACTCCAGCGTGCCGTGCTTGCCGAGGTGGACGACGGCGTGCGCGCCGAACTCGCGGGCCAGCCACCAGTACGCCGCGAGGTAGTGGTGGCTCGGCGGCAGGTCGGGGTCGTGGTAGATGGCCACCGGGTTCTCGCCGAACCCCCGGGGCGGCTGGATGGCGAGCATGACGTTGCCGAACCGCAGCGCGGCGACCACGATGTCGCTCCCGTCGACGTAGAGGGAGCCGGGCGGCGGGCCCCAGTGGGCGGTCACCGCCTCGCCCAGCTCGGCGGGCAGCGCCGCGAACCACTCCCGGTAGGCGTCCAGCGGCACCCGGGCCGGGGCGGCCTCCAGCTGCTCCTCGGTGAGCCACTCAACGTCGTGGCCGCCCGCCGCGATCAGGGCGTGGATCAGCGCGTCGCCGTCGTCCGGCGCGCCACCCACGTCGTACCCGGCCGCGCGCAGGGCCCGCAGCAACACGACGGCGGAGGCGGGGGTGTCGAGCCCGACGGCGTTGCCGACCCGGGCGTGCCGGGTGGGGTAGGACGACAGCACGATCGCCAGGCGCTTGTCGCCGTTGGGCACATGGCGCAGCCGGGCGTGCGCGACCGCGAGGGCGGCCACGCGGGCGCACCGCTCGGGGTCGGCGACGTAGACCGGCACGCCGTCGGGCCCGTCCTCCTTGAAGGAGAACGGCACGCCGATCAGCCTGCCGTCGAATTCGGGCACCGCCACCTGCATCGCGGCGTCCAGCGGGGACAGGCCGGCGTCGGAGTCCGCCCAGACCGCGCGGGGGGTGGTCAGGCACAGCGCCTGCAGCACCGGCACGTCGAGGGCGGCGAGCGCCCCGGCGTCCCAGGCGTCCTCGTCGCCGCCCGCGCTCGCGGCGGCGGCCACCGCGCCGCCCGCGGCCAGCACGGTGACGACGAGGGCGTCCACCGGCCGCAGCGGTTCGAGCAGGTCGTCGCCCGCCCCGCGCAGCGACCCGCAGAAGACCGGCAGCACGTCGGCGCCCGCCGCCTCGACCGCGTCGCACAACGCGTCGACGAACGCCGTGTTGCCCGACAGCTCGTGGGCCCGGTAGTAGACCACGCCGACCAGCGGGCGGCCCTCCCGGCGGGCGCGGCCGGGCCGCACGCCGCAGGCGGGGGTGGGTCTGGGCGGCGCGAAGCCCTCGCCGGTCAGCAGAAGCGTGTCGGACAGGAAGCGCCGCAGCTCCGCCAGGTTGTCCGGGCCGCCCTCCGCGAGATAGGCGAGCGCCTGGGCCGCGACCCCCGACGGCACGGTGGACAGCGCCATCAGCGCGGCGTCCGGGGCCTGCTCGCCGCCGAGCACGATCGTGGGCAGCCCGGCGGCCAGCACGGCGTCGAGCCCCTCGGGCCACGAGCGCCTGCCGCCGAGCAGCCGGACGACGACGGCGTCCACGCCGTCCACGAGCGCGGGCACGTCCCCGACGTCCGTACGCGCGGGGTTGGCGACCCGCCAGCCCGCCCCGCCGCGGGTGGCGGCGAGCAGCTCGGTGTCGGCGGTGGACAGCAGCAGCATCGTCATGGACGGTCCTCCCGCAACGCGATCTCGGCGGTGGGCAGGCCGCCGGGCACGCCCCGCTCGATGAGCCGCCACACGGCCTCGGTGTCCAGGTGCTCCTCGACGAGGTCGCCCAGCGCGTCGAGACGGGCCTCCCGGTGCGCGGCGAACGTGCCGCTCCCCGGCAGCCAGGCCCGGCCGCCGGCGGCGGCGACCTCGGCGAGGAAGGCCCGGCGGAAGCCGTCCCGTTCGAACAGGCCGTGCCAGGTCGTGCCCCACACCGCTCCCGCCCGGCAGCCGTCGAGGAACGGCTCGCCGCCCTCTGCCGTGACCCGGCCGTGGTGGATCTGGTAGCCCGCCACCTCGTGGCCCCGCCACTCGCCCTCCGCGAGCGCCAGCACCTTGTCCGGCGCGTACGCCGTGCGGGCGGGCAGCAGGCCCAGGCCGGGAACCCGGCCCGCCCGGCTCTCCACGTCGTCGTCGACGACCGTGCCGAGCATCTGGTAGCCGCCGCAGATCCCGAGCACCGGGCCGCCCTCGGCGGCGCGGCGGCGCAGCGCCTCGTCCAGGCCCCGCTCGCGCAGCCAGGCGAGGTCGCCGACGGTGGCGCGGGTGCCGGGCAGCACGACGAGGTCGGCGTCGGCGAGCTCGGCGGGAGTGGTGACCAGGCGCACACTCACCCCCGGTTCGGCGGCCAGCGCGTCGGCGTCGGTGACGTTGGACATCCGCGGCAGCCGTACGAGGGCCACGCGCAGGATCTCATCTCCGACCGGCGGGGTGAGCAGGCCGGGACGGCTGTCGAGGTCGAGAGAGTCCTCCACGTCGAGCCAAAGGCCCGAGCGCCACGGCAGCACGCCCAGACACGGACGGCCCGTCGCCTCCGCCAGCCAGTCGAGCCCCGGCCGCAGCAGCGCGAGGTCGCCGCGGAACTTGTTGACCACGAAGCCGGCGATGTGCCGCTGGTCGTCCCGGTCCAGCACCGCGAGGGTGCCGGCGAAGTGCGCGAGCACGCCGCCCCTGTCGATGTCGCCGACGACGAGCGCCGGCAGACCGGCCGCGCGGGCCAGGCCCATGTTGGCGATGTCGCGGTCGCGCAGGTTGACCTCGGCCGGGCTGCCCGCCCCCTCGCAGATCACCACGTCGTAGCGGCGGCGCAGGCCGTTCAGCGCGTCGAGGGCGACGTCGAGCAGGCGCATCTTGTGGTCGCGGTAGGACACGGCGTCCACGTCGGCGTGCGCCCGGCCGAGCACGACGACGTGGGAGTGCCGCTCCCCGGCCGGTTTGATGAGCACCGGGTTCATCGCGGCCTCGGGCTCGACCCGGGCCGCCGCGGCCTGCATCGCCTGGGCCCGTCCGATCTCGCCGCCGTCGGCGGTGACCATCGAGTTGAGCGCCATGTTCTGCGCCTTGAAAGGCGCGACCCGTACGCCGCGCCGGGCCAGCCACCGGCACAGCCCGGCCACCAGGACGCTCTTCCCGGCATCGGAGGTCGTGCCCGCCACGAGCAGGCCGCCGCCGGCCGCCACGTCAGGTGATGGAGCGCGAAACCGGCAGTGAGGCGCGTCTGCGCAGGCCTGTCCGGGCCATGGCATGTCCCCCCTGGGGGTGTCCGCGCCCCCGGTAGAAGGTCCGACGGCCGGAGTATCCTGGCTCCCGGATCGGCGCTTCCCTCAGCCTTCCCGCCCGTGCTGGGCAGTGGCGTGGGTGAGGGTCGCTCCCCGGTGACAGTGGCGGGACCGCGCCGGATTCACACCGGCTTCCTCCGCGTCCGTCGCTTGCGGTGGTCAACATACACCTTTGTGTCGGATGTCCCGCAAGTGTGGTCTGTCTGATCTAGTGGGGACGCTAGGTGCGCTTGGTCACATGCGCTTCAAGGTGGCGATCATGTAGAACGGCTCGTTCTTCGTCCACTTGTTCTCGCCGTGCCCGTTGTAGTCGAACGTCATCGTGCCGTTGTCGTGGACGGTGAGATAGATCGTGCCGTTGCGCACGCAGTTGCCCCGCATCGAGACCCGCTTCAGCCGCACCGTCGTCCCGCTGACCACCTGGAGCCTGGAGGTGCCCACGCAGTGGTAGTCGACGAACTGCTCGGTGACCGTGTCGCCGCCCTTCGGCACGGTCAGCACGAGCGTGTCGTACGCGCCGGGCTCGTAGTCCACCCTGCCGCGCCACACGCCCGCGAAGCGCGCGGTGAAGCGCAGCGGCACGCGTGCAGTGGGCGTCGGAGCGGACGCCGGGGTGGGCGAGGGGCTGAGTGAGGGGCTGGGACTCGCCGCCGGAGTGGACACGGCGGCGGCGACCGCCGTGCCGCGCGCGTCGCCCCCGGCGACGTTTTCGGCGGCGCCTTCGGACGGCGGCACCGACAGCAGCACGCCCCCGGTCGTCGCGGCCGCGAGGGTGACCGCCGCCCCCGCGAGCAGCCCGCGGCGGCGGCCGGAGCCCCGCCGTGAGGGGACGGTGCCGGGTTCCGGAGCCACGGAATGCCGTCCGGCGGTGAGCACGGCGGGGAGGCTCCCGGCGGTCCCCTCCGGAACCGCGGCGAGCAGCCGCATCGTGATGTCGAGGATGCCCGGGCGCTCGGCGGGGTTCTTGCGGAGGGCCAGCGCGACGATGGAGCGCAACGGCTCTTCCAGGTCGCCGAGGTCGGGCTCCTTGGTGAGCACGCGGTTCAGCACGGCGGGCAGCGCGTCGTCGCCGAACGGCGGCCTGCCGGTGGCCGCGAACACCATCACGCCGCCCCACGCGAACACGTCCCAGGCGGGCGCGGGCGGCTCGCCGGCGATCTGCTCGGGCGCCATGTAGGCGGGCGTGCCGACGGTGCCGCCGGTCGCCGTGGTCGCGCCGAGACCGCGGGCGACCCCGAAGTCGACGACCCTCGGACCGTCGGACCCCAGCAGCACGTTGGCGGGCTTGAAGTCGCGGTGGACGATCCCGGCCTGGTGCACGGCGGCGAGTGCGGTCGCGGTCGCCACGGCCAGCCGGTGCAGGGCGGGCCCGGACCGCCGTCCTGCCCGCTGCAGCGTGGGGCCCTCCACGTACTCGCTCACGACGTAGGGCCGCGGGCCGTCCAGGTCGAAGTCGAGCACCCGGGCCACGCAGAACGGCGCGACCCGCCCCGCGGCGGCGATCTCCCGTGCGAAGCGGCGGCGGGCGTCCTCGTCCCCCGACCAGCCCTCATGCAGCAGCTTGACCGCCACCGGCGCGCCCCCGGCCGCGCGGCCGAGGTAGACCACCCCCTGGCCGCCCGCGCCGAGGCGGCCCTCCAGCCGATAGCCGCCGATCTCGGCCGGATCTCCCGTGAGCAGCGGCCCCACCGCAGGCATGCAGCCCTCCTCGGCCCGTTTTCCCCACACCTTAGATGAACGTAACGGTGGTGCTTCTCGATCATGCTTGTCATGATGCCGGGATGAGCGTGGTCAGGCCCGGATGGTGAGGATGGTGCGGGCGCGGCTGCCGCTGGTGGTCCGGCGCGCGCCGGCCGAGCCACTGCTGCTGGCCGCCGCGTTCGGCTCCATCCTGCTCGCCACCACCGCGATCTCGGCTCTGCTGCTGCACGCGGGGTCGGCGACCCAGGCGGGTGTGCGCCGGGCCCTGGAGACGGCGCCGCTCGCGTCCACCGCCACCGTCGTCACCTCCTCGGTCACGGCCGGGGACTTCGCCCGAATCGACCGCGCCGTCCGCGCGGGGATCGCCCACGCCCACGAAGAGGTGCCCGTACGGGTCACCGTACGCGTCGAGTCCGCCTCGTACGCGCTGAAGGGACAGGATCGAGGCGACCAGCCCGTCCTGACCCGGTTCGCCGCGTACGAGGGACTGGACGGCCAGGCGGACCTGGTGAGCGGGCGCTGGCCCACGGAGAAGACGGCGGTGGCGCTCTCGGAGCCGGCCGCCCGGGCGATGGGCGTGTCCGCAGGCGACGAGTTCACCGTCGTCGGACGCCTGGACGGAGAGCCGGTCCGCGTGCACGTCACCGGCGTCTTCCGGCTCCGCGACCCCGACGACCCGCGCTGGAAGGGGGAGGACCTGCTGCGTTACGGCACGCGGACCGGCGACTTCACCTCCCGCGGGCCCCTGGTCGTGCCGGAGGGCGCCTTCCTCGGCCGCTTCGGGACCGGTGTCTCGGCCCGCTGGCTCGCCGAACCCGACCTGCGCCGGCTTTCCCCCGACCGGCTGCGGCCGTTCGCGGCCTCGGTCGCCGGGACCTCCGCCGCCGTGCGGTCCGGCTGCCCACGGTGCACGGTCACCGAGACGCTGTCCGGCATGCTGCTGCGGCTCGACCGCGGCGCCCTGGTCGCCCGCTCGACCATGCTGGTGCCGGTGCTCCAACTGCTGGTGCTGAGCGCGTACGCGCTGGCGCTGACCGCGCGGCTGCTCGCCGAGCACCGCCGGATGGAGACGGCCCTGCTGCGATCGAGGGGCGGCGGGTCACCGCGGCTCGCCGCCATGGCGGCGGGGGAGGCGCTGCTGATCGCGCTGCCCTGCGCGCCCGCGGCGCCGTTCCTCGCGCCCGTGCTCCTGCGACTGGTGAACGCGTTCCCCTGGATCGAGGCCACCGGCGTGGCGCCGCCCCGCGCGCCTGACGGGGCCACCTTCGCGGTCGCGGCGGCGGTCGCGCTCGCCTGCGCCGTTATGCTGGCCGCCCCGCCGCTGCTCGCCGCCCGCCGCACGTACGTCGAGGAGCAGGCGGCGCGCGGACGCGCCGACCGGCCGGGCCTGCTCCAGCGGGCCGGAGCCGACGTGGCGCTGCTCGTCCTGGCGGCGCTCGCCGTCTGGCGCCTGCGCGGACAGGACGCGCCGGAGACCACGCGCCTCGGCGGCGAGCTCGGGCTCGACCCGCTGGTCGGGGCGGGACCGGCGCTCGCCCTGCTCTGCGGGGGGATGGCCGCCCTGCGGCTGGTGCCCGCAGTCGCCAGGGTCGCCGAGCGGGCGACGCGCCGGCGCCCCGGGTTCGGGCCGGCGACGGCCGCCCGGCAGGTGAGCCGGCGCCCGGCCCGCTATTCGGGTCCGGCGCTGCTGCTGACGATGGCGACGGCGATCGGCGTGCTGTCCCTGACCACCGCCGCGACCTGGCGCGGCGCCCAGGAGGACCGGGCCAGGCATCTCGCCGGCGCCGGCCTGCGCGTCCCGGCCCTCCCCGGGGACGACGCGCGAACCTTCACCACGCTGCCTGGGGTCGCGGCGGCGGTGCCCGCGCACCGCGCCACGGTCGTCGCGGACGGCGCGGACGCCACCCTTATCGCCGCGGACGCGGCGCAGCTGGGCCGTGTCCTGCTGCTGCGCCCCGACCTGTCGGAGCTGTCGCCGGCCACGCTGGCCTCCCGGATCGCCGGGTCCGCCGGACAGGCGCTTCCGGTCGTGGTGACCCCCGGATTGGCGGACACCACCAGGATCACGGCCGGCACGGCGGCGATCCCGATCCGGGTCGTGGGCGTCGTCACCGCGATGCCCGGCACGCCGGAGGGCGCCCCGGCCCTGCTCGCCGACCTTACGGCGCTTCGGGGGAAAGGCGCCGAGGGGCAGGCGACGGAATGGTGGCTGGCCGCCGACGGGCACGACACCGCGCGAGCCGCCGCCGCGCTGGCCGCCGGCCGCGGGGACGTCGTCGACGTGGCCGCGCTCACCGCGAGTCTCAGGGACGACCCCACGGCGGCCGGCCTGCAGGGCGCGCTGCTGCTCGGCTTCGCGGCGGCGCTGGCGTTCGCCGTGCTGGGATTCCTGGTCAACGCCGCGGTCGCGGCGCGCGAGCGGAGGGGCGAGTTCGCCGTGCTCGGCGCCCTCGGCGTGAGCTTCCGGCAGACGCTCGGCCTGCTCGCCGCCGAGCAGTCGTTCGTGATCGGGCTGTCGCTGGCCGGCGGAGCGGCGCTTGCCGTGGCAGTGTCCGCCGCGGTGGTGCCGCCGATGGTGACCGCGGGATACGCGACCGCAGGCGGGCTGCCGGTGCTGCTCCACGTGCCGTGGTCTCAGGTGGCGGCGCTGGCCGCCGCGGTCCTCGTGGTGCTCCTCGTGATCGTGGCGGGACTCGCGCGGTCGCTGCACCGCCGTGAGCCGGCCGCCGCGCTGCGTGCGGGGGAGGCGTCGTGATCCGCCTTCTGGGTGTGCACAGGGGGGTGGCGGCGCTGCTGGCCGCGCTGGTGTTCGGCGCCGCCCTGGTCGTCTCGGCTCTGCCCCGGATGGTCGAGTCCTCCCTCGACGCGGCGGCAAGGTCGGTCATCGGCTCCGCCCCGCCCGCCACGGCGTCGCTGGCGGTCCAGTTCACCCGCCGCTTCGACCTGACGCCGATGCGGACGACGGCCGAGGCGGCCAGGGCGGACGCCGCCTGGCGCGAGCTGCTCCCCCCGGCGCTGCGGGAGGTCGCCGACCCCGTCCCGTTCTTCGATTTCTCCGCCCCGCCGATGCTGCTGAACGAGCAGACGCATCGGTATCTGACGCTGAAATGGGTCTCCGGGGCGGACCGGCGGGTGCGGTACGTCGAGGGCGGCCCCCCGGGCCCCGGCTCGGGCACCCGTCTCGAGGTGGCCGTCCCCGTGGTCGCCGCCACGGAGATGTCGATCAAGACGGGCGACACGCTCCGCCTCGGCGCTTTGACCGCGAAGGTCACCGGCCTGTTCGAGCCGGCGCGTCCCGCCGACCGGTTCTGGGCCATCGAGCCGGAGCTCACCTACGTCATCCACCACCGCGTGCCGCTCGCCACGGAGGACGACCTGATCGTCACCGCGCTCACCGACGGCGACAGCCTCGCGGGCGCCGAACTGCCGATGGTCTTCCGATGGCTCGTCACCCCGGCGGCGGACCGCGTCACCGCGGGCAACGCGGCGGCCGTGCTCGCCGCCACGGAGGAGTTCGGCCGCCGCCTGGGCAGGCAGGACCTCGAACTCGCCCTGTCGACCGGGTTCGACCGGATCCTGCGGGAGTACCTGGACCGGTTGGCCGTCACACGCGCGCTGATCACGGTGTTCCTGGGAGGGCTGGCCGTCGTGTGCCTGGGCACCACGGCCCTGGCCGTGCTGCTGCTCGTCGGGCGGGTGCACGGCGATCTGCTGCTGATGCGCGCCCGCGGTGCGTCCCTGGCCCAGGTCGTGCTCGCCTGCGGGGGAGCGGTCGCGCTCGCGGCGGTGCCGGCGGCCGCGGCGGGCCAGGTGGCCGCGGGCTTCGTGCCGGGCGCCCCGACGGCGGTCGCGCGGCTGGGACCGGCCGCGCTGGCGGCGGGGACCGTCGCGATCGCCTGCGCCGCCGTCGCGATGCGCCAGTCCACCGACCGACGGTCCGGGAAGGCTCTCCGCAGGATGGTGATGGAGATCCTGGTGCTCGTGGTCGCCGTGACGAGCCTCCATCTCCTGCGCACCCGCGGCCTCGCCACCGGCGACGCCTTCCTCGCACTGGCGCCCGTGCTGCTGGCGCTGGCGGCCGCGCTGGCGGTGCTGCGCGCCGGCCCGGCCGTGATCCACCTGGCCTTCCGGGCCGCCGCCCGGCGCTCCGCCGCCGTGCCGTTCCTCGGCCTCGCCGCCGCCCGGGCCGTGCCGGGCGCCGCGCTGCCGGTGCTCACGCTGCTGCCGGCCGTCGCGCTGGCGGCGTACGGCATGGTCACCGCCGGAGGGCTGGAGGAGGCCCAGCGGCAGGCGGCGTGGGAGCGGATCGGCGCCGAGATCAGGGTGGAGCGCGCGCAGGGAATCGCTCCGGAGACGCTGGAGCGGATCCGCCACGCGCCGGGCGTCAGGGCCGTCGTCCCGGCCGCGGCCGGGGCGACGGTCGCCGAGGTGGGCTTCGGCGGGCGGCCGGCCACGGTCGTCGCGGTCGACCTCGGCGCCTACCGCCGGCTGGTCGCGGGCAGCCCGCTCCACCTGCCTGCGCCGGGGACCGGTGTGCTCGTCTCGCCCGACCTGTCCGCCATGCGGAGCTTCGAGATCGGCTGGCCCGCGCGGATGACGGTCACCCCGGCGGGGACCGTCGACGCGATGCCGGGGGTGCGGGCGGGGGACGGCGCCCTCATCGTCCTCCCCACGGCTCCCGAGCACGTCAACACGTTGCTGATCGCGGGAGACGCCGGCGCGGTCAGGCCGCTGCTGCCGTCCGGCGCGAGCATGACCACCGTGGCGGACGCGCTCGCCGACATCACCGGCACGCCGCTGACGGCGGCGCTGACCGCCGCGCTGCGGGTCGCCGCCGCGGCGCTGGCCGCGTACGCGCTGGCGGCCGTCGCGATCGCGCTGACCGGAGGCGCGGCCCGGCGGGCGGAGGACCTCGGCCTGCTGCGCGCCCTCGGCCTCAGCCGCAGGCAGGCCGGCCTGATCACGGTCCTGGAGGCGGCCCCGCTGCTCGTCCTGACCGCCGTCGCCGGGCTGGCGGCCGGTCTCGCCATGCCCGCGCTGCTCGGGCCCGGAATCGACCTGTCGGCGTACGCGGGCGGGCGCCAGGGCGCCCTCGCGGCCGCCGCGCTCCTGCCCGTCCTGCCCTGTGTCCTGGCCGGTGCCCTCGCCGCCGGGGTCGCCGCCGTCGCCCTCGCGGGCGCCTATCTGGGAGGAAGCCGTGGACACGCTGGCTGACCTGGAGGCCCGGGCCACGCGGGGTGGCCCCGCGTTCGGCGCGGACGCCCACATCCTGTGCGACAACCTCGTGCGGATCTACAAGACCGAGGGATCCGCCGCGGTCGAGGTGGTCGCCCTGCAGGGCCTCGACCTGCTCATCGGCCGGGGTGAGCTGGTGGCGATCGTCGGGGCCTCGGGGTCGGGCAAGTCGACGCTGCTCAACATCCTGTCGGGGCTCGACGTGCCCACAGCCGGGCTGGCCCGGGTCGCCGGGATCGACCTGCTGTCCATGACCCCGCGCGACCGCCTCCGCTACCGGCGCTCGGCCGTGGGCTTCGTCTGGCAGCAGACCGCCCGCAACCTGCTGCCGTACCTCACCGCCCGGGAGAACGTCATGCTCCCCATGCGGCTGGCCGGCGGCACGTCCCGGCCGGTCAGGTCGTCCCGTACGGACGAGCTGCTGGAACTGACGGGGATGGCGGACCGCGCGGACCGGCGGCCCGGGGAGATGTCCGGCGGCGAGCAGCAGCGGGTGGCCGTCGCCGTCGCCCTCGCCAACGCGCCCGAGGTGGTGCTCACCGACGAGCCCACCGGGGAGCTGGACAGCGAGAGCGCCGAGACGGTCTTCGGCGTGCTCCGCCACGCCAACCGGGAACTCGGCGTCACGACCGTCGTCGTGACGCACGACCCGATGGTGTCGGAGCGGGTCGACCGGACCATCGGCATCCGGGACGGCCGCACCTCCAGCGAGACGTTCCGCCGCACGTCCTCCGACGGGAGGGTGGTCGCCGAGGAGTACGCGGTGCTCGACCGGGCCGGGCGCCTGCAACTGCCGAGAGAGTTCATCAACGCCCTGTCGATGGAGCACCGGGTGCGCCTGGAGCTCGAACGCGACCACATCGGGGTCTGGCCCTCGGCCGCCGGCGACGACACGGAGGAAGAGACGAATGAGTGAGCCGCTGGTCGTCGTCGAGGGCCTGCGCAAGACCTATCCCAAGGGCGTGCGCGCGCTGAGAGGGGTCTCCTTCGAGGCGCACCCCGGCGAGCTGGTCGCGATCCGCGGTCGTTCCGGCGCGGGCAAGACGACGCTGCTCAACCTGGTCGGCGGCCTGGACCGGCCCGACGAGGGGCGGGTGCGGGTAGCAGGGCAGCCGGTGCCCGAGCTGCCCGAGGAGGGCCTGCTGCGGCTGCGTCGCGACGTCGTCGGGTTCGTCTTCCAGTCGTTCCGGCTGATCCCGGTGCTGTCGGCCGCCGAGAACGTGGGCGTGCCGCTGCGGCTGGCGCGGGTTCCGGCCAAGGGCAGGGAGGAGCGGGTGAAGGTGCTGCTGTCCCTGGTCGGGCTGTCCGATCAGGCCGAGCAGCGGCCCTACGAGCTGTCGGGTGGCCAGCAGCAGCGCGTGGCCATCGCCAGGGCCCTGGCCAACCGGCCCCGCCTGCTGCTCGCCGACGAGCCGACCGGTCAGCTCGATTCCCAGACCGCCCGCCAGATCATGGAGCTGCTGCGGGTGCTCGTCCGGGGCGAGGGCGTCACCGCGCTGGTGGCCACGCACGACGAGGGCCTCGTCGGCCTGGCCGACCGCGTGCTGGAGCTCATGGACGGCGAGTTCCTGAGCTGACCGTCAGGTCCAGGGGAGGGCGGCGCGGCGGGCCCAGTAGGTCTCGGCGTCCTCCGCCAGTCCGGCGAGGGTCTCCTCGGCCTCCTCGTCCCAGGTGACGGCGAGCGCCGTCAGGTTCCCGGAGAGCTGAGCGGTCGTGGCCGCGCCGCTCAGCACGACCCCCGCCCACGGGCGGGCGAGCACGGCGGCGAGTGCCAGGGCGTCGGGGGTGACGCCGCGTTCGCGTGCCGCGCGCGCCAGCGCCGGCGGCGCGCCGTGGGCGGTCAGCCTGCCGTTGGCCACGCCCTCCTTGACGATCACGCCCAGGCCGGCGGCGTGCGCCCGGGCCAGGGCCTCGCCCGCCGAGCGCTCCAGCAGGTTCCACGTCGACTGGACGGTGTCGAAGAGCCCGGTCGCGACCGCCTTCTCGATGGTCGCCGCCTGGCGGGGGCCGGTGGTGGACAGGCCGACCGCGACGCCCTCCGCGCGCAGCGCCCGCAGCTCCCCGAGGACCTCCTCGTCGTCGAGCACACCGCTCTCGACGGTGGCCGAATGGATCTGGTAGAGCGACAGATGGCCGCCGAGCAGCTCCCGGGTCTCGCCGAGCTGACGGCGCAGCCGCTCGGCGGACAGGTCCTTCTCCTCGTGGCGGCCGGCGTCCATCCGCCAGCCGCCGACGTACTCGTAGCCCCACTTCGAGCCGACGGCGACCTCGCCGGGCCGGACGCCCCGATCGGCCAGCCAGCCCGCGAGGAACTCCTCCGCCAGGCCGTAGGAGCGGGCCGCGTCGACGTACCGCACGCCGGCCGCCCACGCGGCGTCCAGCACCTCCCAGGTGCGCGCCCGCATCGCCGCCACGTCACGGTCGCCGCCGAGGTCGGCGTCCCGGCCGAGCGTGATGTACGCGGGCCGGCCGAGCGCGGCGAGCCCGAGACCCATCGGGGTGACCTGAAGGCGACCGCGGCCCAACGGCCGCAGGACCATCTCCTGAACGCTCTCCTGCACGGGACACACGTTAGTGACTCCGCCGGGTGCCGCTAGCAGCGGGTGCGAGCGCACGCCGGCCGAGCTCGCTCCAGCGGTAATCACCTTGCAGTCTCGACTGCAATCCCCATTTTGGGCGGCGCGCCACATTCGTTGTCGCGGTCCTCGGCGAGGAGGGCGACTACGGCCCCACGGTGTCATTCCGGTCGGCGTGAAGCAGTCGATCCGGCGAGCTCGGTCCGACCACCGGTGGCGGGTTCCGGGCCCTGCCTGACCCGATGGGGCGAGGGGTACGTGTCGTGAGGTGACGGCCGGGGTATGCCGACAAGTCCAACCGGCCTGTGGGTCCACTCGAGCCCGAGGTGGTGGGAGCGTGACGGAACCGGTGGCAGCGGGAGTGCGGACCGCGGGAGACGTGCTCGCCCGGACGCGCGACCTGGTGGAACCCGCCCTGCGCCATGCGGTCGGCACCCTGCCTCCGTCGATGCGCAGGGTGGCGGGGTACCACTTCGGCTGGTGGGACGCGCGGGAGCACCCGGTGCGGGCGAGCGGGGGCAAGGCCCTGCGGCCCGCGTTCACGCTGCTGGCGGCGGAGGGCGCCGGGGGAGACGCGGACGCGGCGCTGCCGGCCGCCGTCGCGGTCGAGCTGGTGCACAACTTCTCCCTGGTCCACGACGACGTGATGGACGGCGACACGGTCCGCCGCCACCGCCCCACGGTGTGGAACGTCTTCGGCCGCGCCGAGGCGATCCTGGCCGGCGACTCCCTGCTGGCGCTGGCCTTCACCGTGCTCGCCGGGGGCGGCAGGCCCGCCGAGAGCACGCGGGCGCTGGCCCGCTGCGTCCAGTCGCTGCTGGACGGCCAGAGCGCCGACCTCGGCTTCGAGCAGCGCGCGGACGTGAGCCTGGGGGAGTGCGTGCGCATGGCGGAGGGCAAGACGGGCGCCCTGTTCGGCTGCGCGTGCGCCCTCGGCGGGCTGCACGGAGGCGCCACCACCGAGCAGGTGGCCGCCCTGCGCGTGTTCGGCGAGCGCGTGGGCCTGGCGTTCCAGCTCGTCGACGACCTGCTGGGTATCTGGGGCGACCCGGCCGTCACCGGCAAACCGGTCCATTCCGACCTGCGCAACCGGAAGAAGTCCCTGCCGGTCGTCGCCGCGCTGACGTCGGGCACGCGGGCGGGCGGCGCGCTCTCCGTGCTGTACCGCCGCCCGCTCGCGCAGACCGACCTTCCGCGGGCGGCGCGGCTGGTGGAGGAGGCGGGTGGGCGGGCGTGGAGCCTCGCCAGGGTCGACGACCTGCTGTCCGAGGCGCTGGAGGCGCTGCGGTCGGCGGAGTCGGCGCCCGGGGCGGCGGCGGGTCTGGAGGCCCTGGCCCGCCTGGCCACCGACCGCGACCGCTGACTCGTCCGTCCTCAGCCGAGGGTGAGCACCACCTTGACGTCGTCGTCCCGGCGCTCGAAGGCCTCGGTGTAGCGGTGCAGCGGCACCCGCCGGGAGATCAGCCGGGCGAGCCAGCCGGAGTCGGCCCGGGCGAGGGCGCCGGCCGCGAAGGCGTAGTGGTCGTGGTTGGCGTTCACGGTGCCGATGACGACCTCGTTCTCCAGCACGATCTCCCGGTTGAGCGTCCCGGCGTCCAGGGTGAGCCGCCGCCCGCTCGGAGAGACCCCGGTCAGGCAGACGATGCCGTACGGGCCGGCCGCGGCGATGGCGCCGAACACCACGTCGGCGGCGCCGGTGGCCTCGATGACGACGTCCGGCCGGGTCGAGCGCACCACGTCCTCCACCCAGCCGGTGTGGTACTCCGCGCCGAGGTCCGCGACGAGTGCCGGCTTGGGCCCTGTGGCGACGCGGTCGAGCACGTGCACGGCGAGGCCGCGCTGCACGCCGAGCAGCGCGGCGAGCAGGCCGATGGGGCCCGCGCCGGTGACCAGCGCCGTACGCGGCTCGAACCACGAGCGCGCCCCCACCTTGTCGACCTGCTCCCACGCCTTGGCCACCACCGACGCGGGTTCGAGCAGCACGCCGCACTCGCCGAGGCCGGGGGCGAGCCGGACCGCGTAGGACGCGTCGACGCACCACGTCTCGCTCGCGTAGCCGTCGAGCTCCTTGATGCCCCGCTCCGTGTAGCGGCCGTTGCGGCACATGTCGTACTGCCCGTGCGCGCAGGCTCCGCACGGCACGGGGTCGGGCCGGCGCACGAGGCCCACCACGAGGTCTCCCGGCGCGAAGCCGGAGCCGGGCGGGGCCTGCCGTACGCGGCCGAGGGACTCGTGCCCGATGACCAGCCGTTCCCGGTCCGGCGGAGCCCAGCCGTAGTCGCCGGCCACGATCTCCCGGTCCGTTCCGCAGACCCCGACGGCCACGCCCTCCACGAGGAGGCCGCCCGGCCCGGGCTCGGGATCGGGCACCTCGGTCAGCTCCGGCGAACCGGCGCGGTGCGGGACGACGGTGAGGGCACGCATGCGGGACTCCTCTCCCGGTGGTCAGTCGTGGCCGCCTGCGCCGGGGCCGTCCGACGCCGCCGCGGTGAACTCGCGCAGTGTCCGGGCGAGCGTACGGCGGCTGTCCGGCGGCAGACGGCGCAGCGCGGCCGCGATGTGCCGGCGGCGCGCGGCGCGGACGCGTTCGAGCGAGCGTCTGCCGGTCTCCGTGACGTCGATACTGACCTCGCGGCGGCTGTGCGGGGACAGCAGGCGCGTCAGCAGCCCGGCGGTGTGCAGACGGGCCACGAGGCGGCCGGTGGCCGAGACCGACATGCCCAGCAGGTCGGCGAGCCCGCTCAGGTTCAGCGGGCCGTGCCGGTCGACCGCGAGCAGCACCCGCAACTGCGTGACCGACAGGCCGGCGCCGCGCGTCACCGCGGTGAGGGTCATCTCCACCAGGGCGAGGGAGGCGTCCTCGACCGACCACGCGTCCTCCTCGAGCGCGGGGTCGGTCTCCTCCGCGATTTCGGCGCTCATCGCGTCCCCAGGACCCGCGCCGGGCCGGGCCTGCACGCGACGCGGCACTCGGGAAGGTCGCCGAGCGGGGTGCCGCGCACCCCGGCCGCCAGCAACTCCGCGAGGTGGACCGCCCGCCGTCCCACTCCCGCCTGCTCGATCTGCGTACGGCAACTGAACCCGTCGGCGAGGACGAGCGTCCCGGCCCCGGCGGCCCGGATCGCCGGCAGGATCTCGTGCTCGGCGCAGGTCATCGACACCTCCAGGTGACCGGCGGTGAAGCCGAAGTTCCCGGCGAGGCCGCAGCAGCCGCCCACCGCCTCGGCCCGCACCCCGGCGCGGGCCAGCAGGGCCAGGTCGGCGCCGAAGCCGAGCACCGAGTGGTGATGGCAGTGCGGCTGGGCGACGGCGTCCCGGTCGATCCGGGGCGGGTCCCAGCCGTCGGTCTCGCCGAGCAGTTCGGCGAGGGTTCTGGTCTGCTCGCGCAGCCGGGCGAAGTCCCGGTCGTGCGCGAACAGCTCGGGCGCGTCGGCGCGGAACACCGCCGTGCAGCTCGGCTCCAGCCCGACGATCGGGATGCCGCGGCGCAGCGCCGGGGCGAGGGTCCGCACGGTGCGCCGCAGCACCCGCCGCGCCACGCCGAGCTGGCCCGTCGAGATCCAGGTCAGACCGCAGCACAGCGTGCGCGGCGGGATCAGCACGCGATAGCCCGCCGACTCCAGCACCTCCACGGCGGCGCGGCCGACGTGGGGATGGAAGTTGTCGGTGAAGGTGTCCGGCCACAGCACCACGGGCCCGCGCTCGCCCCCGCGCTCCCCTCCACCCCGGGGCCCGCGCGTCCGGTACCAGTCGCGGAAGCGGACCGGCGCGAAGTCCGGCACCGGCCGGGCCGTTTCGAGGCCCGCCAGGCGCTTGCCCAGCGCGGACAGCACGGGCGCGTGCGCCAGCGCGTTGACCACGCCGGGGGCGAGCGCGGCGACGCGGGCCCACACCGGCAGCCACCCCATCGCGTAGTGGTCCGCCGGCCGGATCCGCCGGGCGTAGTGATGGGCGAGGAACTCGGCCTTGTACGTCGCCATGTCGACCTGCATGGGACAGTCGTGCCTGCAGCCCTTGCAGGCCAGGCACAGGTCGAGGGCGTCGCGCACGGCGGCGGAACGCCAGCCGTCCCGCACCGCGGAGTCGGCGTGGCCGTTCAGCATCTCGAACAGCAGCCGGGAGCGTCCGCGGGTGGAGTGCTCCTCCTCGCCGGTGGCCCGGTAGGACGGGCACATCACTCCGCCGGTGTGCTCGCGGCACTTGCCGACCCCCACGCACCGCATGACGGCCCGCTGGAAGCTGCCCTCGTCGTCGGGATAGCCGAAGTGGACGGGCGGGTCGGCGGGTGTCCACTCGGGGCCGAGCCGCAGGTTCTCGTCCAGCTTGTACGGTGCGACGATCTTTCCCGGGTTCATCCGGTCGCCGGGGTCGAAGACGGCCTTGACCCGCTCGAAGGCGGTCATGACCTCGGGCCCGAACATCCTGGTGAGGAGTTCGCCCCTGGCCTGCCCGTCGCCGTGCTCGCCCGACAGCGAGCCGCCGTAGGAGACGACGAGGCCGGCGGCCCGTTCAAGGAAGGCCCGGAAGGCCGCCACCCCGTCGGCGGTCACCAGGTCGAACGGGATGCGGGTGTGCACGCAGCCCTGCCCGAAGTGCCCGTACAGGGAGGCGTCGCCGTAGCCGAACTCCTCGAACAGGCGGCGCAGGTCGCGCAGGTAGTCCCCGAGCCGGTCGGGCGGGACGGCGGAGTCCTCGAAGCCCTCCCACGTCTCGCGCATTCCGGGAACGCGCGCGGTGGCGCCGAGCCCGGACTCGCGAACCTCCCACAGCTTCTTCTCGATCTTCGCGTCGTCGATGAAGGAGATGTGCGGCGCGTGCTCGCTGCCCTTCAGCTCCTCGAGAAGGTCACATGCCCTGGCGTCCGCCTCCTTCTGCGAGTCGGCGCCGAAGGAGACCATGAGCCAGCCGCCGCCCTCCGGCAGCCGCTTGAGCGCGTCGGGGTGCATGTGCTTGCGCCGCTCGAAGTCCACGAGCTTGTCGTCCACCCCTTCGAGCTGGAGCGGGCCGTAGCGGGCGATGCGCGGCACGGCGTCGGCGGCCACGCCGATGTCGTGGTAGCCGAGCAGGACGAGGCACTCCGCCTTCGGCGCGGGCACCAGGCACAGCTCGGCCCGCAGCACGGTGACCAGCGTGCCCTCCGACCCGACCAGCGCCCGGGCCAGGTCGAACCCGGCCTCGGGCAGGAGCTGGTCGAGGTTGTAGCCCGACACCCGCCGGGGGATGTCGGGGAAGCGCCGGTGGATCTCGCCGGCGTGCTCGTCCACGATGGCCCGCAGCTCGCGGTAGATGCGCCCCCGCGGCCCGCCCTCGGCGACGATCCGGCCGAACTCCTCGTCGCCGGTCGGCCCCACCCACATGCGCTGCCCGTCGTAGGTGAGGATCTCCAGCCGTGAGACGTTGTCGGCGGTCTTGCCGTACGCCTGGGCGGTCGAGCCGCAGGAGTTGTTGCCGATCATGCCGCCGAGCGTGCACTGGGAGTGCGTGGACGGGCGCGGCCCGAACATCAGGCCGGTGTCGGCCAGCAGCCGGTTCAGCACGTCGAGCACGATGCCGGGCTCGACCACGCAGGTGCGCGCCGCGGCGTCCACCGACACCAGCCGGTGGCAGTACTTGGACCAGTCGATCACCACGGCGGCGTTGCAGGTCTGACCGGCCAGGCTCGTCCCGCCGCCCCGTGAGGTGACGGGCGCGCCGTGCTCCCGGCAGACCGCGATCGCCTCGGCCGCCGCGTCCACCGTGCGCGGCACCACCACGCCCAGCGGCACCTGGCGGTAGTTCGACCCGTCGGTGGAGTAGGCGCCCCGGCTGCCGGGGTCGAACCTGACCTCGCCGTCCACCCGGGCGGCGAGGTCCCGCTCCAGGTCGCGCACCCGCACGTACGGCTGTCGCGGCCGCTCCGTCACGGGTGCGGGTACGAGAACCTGGCCGGTCATGGCGTCACCGCCCCAGTTGAGAGATCTTGTCCTTGAACAGCGTCGTCGCGATGGCCGCCTTGTGCGGCTGCCCCTTGAGGAACGCCTCGGCGAACTTGACCGCCTGGTCGCGGGCGACCTTGCCCGGCATGGGCGGCTCGTTCGGGTCGACGTCGACGTCGACGAGCGCCGGCCCGGGATGGGCGAGGGCCTGCCGTACGGCCTCGTCCACCTCGGCGGGGTCGGTCACCTTGCGGCCGTACCCGCCGCAGGAGCGGGCCCAGGCGGAGAAGTCGGAGGTGGGCGGACCGAACCTGACCCCGTGCTCGGGGAACCCCAGCACCATCTGCTCCCACAGGATCTGGCCCAGCGAGCCGTTGTTGTTCACCACCACCGTGATCGGCAGGCCGAGACGCGCCGCGGTGAGGAACTCGGCCATCAGCATCGCGAAGCCGCCGTCGCCGATGAAGGCGATCACCTGTCGCCCGGGGTGGGCGAGCTGCGCCGCGATCGCGTACGGCAGGCCGGGGGCCATGCTGGCGAGGTTGCCCGACAGGTAGAACTCACGGTCGCCGCGGATCGTCCAGTGCCGGGCCGCCCAGGTCGCGATCGTGCCGGAGTCGCAGGTGAGGATGGCGTCGTCGGCGGCGGCCCGGTCCACGCAGCCGATCAGGTACTGCGGGGCGACGGGGGTGCGCCCGGGGTTCTCCAGGGCGGTCATGTTCTCCCGCCACCCGGCCATGGCCTTCTGGTACTTCTCCAGGTGCGCCCGGTCCTCGTTCCGGTGCAGCAGCGGCAGCAGCGCGGCGAGCCCCTCCTTGGCGTCCCCGATCATCGGCACCTCGGTCGGCATGCGCACGCCCGCGCGGGCGGGGTCGGCGTCGATCTGCACGACGCGGACCTTGCCGGGCTCGGGCAGGTGCTTGGTGTAGGGGAAGTTGGTGCCGACCATCAGCAGCGTGTCGCAGTCCTCGACCAGTTCCTCGCCGGGCCTCGTGCCGAGCAGGCCGATCCCGCCCACGGCGTACGGCGAGTCGTCGGGGATGACCGCCTTGCCGGGCAGCGTCTTGATCACGGGGGCGCCCAGCGTCTCGGCGACGGCCAGCACCTCCGCGCGGGCGTGCAGGGCGCCGGCCCCGGCCAGGATCGCGGGCCGCCGGGCCGCGTTCAGCACCTCGGCGGCGGCGGTCAGGTCGTCGGTGCGCGGCACGCCGGGCGGGGACAGGTAGACGGGGGAGGCCGCGGGCGGCCGGGCGGGGGCGACGTGCTGGTAGGGGTCGGCGTCGGCCGGGGCCACCTGCACGTCGTTGGGCAGGCACAGGTGGGCGACCCCGCGCCGGGCGTAGGCCGTGCGGATGGCGATGTCCACCACCCCGGGCAGCTGCGCGGGGTTGTCCACCACCAGGTTGTACTCGGCCACGTCCTCGAACACCCGGTCGAGGTGGACCTCCTGCTGGTAGCCGGTGCCCAGCACGCTGGTCTCCTGCATGCCGGTGATGGCCAGCACCGGCTGGTGGTCGAGCTTGGCGTCGTACAGGCCGTTGAGCAGGTGGATGCCGCCGGGGCCCGAGGTGGCCAGGCACACGCCGATGCGGCCGGTGGCCTTCGCATGCGCGGCGGCCATGAACGCGGCCGCCTCCTCGTGGTGCACCAGCACGAACCGGACACGGTCGGATTGGCGGCGCAGCCCCTCCATGATGCCGTTGATCCCGTCCCCGGGGAGCCCGAAGACGGTGTCGACACCCCAGTCGGTGAGCCGTCTGATGAGTACTTCGGAGGCGATTTCCGTCATATAGGCCGCGCTGCCCGGGGAATGGGAAGCCGAACACTCACCACATGGAAAATCTTTCCTCTGTGCCAGAGTCGGAGGGTCATGCCCGGGTAGGGGCACGCCTGTGATCAGAGACCTCCACGTGGCGGCGTACCGCGTGCCGACCGACCGCCCGGAGGCCGACGGCACGCTGAGCTGGGACGCGACCACGATCGTGGTGGTCCGCGCCGACGCGGGCGAGGCGGCGGGGCTCGGCTGGACCTACGCGCCGGCCGCCGCCGCGACGGTCGTCACGGACCTGCTCGCGCCCCTGGTGCGCGGCGGCGACCCGATGGACGTGCCGCGCCTGTGGACCGCGATGGTCCGCCGGGTGCGCAACGCGAGCCGCACCGGCGTCGCCGGGTACGCGATCTCCGCGGTCGACGTCGCGCTCTGGGACCTCAAGGCCCGGCTGCTCGGCGTGCCGCTCGCCCGCCTGTTCGGCCTGGCCAGGGAGCGCGTGCCCGTGTACGGCTCGGGCGGGTTCACCACGTACGACGACGACGTCACGACGGCGCAGCTCGCGCGCTGGGCGCACGAGCAGGGCATCCCCCGCGTCAAGATCAAGATCGGGGAGTCGGCCGGCACGGCGCCCGGCCGCGACCTGCACCGCGTCGCGCTCGCCCGCCGCGTCATCGGGGACGCCGCCGAGCTGTACGTGGACGCCAACGGCGGTTACAGCGCGAAACAGGCCGTGCGGATGGAGCGCCGGATGCGCGACCACGACGTGCGGTGGTTCGAGGAGCCGGTGTCCTCCGACGACCTGGCCGGGCTGCGCCTGGTGCGCGAGCGGGCCGACGCCGACGTCGCGGCCGGGGAGTACGGCGGCGACCTCGTCTACTTCACCCGCATGTGCGCGGCCGGCGCGGTCGACTGCCTGCAGATCGACGCCACCCGCTGCGGCGGCTACACGGGCTGGAACGGCGCGGCCGCGATCGCCGCCGGGCACGGCCTGGAGGTGTCGGCGCACTGCGCGCCCAACCTGCACGCGCCGGTCGCCGCGGCGACGCCGAACCTGCGCCACATGGAGTGGTTCCACGACCACGTGCGCATCGAGGGCGACCTGTTCGAGGGCGCGGCCGACCCGGCAGGCGGCGCGGTGCGCCCGCCGGACGCGCCCGGCCACGGCCTGACGCTGCGCGACGACGTGGCCGAGCCGTACCGCGTCGCGTAGGGGGTCAGCCGTCCGTGCCGAGCGGATCGTCGAGCAGCCCGGCGTCGTGGACGAGCAGGGCGATCTGGACGCGGTTGTTGAGGCCGAGCTTGGCGAGGACGCTCGACACGTGCGTCTTGACGGTGGGGACGCTCAGGTGGAGCCGGGCGGCGATCTCGGCGTTCGGACTGCCCCGGCCGACTGCCACCGCGACCTCCCGCTCCCGGTCGTTGAGCAGCGCCAGGCGCTCCGCGGCCCGGGCCCGCCGCCGGTCCTGACCGTCCTCGGCCACCCGGGCGATGAGCCGCCGGGTGACCGCCGGCGACAGGACCGGATGCCCGGCGGCCACCCGGCGGATGGCGTCGACGATCTCGCCCGGCGGGGTGTCCTTGAGCAGGAACCCGGCGGCGCCCGCGCGCAGGGCGCGCAGCACGTGCTCGTCGGCGTCGAAGGTGGTCAGCACGATCACCTCGGGCGCGCCGTCGCGGGCGCGCAGCGCCTCGGTGGCGGCCAGGCCGTCCATGACCGGCATCCGGATGTCCATCAGCACCACGTGCGGCCGCGCCCGCCCGGCCATGGCCAGCGCCTCGGCGCCGTCACCGGCCTGGGCGAGGACGCGGATGTCGGGGGCGCCGCCGAGCATCATCACCAGGCCGGCCCGGACCAGGGGGTCGTCGTCGGCGATGAGCACGCCGATCGGCGCGGCTTCTGGCGTGATCATGTAGGCCACGGTAGCCAGGCCCGCACGCGCCAGCCACCCGGGCCCCCGTCGCCGTCGCGACGCACGGGCCCGTGCTCCAGCCGTCCCCCCGCCAGCGTGACGCGCTCGGCGAGGCCGGCGAGGCCGTGGCCCCCACCGGCGGCGTCCGGTGCGACGGCGGCGGGGGCGTCGTTGACCACGTCGTTGACCACTTCGACCGTCAGGCCCTCGCCGGGAGCGCCCGTCAGCCGCAGGCGGACGCCGGCCCCCGGCGCGTGCTTGCGGGCGTTGGTCAGGGCCTCCTGCGCGACGCGGTAGGCGGTGCGGCCCGTCCCGTCCGGAACCGTCTCGCGCGCGCCGAGGTCGTCGCACAGCTCGACCCGCATGCCCGCCTGCCCCGACTCCGCGACGAGCCGTTCCAGGTCGGCGAGGGCGGGCGGGCCGGGCCGTGTGGGCGAGGACGCCTCGCCGGTCGGGGCGCGCAGCACACCGATCACCTCGCGCAGGTCCTGCAGGGCCTGGTGGGCGCTCTCCCTGATCACCCGCGCCGCGCGGGCGACGTCGGCGGGGTCGGCGCCGGGGTTGAACTCCAGCGCCCCCGCGTGCACGCTCAGCAGCGACAGCCGGTGGCCGAGCACGTCGTGGATCTCGCGGGCGATGGCCTCGCGGACCTGGTGCTGCGCCTGCTCGGCCCGCAGCCTCGCCTCGGTCTCCATCCGGGCCACGCGGTCGCGCTGGGCCAGCACGAGGCGGCGCCGGTGGTGGACGAACAGCCCCCAGCCCACCGCCGCGCCCTGGAGGGCCAGGCCCAGCGTCAGCAGCGCGAGCGGCGGCATGTCCGGATCGGGGCGCAGATATGTGAAGACGACCGCGGCGAGGACGCTGAGCCCGAACACCGCTCCGGAGGTCCGCGGGCGGCGGTGGACCGCGACCGAGAAGAGCGCGACCAGCATCGGGCCCGCGACCATCTCGAAGACGGCCGACAGCGCGACGAGCGTCACCGCGAGCCCGACCGGCCATCTGCGGCGCAGCCACAACGCCGCGCAGCCGAGCATGCTCACGAGCTGGTCGAGGGAGAAAAGCCACGCCGGTGGCAGGGGCGTGGCGTGCAGACGCTCCACCGACGTGTAGAAGCCGAAGGCGACGGCGAGCACGAACATCGCGGAGTCCACGAGCCAGTCGCGCCGGCTGCGCCGGTGCCGGGGGGCGGCGGAGGGATCCATAACCCCCGCAGCGTACGACCCGGCGGAAGGCGCGTTCACGGCCGCGTGGCGAAGACCATACCGAAGTCGGGCGCCGTCCGACTTCGGTCGGCGGACACCCGTGCGCCGGCGACCTTCGCCGGACGGGAGCATGCCGACGCCCGATCCCCGGCGGGTCCGCCGGTCCCTAGCGTCGGCGCCATGCGTAACGTCACCCGACTCGCCGGGGCGTTCCTGGTCCTCGCGGGCATCAGCGGGACCATCGACCACCTGGCCGTGCAGCCGTTCTGGGGCGCGATACTGAACGTCTTCAACCGTCAGGTCATCCCGCGCCTGGACTTCCTGACCGGCTACGAGATCTACGCCAACCTTCTCGTCGCCGTCGTCGGCGCCGTCGTGCTCGCCGCCGCCTGGAGGCGCGATGACGAAGCCTGATCCGCGGCGTCTCGCCATCGCGGCCGCGCTGCTGGTGCTGGCACCGATGTGCGCCGAATACGTCACCGGCTACGACGACAGCACGGGCGACCCGCTCGCGCTCGCCGCCGGACTGCTGATCTTCGGCCCGCTGTACGGCGCGCCCGCGCTGCTGATCCGTGAGACGGCCCGCCGCCTGGGCCTGGGCTGGCCGGCGATCCTCGCCCTCGCGGCGGCGTTCGGCGTGCTGCAGGCCGGCGTCGTCGACCAGTCCATGTTCAGCGAGGGCTATCGGGACATCCCGTACTGGGAGGAGATGGTCCGCCCGACGTACGTCGCGCCGCTCGGACTGGCGGCCCACACCACGGTGTCCTTCGTCGCGGGCCACGCGATCTGGAGCTTCGGCGTGCCGATCGCGCTGACCGAGGGGCTGAGCCCCCGGCTGTCGCGTACGCCCTGGCTGCGGGCGCCCGGCCTGGTGACGGCCGCGGCCTGCTACCTCGCGGCGGCGGCGCTTGTCCTGCGCGACCACCTGCGGACCGAGGACGACCACGCCTCCGCCGCCCAGATCGGGGGATCGCTGGCCGCGGTCGCGCTGCTCGTCCTCTTCGCGCTGAGCCGGCGACCACGGGACCGTGCCGTGCGGGACGGCGTGCCGCCCCGGCCGATCGCCGTGGCGGCGGGTGGCCTGCTGGCGGGCCTGGTCTTCGACTTCCTGCCGTCTACCTGGGCCGGGGTCGCGGCAGGGCTCACGGTGATCGCCCTGTGCGGAGCGGTCGTCGCCCGTCTGGCCCGTTCGCCGGGGTGGACCGTCCGCCACGCCGCCGCGCTCGCCGCCGGAGCCCTGGCCGCGCGTGCGGCCGTCGGCTTCTTCGCGGTCCCGCTGGGGGAGGTCGCGCCGGTCGCGAAGTACGCGCACAACGTCGCGTTCCTCGCGGGGGCGGTGCTGCTCGGCGTGCTGGCGGCGCGGCGTCGCGGCACCGCGTGATTCGACGTGACCCGGCGCATTCATCCCTCCCCGCGGACGACCTCGCCGGGGTCCTTGTCGTCGCGCAGGCCCCGCCAGGAGGGGTGGCGCAGCCGCCCCTCGCCGGTCCACTCGGCGAACTGCACCTCGCCGACCAGGACCGGGTCCACCCACCGGCCGCCTCTGGCCTCCTCACGGGTGATCCCCTCGAACGGGGGCGTGTCCCGCCGCAGCGGGGCCAGGCGCTCGCCGAGCCGCCGCAGCGCCTCGTCGGTGAACCCGGTGCCGACGCTCCCGGCGTACCGCAGGCGCCCGCCGTCGTCGTTGACGCCCACGAGCAGCGAGCCGACGGTGTTCGCGCGGCGGCCCTCCCCGGCCCGCCAGCCGCCGACGACGACCTCCTGCGTACGGACGTTCTTGACCTTCACCCAGTCCGGGGAGCGGCGGCCGGGGCGGTAGGGGGAGGCGAGCCGCTTGGCCACCACGCCCTCCAGCCCCAGCCGCCGGGAGTCGGCCAGCGCGTGCTCGCCCCCGTCGGTGTAGTGGGGCGGGACGGCCCAGTGGCGTCCGGCGCGGACGAGGTCCTCCAGGCGGCGCCGCCGCTCGGTGTAGGGCATGGTGATCGCGGCCGTGGCGTCGACGTGCAGCACGTCGAACAGCAGGTACGTCACGGGCGTGGTGACCACGAGCTGCCTGATCTTGAGCGGGTTGCGCTGGTGCATGCGCGGCTGCAGCGCCTCGAACGACGGCCTGCCCTGCTCGTCGAAGGCGACGATCTCCCCGTCGAGCACCGCCGCGTGGCCGCCCGTGGCGTCGGCGAGACCGGCGAGTTCGGGGTAGGCGGCGGTGATGTCCCTGCCGTTGCGGGAGATCAGCCGCAGCGTGCCGTCCTCGACGTACCCGAGGGCGCGGACCCCGTCCCACTTCATCTCGTGCGCGTAGTCGCCTTCGGGCTCGGGCAGCCGCCCGAGCTGAGCCATCATCGGCGCGTACGCCGGAAGGGCGGCCATGCCCTGCTGGTACCCCAGCGAGCCCGCCGCGTACCTCCTCACCTGCGGTGACGCGCTCCACCATCCTCCAAAGGGGGGATGCCGGGCGACGAGTCGGGTGATGCCGCGCGAACGGCGCCGCCGCGAACCTTGAGGCATGGAAGCCATCGAGGTGACAGACCTCCGCAAGGCGTACGGGGACACCCACGCCGTGGACGGGGTGACGTTCGCGGTCCGGGCCGGTGAGACGTTCGGGATCGCCGGCCACAACGGCGCCGGCAAGACGACGACCGTGGAGTGCCTGATCGGGCTCAGGCGAGCCGACGCGGGCACGGTCCGCGTGCTCGGCGAGGATCCGGCGCGCAGGCGGCGGGCCCTGGCGCAGCGCCTGGGCGTGCAACTTCAGGACAGCTCGCTGCCCGAGCGGATGAAGGTGGCCGAGGCGCTGCGCATGTTCGGCTCCCTCTACCGCGACGCGGCCGGCTGGCGGCAGGTGATGGATCGCTGGAGCCTGCGGCCGCTGGCGAGGAAGGCGTTCGGCGACCTGTCGGGCGGGCAGAAGCAGCGGCTGATGCTCGCGCTCGCCATGGTCGGCGACCCCGAGGTGGTCGTACTCGACGAGCTGACCACGGGCCTCGACCCGGTCGCGCGCCGGGAGACCTGGCGGCTGATCGGCGACCTGAGGACGGCGGGCACCACCGTGGTGCTGGTCAGCCACTACTTCGACGAGATAGAGGCGCTCTGCGACAGGGTCGCCGTCTTCGCCCGCGGCCGTGTGGAGGCGGTGGGCACCCCCGCCGAACTCATCGCCCGGACCGGTACCGCCTCGCTGGAAGAGGCCTACCTCGCCCTGGAGGGTGTGGACCGATGAAAGCGTTCACGGCTCTGACGGCCGCCGAGCTCAGGCTGCTGGCGCGCGACCCCGCCTCGCTGTTCTTCATGGTGGCCTTCCCCCTCATGCTGCTGGTGCTCAAACGCGGCGACGGCGGCGCGGTCCCGGGCTATCTCGCGATGATCGCCGCCATCGGCGGCATGGGCGCGCTGCCGGGCCTGCTGGCCTCCTACCGCGAGCGCAAGGTGCTCAAGCGGCTGGCCACCACGCCGATCTCCCCCGTTCTGCTGCTCGGCGCCCAGCTGGTGGCACAGGTCGCCGCGGCCCTGGCGGGCGCCGTGCTGCTGGTGGCCGTGACGATCACGGTGTTCGGCGCGCAGGCCCCCGCCGACGTCCTCATGCTGGCCGCGGCCTTCCTGCTCTGCTCGGTGATGGTCTGCACGCTGGGCTTCGTGATCGCCGCCGTCGTGCGCAACACCAGGGGCGCGAGCCTGATCGGCATGCTGGTCATGTTCCCCATGATCTTCCTGTCCGGCGCGGCCGTGCCCAGGAAGGCCCTGCCCGGCTCGCTGCGTCAGATCGGCGACTTCCTGCCCCTGACCCCGGCCGTGGAGGCACTGGGGGACGCCTGGTCCGGCACCGCCGCGATCTTCCCCCTGCTGATCCTGGCGGGGATAATCGTGGCGGCCACGGCCGCCGGCGCCGCGCTGTTCCGTTGGGAGTGAGGACGTGAACGTCTGGGAGGCGCGCTGGCTGCGCGCCTTCCACATGTTGTACTACGCCTGCCTGGCACTCGGACTTGTCCTCTCGACCGGGGAGGGCACGGGCGGGGGCGAGGCCCCCGGCCCGCTGACGCTGGCGATCGTCGCGCTCATGGCCGGCTGGCACGGTTTCTTCGTGGCACGGCGGCCGCGTCTGCTCGGGCGGCCGAATCCGATGGCGTTCCACCTGGCGGTCGTCTGCGCGCTCTACATTGCGCTGGTGACGCGGGACCGGTCCTTCGACGTGGTCGTCTTCGGGCTCATGCCCCAGCCGTACCTGATGCTGGCGAGCCCCTGGTCGTACGTGGGGGCGGTGGCGACGGTCCTCAGCACGTTCGCCGCCAGAGGCTATCTGGACGAGCCCGGCGTCCTGTGGCGGCTCGTCGGCAGTTCCGGCCTCGTCGTGGCGATCGGGCTGTTCGTCGACTACGTGTCCCGGCAGAGTGCGCAGAACCGGACGGTCGGGGTGCTGGAGGAGCGGGCGAGGCTGGCCAGGGAGATCCACGACACCCTCGCCCAGGGGCTGAGCGGCATCGTCACCCAGCTGGAGGCGGCCGAGCAGGCGATGCCCGACCTGCGCGCCGTACGCACGAGGATCGCGCTGGCCAAGGAGCTGGCGCGCGACAACCTGCGGGAGGCGCGGCGCTCGGTCGACGCGCTGCGGCCGGGCCCTCTCGCCGGCGCGGGTCTCGAGACGGCGCTCGCGGAGGTGGCCGCGCGGTGGTCGCGGACGTCGGGAGTGGCGGCGGCCGTGTCGGTGGAGGGGACGCCCCGGCCGCTGCCCGGTGAGGTGCAGACGACGCTGCTGCGGGCGGCGCAGGAAGGGCTGTCGAACGCGGCCAGGCACGCCCGGGCGGGCAGGGTCGCGATCACGCTGACCTACATGGACGACGAGGTGACGCTGGACGTGTTCGACGACGGGGTGGGTTTCGACCCGGACGCGCCCGGCGCGGGGTACGGGCTGGCGGCCATGCGGGAGCGGGCCGGCGGCGTCGGGGGAACGCTGACGGTGGAGTCCGCACCGGGAGAGGGGACGGCGCTGTGCCTGCGGATCCCCTCAAATTGATGATCGTCGACGACCATCCGGTGGTCCGCGACGGGCTGCGCGGGATGTTCGACCACGTGGCGGACATCGAGGTGGTGGCGGAGGCGTCCGACGGGTTCGAGGCGCTGGCCATGGCCAGGCGGGCGCGGCCGCACGTGGTGCTGATGGACCTTCGCATGCCCGGCCTGGACGGCGTCGGGGCGATCGAGCGGCTCCGGGCGGACCACCCGGAGATCAAGGTGGTCGTGCTGACCACCTACGACACGGACGCCGACGTGGCCCGGGCCATGGCCGCCGGGGTGGCGGGCTACCTGCTGAAGGACGCGCCACGTGAGGAACTGCACCGGGCGGTGCGTACGGCCGCCGCAGGCGGAGCCGTCCTGGCTCCGTCGGTCGCGTCCGCGCTGATGAGCAGGCCCGCGACGCAGGAGCCGAGCCCGCGCGAGCTGGAGGTGCTGCGCCTGGTGGCGCGGGGCTCGGCGAACAAGGAGATCGCCAGGGCCCTGCTGATCAGCGAGACGACGGTGAAGACGCATCTCAAGCACGTCTTCGCCAAGCTCGGCGTCGACAGCAGGGCCGCGGCCGTCGTCGTCGCCATGGAGCGAGGGCTCATCTAGGGCCCGCGTCGAAACCGCGTCGAAACCGCGTCGAAACCGCGTCGAAAGCGGAGCTCAGCCGTCGCGCGCCCACGGCCGCAGCTTCTCCGGGTTGCGGACCGCCCAGATCCGGGTGACGCGGCCGTCGGCGACGTCGAACGAGGCCACGGCCATGACGACGCCGGCACTCCGGGCCACCAGGCCCGGCACGCCGTTGACCGGCCGCTCCAGGAGTTCGAGCTCCGGAGCCTTGCCGGCGATCGCGACCATGTACTGGGCGATGCGCGCGGCGCCCTCGATCGGGCGCAGGGCGGTCCCGGCGATGCCGCCGCCGTCCGCGGTCATCACGGCGGCCGGGTCGAGGAGCTCGACGAGGGCCGCGACGTCCTTCGTCTCCCATGCCTGTTTGACCCGCCGCACCACGCTGGCCTGGCCGGCCTGCCCGGCCGCCGTCATCGGGGCGCGCGCGGCGGCCACCCGCCGCCGGGCGGAGGCCGCCAGTTGCTTGCAGGCCGCGGGGGTCCGGCCGAGGACGCCGGCGATCTCGGCGAAGGGGTAGCGGAAGACGTCGTGCAGGACGAACGCCACCCGCTCGGCGGGCGTCATCGACTCCAGGACGACGAGGAAGGCCATGGTCACCGATTCGTCCATGACCACCTGGTCGGCGGGGTCGGCGCCGCGGCCATGCGGCGCCCTGTGCAGCGGCTCGGACAGCGGCTCGGACAGCGGCTCGGACAGCGGCCCGGACAATGACCCGGGCA
This sequence comes from Microbispora sp. H10836, assembly GCF_012999525.1. Taxonomy (NCBI): domain Bacteria; kingdom Bacillati; phylum Actinomycetota; class Actinomycetes; order Streptosporangiales; family Streptosporangiaceae; genus Microbispora; species Microbispora sp. H10836. Next base: position 99,620 of record NZ_JABBWU010000007.1, read on the forward strand.
GCGGCTCGGGCAGCCACGCGCCGACATAGCGTTCGCGCCGGGCCCGTGCCGAGCCCAGCAGGTCCAGGCAGACGCGCCCGGTCACCGTCGTCAGCCAGGCGCCGGGGGACACGATCTCCTCCTGCCGGCTTCGCGGCAGCGCGTACCAGCGTGCGTAGGCCTCCTGTACGGCGTCCTCGGCCTCGGCCAGCGAACCGAGCAACCGGTAGGCGACATTGATCAGTTGGCGCCGCTCACCGGTTATCTCATCGGTGCTCGTCCCAGCCGTCCCCATGCTCCCGGCGGCCCCCTCGCCTTACCTTTCGCAGGCCCGCGTCGTCGGGCTGGTGAGACCTTATCGATCTACTGCCCCCGGGGCGGAACAGGGGACCGTGACATGGCCATCCAGGCGACGGCACAGCGCACCTTCTCGTTTCTGCGGATCGCGATCATCCTGCAGACCCTGACCATCTTCCTCCAGGCGGTCTCCGCCGGACTGCTGCTGACCGCGTCCTACGGAGAGACGCTGCACAGTGCCGGAGCCCGCGTGATGTACGGGGCGTCGCTGCTGTACCTGCTCGCGGCGGTGCTGGCGTGGAAGCCGGGCGGCGGCTCGCCCCGGCCCGTCTGGCACGCGGCCGGCTTCCTCGTGCTCGCCTCCGTCCAGGTCGTGCTCGGCATCGCGCACGTGCCGGCGGCCCATCTCCCCCTGGGCGTCCTGATGTTCGGGCTGAGCGTGCTGGCGCTGGTGCGGCCCCGTCGTTCGCACGTCTAGGGGAGGATCTCCAGGCGGATGTCGAGGCCCTCGTACAGGTAGGGGGTCGCCGTGATGATCCGCCAGCCGCGGCGGGTGGCGTGGACGGCGGCGTGGGCGGCCACCAGGACGTCGGGCAGGTGCGCGTCGGCGGCCGCCGGCCGGTGGCGCCGCAAGCTCGCCATGATCGCCTGCGCGTACGGCCCGCCTTCGACGGCGTCGTCGGGGGAGAGCGCGCCGGTGACCACCATCGACATGCGCAGGAACCGTTCGAGCCGGGGCTGGATGGGGCCCAGCGACAGCACCTGGACGGCGAGCGCGGGGACGAGGAGGGTGACGCCGTGGGCCGAGGACTGGCGCACGACGGCCCTGCCGTACATGCTCTTGCCCTCGATCAGGTGGACGACGGCGTCGAGGTCCAGCACGTGGCCGGACAGGACGCCGGCCGGTGGGACGGGGTCGGTCACGCGGCGTCCGCCTTGGCGCCGCCCGTCATCAGGCGCGCCGCGCGGGCGCTGTCGTCATCGGTGATCCCGTCCTGCCAGCCCGGCCCCCATAAATCGGCCATGATGGCCAGGTCGCCCTGGATGCGCCGCCGCTCCCGCAGCGCCGCGGCGATGTAGGCCGAGGCGTTGCCGGACGCCTGCGCCTCGTCGGCCAGTTCGTCCGGCAAGGAGATCGTAATCTTCTTGGTCATACTTGGGAGGCTACCCAGTCATACTGTCGGCGGTCCACCGGTTCGCGGAAAAGCGCCGATGTGGCGGCGGGCACACGGCAGGCGAACCGGACGGCTCTGGTCGGCGCGGTCTCCTGGTCGCCGCGGGCCGCGCTCACCCGCACCTCGTACGTCCCGTCGCCGGGCAGCCGCAGGTCGCAGCCGCAGGCCGCGATCGGCAGCGGCGAGCGCTCGAATCCCGTTCCGGCGTCCACGTCGCGCAGGTCGAGCCAGTAGCCGCTCGCGCCGAAGACCCGTGACCAGGAGACCCGGGCCGTGGAGCCGTGGAGCGCCACGGCGATCTCGCCGGGCGGGCGGATCGGCAGCGGCTCGGCGACGGCGGGAACCGGCGTGGCGAAGGCCGGCCCCCCACCGTGGAAGGCCCGGGAGTACGCGTCCGCGAAGGCCTTAGCGATCTTGAACTCGCCGACGCTGTTGGGGTGCAGCCCGTCGTAGGTGTCGGTGTACGGGTCGTAGACGGCCGCGAGGCCGACGGGGACGACGGGGGAGCCGGGCGTGGACAGGGCGGCCAGGACGCCCGGCAGACGCGCGTTGTACGTCTCGACGATCCCCGGCAGGTGCGGCAGGTGGGGCAGCGGAGTGCGCCGGACGACGTCGGCCACGAGGAAACGCAGGTCCGGGCGGGCTTCGCGGGCCCGGCGCACGAACTCCCCGACGTTGGCCAGCAGCCGCTCGGGGCCGCTCACCCCCCAGGCGAGGTCGTTGAACCCCAGCGCGACCATGAGGTGGTCGGGCCGGTGGGCGGCGACGGCGTCCGCGACGCCGCCCCTGGCCTCGTCCATGAGGCCGCCCCAGCGGGCGTGGTGCCGGTCGCCGGGGAAGACGATCCCCGGGCGGTAGCCGCCCGCGCGCACCTCGGCGGCGCCCTCCTCCGGCGCCAGGTCGGGCAGGGCGCAGGTGCCCGTCCACGGCCCGGCGAACCGCACGGGCGCGCCGCACGCGGCGAAGTGGCGGGCCAGCCGGTATCGCCAGGTGTAGTCGCCCTCCAGGCCGTGGCTGATCGAGTCACCCACGATCATGATCGTCGGACGCGGAATGGCACGCCTCCCGGGTGGATCGTCGGTCACCGACCGGCCGTCGCGGTGGTGCGGGCACCGAGCAGGTTCCGCACCGGCCGGCCGTACGCGGCGTACAGGATGCCGAGCGCGGCCAGCAGCAGCAGCGCGGTGAACACCCACTCCATCGAACCACCGGGGCCGTAGACCCGGTTCTGCCGCCCCACGTCCACGGCCGGGGTCCGCTGCCCCTCGCGCAGCATCTCGCGGTCGGCGCCGTACAGCGCGACGCCGGTCCGGAGGACCGCGCCGTCGGACGACCGGAAGTCGCCCGTCCAGGTGCAGGACTCGTGCCCGGGGTGCCGGACGCACTCCACCTGCCGGGCGGTGAAGGACCCGGGGACGCCGTCCGCCCTGGCGGCCCGTACGACGGGACCGATGCTCGGCACGGCCAGGAAGAGCAGGAAGGCCGCGAGGAACGTGAGGACGGCGATGAAGAACGGGGAGCGGCGGCCTGCCCCGGGCCCGGCCGTCACGCCGTCACCTCGCGAGCGCCGGGGCGCAGGAGCAGGCCATCAGCGTGCGCTCGGCGGTGCTGGGACGACGGTGCAGGATCATCGCGACGACCATCGGGATCGTCACGAGGGTGTTGTAGAACAGGTGCAGCTCCATGCGCGGCACCAGCAACTGGATGATGCTGGTCGGCGCCGGGCGGCCCAGCAGGTTGGCTCCGACCAGCACCTGCATGAGCAGCAGGAAGTGCTCGAAGTGGTGCCAGACCTGGATGCCGAGGGACACGTTCCACCAGACGCGGGCCCGGCCGGTGAAGCCGTGCCTGAGCATGATCAGCCCGACCAGCATCAGCAGCGCGTAGCCGTAGTGCATCCACTCGGACGTGACCAGCCACGGGAAGGGCAGGCCGAGCACGCCGCGGGCCTCGGGGAGCTTCCAGCCGAGCACGTAGACCTGGACGGCCTGGGCGATGTGCTCGGCCCAGTGGGCCACGACGATGAAGGCGAAGACGTTGAGCGCGGCCCGGTGGTGCCGGGCGTTGAGCTCCCCTCCCCGGCGGGAGGGGTGGAATGCGGAAACCGCTTCGGTCGCCATGCGCAAACCTCGATCCGGGAAGGGTGGTCTGCGGGCCCGGCACGGGATCACGGGCCCGTACGCCCCATTGTTCGATCACGCTCGCGCGGCGCCTTCTCCCATCGTGCGGTGTTCCGGTCACCGGCCGGCACGCGGACGGCCCCGCACTCGCGGAGTGCGGGGCCGTCTCTGATACCGGGCGGTGGCGCCGAACCGGTCAGTGCGTCCGGAAGGACGAACGGCGCTCGTACCGGACGCTCTTGAACTGCCGCTGCTCGTACCGGCCGCCGCCCCGATACGCCGTCTCCCGCACGCGCTCGCTGCGCCGGGACTCCACCCGTTTGACGAGGCGGTCACGCCGGCCCGACACCCTCTCGAGCAGGCGGGAGCGCCGCTCATCGACCCTCTTGGACACCCGCGCGGTCCGGGCCGACTCCCTCACGCGCAGCTCGGACAGCCGTTCCCGCATCCGGTAGCGCACCGGGGCCGTGCGGACCGTGCCGTAGCTCACCGACCGTGCCCGGTAGCGCTCGGAACGGTACTCGGACCGGGTGCGTGAGCCGTCGTGGTACGAGGCGGGCGGGTCGGACCCGGCGCTCCCGGACGACTGCCACTCGCTCGCCCTGATCCGGTCGCGTTCGGCGCGGGCCTCGGCCCGGATGCGGTCCCGGTCGGCCCGGCCCTGGGCCCGGATGCGGTCGCGTTCCGCCCGCGCCTGATCGACGATGCTCTGCTCCTCGGCCCGCGCCTGTTCGGCGGTCATCATCAAGGGGCTCTCCGAGTACGAGTACGTCGTGGTCTGTACCGAGCCGCCGGGCTCGCTCGCCTGGGGCGCGATACCGGCTATGGCATAACCGTCGGTGGCGAGGGCGGGACCGCTCAGGACCGCGGTGCCTCCGGCCGTCATCGCCGAGACGAAGACAGTCGCTAATGCCAGCTGTCTGCACTTCCGGTACATGGTGCCTCCTTGAGCCCGACTGGGCTGGGCAGATCAGATCACCAGGGTTTCGTGGTCCTGGATCCGGCCGCGGCTCACCCCTGGGTCGTTCCGTCGGACGACGGGAATCGGTGTGATGGACGAGGGGTCGGTTTCGCCAGGCGGCATCGCGCATTACGGCCTTGTCTCGATCCTCCGCCGGGCCGCGCGAAGCCGTCTAGGGCGTTTGACCCAAGCGTTCCCTCCGGCCTTGGAGGATCTGACCGCCGGGGGCAGTGCTGCGGAAGTATCCGCCGGGGTGTTTGCGGCCGCTTGTACGCGCGAGCAGCTTGGGGTTGCCCCAGCCCTTCTCCGGTCACATCCGCCACTCCCGGCACGTGCGGCAAGCCGGGCGCCTCCCGCGAGGCGGGTACACCCAGGGACGAGGGGGTGGGGCGGATGCGGCTTGCGGGGGCACGGGTGCTCGTCACGGGCGCGTCGTCGGGCATCGGCGCCGCCACGGCGCTGGAGCTGTCGGCGCGCGGCGCGCGGCTGGTGCTGTCCGGGCGCGACGAGGAGGCGCTCGCCGGCGTCGCCGCCCGGACCGGCGGCGAGGCGCTGCCCGCCGACCTGTCCGACGGCACCGTCGACCGGGGCGCGGACCTCGCCGTACGCGCCGGGCGGGTGGACGTGCTGGTGGCGTGCGCGGGCGAGGGCTGGAGCGGGCCGCTCGCGCGGATGTCCGGCGGCACGGCCGAACGCGTGATCGCGGTCAACCTGACGGCCCACCTGCAGCTCACCCGGCTGCTGCTGCCCGGGATGATCGAGCGCGGCCGGGGGCACCTCGTCTACGTCGCCTCGATCGCCGGCGTGGTCGGCGTGCGGGAGGAGGCGGTGTACGCCGCGACCAAGGCGGGGCTGCTGGCCTTCGCCGAGAGCCTGCGCTACGAACTGCCGGCGGTCGGCGTGACGGCCGTGGTGCCCGGGGTGGTCGACACGCCGTTCTTCGCCCGGCGCGGCCGGCCGTACACCCGCCGCAGACCGACGCCCGTCCCACCCGAGCGGGTGGCCCGGGCCATCGCGGTCGCCGTCGAGCGCGGGCGCGCCGAGGTGTACGTGCCGGCCTGGCTGCGGCTGCCCGCCCGCCTGCACGGGGCCGCGCCCGGCGTGTTCCGCGTCCTCGCCCGCCGCTTCGGCCGCCCCTGAGCGTTCCTCCGAGGTGTACGACTGTCCCGATCTGGTGATCTACATCGTAAAGGAACTCGATGGGGGAGGCGCCGAGGTGCCGGGGTGATCGCGCTCGGAGGACGGATGCGGTGCGCTCCAGATGCTGCGTAGGGGCCGCATGCCTTCCTCGACGTAGTCGGCGATAGGGCGGTTGCCGCCGTCGAGGTACCACTGCTCGAGTGCGGCGAAGTAGCCGAAGGCGAGGGCCTTCGCGATCACGCGAGCCTGCGTTTCGCTCACCTCTCCAGGCACGGTGATCAGCGGCGCGATCCGCTGGCTGGCGCGGTCGAGTGTGCCGCAGACGGCCATGCGCACCGATGGCTCGGCGAAGAAGTAACGGACCCTGCGCCACGGGCTCCTGGTGGCCTGAGAGCCTTCGCCCGCGTTGCCGGAACCGGATTCGCCTTCTGGTGGGGATTCGTACGCACGGACGGCTCGGAGCAGGCTTCCGATGGGATCGGCGGGGTCCAGGATGCTCTCGAGTGCCTCCGGGCTCATGCTGTCGAACTCGACGTCGGCGACCACGATCCCTTCCTTGGTGCCGAAGATGCGGTACACCGACGACGGCGAGACCTCGGCCGCCGCCGCGATCTCCTCGATGGTGACGGCGCCGAACCCTCTCTCGTCGAACAGGTCGAGGGCACGTTCCTGGATGGTGCGCATGGCCTTGAGCCGCCAACGCTCACGAAGCCCGCTCATGTGCTCACGGTAGCAGACAGTCACGCTCTCAAGCGTGTGACTGCTGTCCGGACATTGACTGTCTGAAAACAGATCCCTACAGTCACTTGCTGGAGACAGTGACTTTCTCTTTACTCCGGAAGGACTCATGCCATGACCACGCTGAAGCAGAGATCGCGCACCCGGACCGCGTTGGCGATGATGTACATCGGGGCAGGACTCACCTCGATCGCCGCCCTCTTTCCGTTCGTCGACCGGGCCACCACGACCGTCTTGGCGGACCACATCAAGGCCGGCTACCCGGCCTACGCGCCCGGTGCGATCGACACTGCCGTCACCGCCTACCTGGTCATCCTGTCTGTGGTCGGGGCGCTGGGACTCCTGGGCTGGATGGGCACGATCTGGGCGGCCCGCGCCGGTAAGCGCTGGACTTCCCCGCTGGCGATCGGGCTGTTCGGGATCGCGCTCTGCGTCGCGATCGCCGCACTGACCGTCCAGGACACCTCGGGTGATGTCGGTCTGGCCCCGCTGCTGGGCTGGCTGCTGGTCCTTCCTTGTGTTCCCGGTCTCGCCGCGGTCGTGCTGTGGAGAAGGGCGGGATGACCAAAGGTCCCACGGCGGCGCAAAGCGTCGGCCGTGCTCTGACACGCGGGGTCGCCGCACTCAAGCGTGCGATGTATCGAGGAGGGCGGCCGAACGCGCTCATGCGGCTCGGGAACCGGCTTGACGTCCTGCTGTATGGGGCTCGGTGGCTGTCACCGCGGCGTGCCGCCGTCTTGAAGGTGGTGGGGCGCCGCAGCGGGACCATCACGCCGGTTCCGGTCGCGGTCACCCACTACCGCGGCGCCGACTTCCTCGTCTCGATGCTCGGGCCGGACGCGAGCTGGGTGCGCAATGTCGAGGCCGCGGGCGGCAAGGCCGCGCTTCGCCGTCAGGGGCGCGAGTGTCCGATCCTGCTCGAGGAGATCCCGTCTGAGCATCGTGCGCAGATCCTGCGTCGCTACCTTGCCGGCGCGCCGGGTGCGCGGCCTCATCTGGGGCTGGGGCCGACGGCGCCGCTGCCGGAGTTCCACCGGATAGCGCCTCGGCACCCCGTCTTCCGCATCCATGAGCGCCCCGGCTCCTATGTGCCGCGCAGGGCGCGCAGGGACTCGCGCAGCGAGCCGAGGGTGGCGAAGACCGCCGTCGGCTCGTAGCCGCAGTGCGCCATGCAGTTGGCGCAGCGCGCGTCCCGCCCCCGGCCGTAGGAGTCCCAGTCGGTCTCCTCGACCAGCTCCCGGTAGGTCTTCGCGTACCCGTCGGCCATCAGGTAGCAGGGCCGCTGCCAGCCGAACACCGAGTAGGACGGGATCGCCCAGGCCGTGCAGGGGAAGTCGGTCTTCCCCTCGAGGAAGTCGAGGAACAGCGGCGAGTGGTTGAACCGCCAGCGCCCGCGGTTGCCGCCCGCGAACGCGGCGCGGAACAGCTCCCGCGTCTGCCGCACGCCCAGGAAGCAGTCCTGGTCGGGCGCCTTCTCGTAGGCGTACCCCGGCGAGATCATCATCTGGTCGACGCACAGCTCGTCATTGAGGAAGTCGAGCACCTCGACGACCGTGCGCGGGCTGTCCCCGGCGAAGAACGTGGTGTTGGTGGTGACGCGGAAGCCGCGCCGCCGGCACTCGCGCACCGCCGCGACCGCCTCGTCGAACACGCCCTCCTTGCACACCGACGCGTCGTGCCGCTCGCGCAGGCCGTCGATGTGGACCGCCCAGGCGAAGTAGGGCGACGGCTCGAACCGGTCGATCTTGCGCGGGATCAGCAGCGCGTTGGTGCACAGGAAGACGTACTTCCTGCGCGCCACCAGCTCCTCGACCATCTCCCCGATCTGGGGGTGCATGAGGGGCTCCCCGCCCGCGATCGACACCATCGGGGCGCCGCACTCCTCGACGGCGGCCACCGCCTGCTCGACCGGCATGCGCTGTTTCAGCACGCCGGCCGGGTGCTGGATCTTCCCGCAGCCCGCGCACTTCAGGTTGCACGCGAACAACGGCTCGAGTTCGAGCAGCAGCGGGAACCTCTCCCGCCGGCGAAGCCGCTGGCGCAGGATGTAAGCGCCGACACGCAGGCTCTGGCGTAAGGGCATCGGCATCAGGGTCGCACCTCCTTCGGCAACGTGAACTCGACGTTCTCCTCGATCACCCGGCGCTCCTCCACCTCCAGCGGGCCGAGTCCGCCGAGGGCCGCCACGACGGCGTCCACCAGCGAGCCGGGCGTCGACGCCCCGGCGGTCAGCCCGACCGTCCGCACTCCGCGCAGCCAGTCGAGCGCGACGTCGCCCGGACCGTCGACCAGGCGGACGAGCGGCGCCCCACCGTGACCTGAGCGCCCGGCGACCTCGGTGAGGCGCAGGGCGTTGGAGGAGTTCGCCGAACCGACGACCAGGACCAGGCCGGCCTCCGCGGCGACGGCGCGCACCGCGCGCTGCCGGTTGGTCGTCGCGTAGCAGATGTCGTCGCCGCGCGGGCCCTCGGCGTCCGGGAAGCGCCGCCGGACCGCCGCCGCGACCCGCCCGGCCTCGTCGGCCGCGAGCGTGGTCTGGGTGAGGTAGGCGACCCCGCGCCCCGGCCGCAGGCCCTCGACCGCGCCCTCCACCCCGGCCTCGTCCTCGACCAGCACGCCCGCGCCGGGCACCTCCCCGAGCACGCCCTCGACCTCCTCGTGCCCCGCGTGGCCGATCAGCACGACGAGATCGCCCCGCGCGGCGAACCTGCGGGCCTCCGCGTGGACCTTCGCGACCAGCGGACAGGTCGCGTCGACGACGCGCAGCCCGCGCCGCGCCGCCTCCTCCCGCACGGCGGGCGCGACCCCGTGCGCGGAGAAGACGGTCACCGCGCCCTCCGGCACCTCGGCCAGGTCGTCGACGAACACCGCGCCGAGCCGCTCCAGGTCGCGTACGACGTGGATGTTGTGCACGATCTGCTTGCGCACGTACACCGGCGCGCCGAACCGGTCCAGCGCGCGCTCCACGATCTCGATGGCCCGCTCGACCCCGGCGCAGAACGAGCGGGGCGAGGCCAGCAGGACCCGGCGCGGGCCCACGGCCGCCGCCCACCGCGCCAACACCGGGCCGATCCGGGTGAGCGCGCGGCGCGCGGCGACCGCGCCGCCCAGGGTGGCGGGGTTCAGCAGGGGGACACCCGGGGTGTCCACGATGACCCGCACGGCCGCGAACGGCCGCCCGTCCGCGGCTTCCGCGATAACAGCGCTCTCCATGTCGACGGCGCAGGCGCCCTCGCGGGCCAGGGCGAGCCGGGCCCGGCCCGTCACTATCCCCGGCGAGGTGACGAGCGGGCCGGTGCGGGCGGGCAGCCCCGCCCGGACGAGCTCTCCGGCGAGCAGCGGGGCCGACGGGCACGGCCACACCCGGCCGCCGGAGCGGACCTCGGTGGCGACGAGCACGTCCCCGGGACGCAGGCCCTCGTGGAGGGCCCCGCCGAAGCCGGTGACGGCGAGGGCGGCGGCGGGCGGGAGCAAGGCCGCCGCGCGCGCCGCGCGCTCCGGCCCCATCCCGATCCGGAAGACCCGGACGCGGGGGTGGTCACGCGCGGGCCGCAGGCCGCGGGCGACGGCCCGCGCCTCCATCCCCAGCGCGGTGCACACGATCAGGCCGGTCATGGCGTCACCTCCCGGGCGCGCAGGTAGCGGCCGAGCGCACTGAGGGGGAAGACGAGGCGGTAGAGGTGGTAGTTGATGAAGAAGTCGCCGGGGAAGCCCGTCCCGGTGTAGTGCGGCTCGTCCCACGTGCCGTCGGGGCGCTGGCTGCCGGCCAGCCAGGCCGCCCCCCTGTCCACGGACCGGCCGCGCTCCCCGGCGGCGAGCAGGCCGATGAGGGCCCACGCCGTCTGCGAGGCGGTCGGCTCGCCCCGCCCGATCCACGCGGGGTCGCGGTAGGAGCGCATGTCCTCGCCCCAGCCGCCGCAGGGGTGCTGGTGGGCCTTGAGCCAGGCCACGGCCCGCCGTACGCAGGGGGCGCCGGGCGGCATCCCGGCCGCCGCGAGTGCGGGCAGCACCGCGCCGGTGCCGTACACGTGGTTGGCCCCCCATCTGCCGAACCACGAGCCGTCGGGCTCCTGCGCCCGCAGCAGCCACCTCACGGCCCGCCGTACGACGGGGGAGCGGGCCAGGCCCTCGGCGGCCAGCGCCTCGACCACGTGCGCGGTCACGTCGGCCGTCGGCGGGTCGATGACCGCGCCGAAGTCGCAGAACGGCAGCCGCAGGCACAGCGTGCGGGTGTTGTCGGCGTCGAAGGCGGCGAACCCCCCGTCGCGGCAGGCCATCCCGGCCATCCAGCGCAGCCCCCGCTCCACCGCCGGGCGGGCGTCGGGCCGGCCCCACCGGCGCAGCGCGAGGACCACCTCCGCCGTGTCGTCGACGTCGGGGTAGCCGTCGTTGTCGAACTCGAACGCCCAGCCGCCCGGCGCGAGCCCGGGCCGCCGCACCGCCCAGTCGCCAGGCCCGCGCACCTCCTCGCGCAGCAGCCACTCGCCCGCTCTGTCCAGCGCGGGGTGGTCGCGGGGCAGGCCGGCGTCCAGGAGAGCGGTCATCGCGAGCGCGGTGTCCCAGACCGGCGACTGGCACGCCTCCAGCCGGCGCGTGCCGTTCTCCCTGATGGTGAACCTGTCCAGCCCGGCCAGGCCGGCCCGCATGACGGGATGGTCCAGGCCGTACCCGCTCAGGCTAAGGGCGATCAGCGAGTAGACCCAGGGAGGCTGGATGCCGCCCCAGGAGCCGTCGGCCTCCTGGCGGGCCACGACCCACTCGGCGGCCCGCCGCAGCGCGGCGCGGCGCAGCCCCGCGAGCGGCCGCCGTTCGTACCGGTGCAGAGCGCGGTCGAGCGCCGCGAACGCCGCGTCCCAGCCGGTACGCGCGGCGCGGCGCGGCGGATGCCCGGCCCGCAGCTCCGGCAGGGCGAACGGCAGCGGGCGGACCGGCCGGTGCGCGGTCACGATCGTGAGCGGCACGATGGTCTGCCGCGCCCAGCAGGCCCAGTCGTAGACGTTCAGCGGGCACCACGGCGGCAGGAACATGATCTCCGGTGGGATGACCGGCAGGTCCTCCCACCGCCACTGGCCGAACAGGGCGAGCCAGATCCGGGTGAAGACCCGGGCCGACTCGACGCCGCCGGCCCCGCGCGCGCACGCCGCCGCGGCGCGCATGTGCGGGGCCGAGGGCGGGTCGCCCGCCAGGCGCAGCGCGGCGTACGCCTCGACCGTGGTGGACAGGTCGGCGGGACCGTCGTGGAAGTTGGCCCAGCCGCCGTCCGCCCGCTGCTGCGACCTGATCCACCGGGCTGCCTCGGCCGTCTCCCGCGCGGTCCGCACGCCGAGGAACTCGCGCAGCAGGAGGTCCTCGGCGTCCATCGTCACGTTGGCCCGCAATTCGCCCTTCCACCATCCCCCGGGCGACTGCAGGCCGAGCAGGTGGTCACGGGCCGCCTCGAGGGCGGTCTCGGCGCGGGCGGCGCCGGTGGCGACCCCGGTGGTGACGCCGGTCACCGCGCCTGCTCCCGTTCGAGATGCCGCCTCACGAGGCGGGCCGCCTGGAGTCCGCTGCGCACGGCACCCTCCATCGTGTCGGGCCAGCCCGTGTCGGTCCACGCGCCGGCGAGGAACACACCCGGCCACCGGGTGGCCGCGCCGGGGCGCAGCCCCCCGCTCCCCGGGACCTGCCGGAAGGTCGCCCGCCGCTCCCTGGTGATGAACAGGTCCACGACCCGCGCCGCCCGCGCGGCCGGCAGCAGCCGCTCCAGCTCGGGCAGGAACACCTCCCGCATCACCGCCGTGGGCACGTCGATCCAGTGCCGCGCCGCCGACACCGAGACCGTCAGGTACTGGCCCCGGGCGAGCCCGCCCGCCTCGGTCCTGTCGAAGATCCACTGCACCGGTGAGCCGACGACGGCGGCGAACGGCAGCCGGGTGACCGGCCGGTCGTAGACCACGTGCACGTTGACGATCGGGCTCGCGCCGAGGCCGGCCCAGGCGTCCCGGTCCGGCGCCGCCTCCGCGGGGACGAGCCGCGCGGCCTGGCCGTGCGGGGCGGCGACGACGACGGCCGGCGCCTCGACCCGCCGGCCGCCCACGAGGACCGAGGGCCCCGGCAGCACCGCGTCCACCTTCGCCCGCAGCCGCACCTCGCCGCCCAGGCGGGCGATGGCCGCGAGCGCGGCGCCGCCGTGCAGGTCGCCGAGCGGCACGGACGGCACGCCGATGTCGGCGGCGTCGGCGCGGCCCAGTAGAGCCGTTTTGAAGACCATCGCCGCCGGCCCCAGCGCGGCCTCGTCGGACGGGATGTTGAGCGCCGCCACCGCGAACAGGTCCCACAGCGCCCGGCGTACGGCCTCCCGCTGGCCGTTGGCGGCCAGCCAGCCGCCGAGCGCGGCCCGGTCGAGGGCGGGCGCGGCCGGGTCGAGCCCGCGCAGCGCGAGCGCGCCGCGCGCCGCGCGCAGCCGGTCGGCGGGGGACAGCAGGCGGTAGCCCGCGAGCGCCGGGAGCAGGTGGAACGGCCCGGGCAGCGCGGCCCGGCGCAGCCGTCCCCGCCCGCCGTGCGGGGTGAGCACGCACACGTCGAAACGCTCCTGCAGGCGCACCCGCCCGGTCCCGCCGAGCCGGTCGAGCAGGCCGAGGTACGCCGTGCAGCAGCGCAGGAAGACGTGCTGCCCGTTGTCGGCCGTCAGGCCGCCCCTGGCGAAGGAATGGGTTGCCCCGCCGAGCCGGGGCCTCGCCTCGTACAGGGTCACCGGCCGGCCGGCCTCCGCGAGCGCGAGGGCCGCGGTGATGCCGGCGAGGCCGCCGCCCACCACCGCCACGGGCGCAACCCCGTCGTAACCCGTGCCGTTCGTCGGGCCGTTCATCGGGCCGCTCCCGCGATCGCGCGGGCCGCGACCATCGCCTTCGCCCAGGGCGTGAGCGACAGGCGCCCGGCCAGCGCCCGGGCCGGGTCGGCGGCGATTCGGGCGAGCAGGCGCCGGTAGATGCCGGCCATCGCCGCGGTGCAGGCCGCGCTGCGCCGGTCGAGCAGCGGGATCAGGCGCATCCCCTCGGCGTACCAGGCGAGCGCCCGCCCGGCCTCGTACCGGACGAGCCGCGCCAGCCGCTCGGGCGGGTCGGTGAACGCCCCCGACGCGTCCAGGCCGAGCGTGCAGCCGAACCTGCGCAGGTCGTCGGCCGGCAGGTACACCCGCCCGGCGCACCGGTCCTCACGCAGGTCCCTGAGCACGTTGGTGAGCTGCAACGCCACCCCCAGGGAGTCCGCGAGCCGCGCCGCGCGCCGCAGCGCCCCGGGATCGCGGCCCGGGCCGCCGGCCAGGCCGAAGACGCCGAGCGACAGCCGCCCGATGGACCCGGCGACCTCCCGGCAGTAGCCGACGAGGTCGTCGTGGGACTGGTAGCGCGCGCCCGCGACGTCGGCGGCGCATCCGTCGATCAGCTCCTCGAACGCCTCCAGCGGGATGGGGAAGCGCGCGGCGGTGTCACGCAGGGCCACCAGCACGGGGTCGGCGGGGTCCGGCCGCGGCGCCCGCAGCCCCGCCCGCGCCTCCTCCAGCGCCGACAGCCGCTCGTCCACCGGCCCGGCCGCGTCGCCGATGTCGTCGATCCGCCGGGCGAAGGCGTAGAGCGCGCAGAGCGCGCGGCGCTCGGGCGGGGCGAGCAGGCGGATTCCGTAGGCGAAGTTGCGTGCCCGGGTGCGCACGACGCGCTCGCAGTGCCGGTAGGCCAGCGGCAGCGGTACGGGCGCCGGCGTGCGGGCCGGTCCCGCGCCGACGGGGCGCAGCGCGGGGCCGGGCGGGCGGTCGGGGACGGGATCAGGAATCGCGCCGGGAACCGTCACCGTTCACCTCCTTCAGCACGCGTGCCCACTCGCCGAGCACCGCGCGGCGGCGCGCGCGGACCGCCCGGCCGAGGACGTCGTGCCGCCCGCGCTCCAGCGCCGCGAGCGCGGCCCGCCCGCCCGCGACGTACCCGGCCACCGCGGTGCGCGCGAACCCGCTCAGCGTCTCCAGCAGCGGCATGCCCTCGTCCAGCAGCGTGGCGGCGCGGCGGGCCTGCAGGGCGACGGCCCGGCGCAGCCGCGGGGACGCGTGCGGGGCGCCGAGGTCGGCCTCGCGGCAGCCGAACCTGCGCAGGTCCTCGGCGGGGAGGTAGACCCGGCCGCGGGCGTGGTCCTCACCCACGTCCTGGCAGTGCTCGATCACCTGCAGGGCCGAGCAGATGCGGTCCGACAGCCGCGCCCGCTCCGGCGTGGCCGCGCCGAAGACGTGCAGGACGATCCGGCCGACCGGGTTGGCGGACAGCTCGCAGTAGGCCAGCAGTTGCGCGAATGTGTCGTAGCGCCGCACCACCTGGTCGCGCCGGTTGGCCTCCACGAGGTGGAGGAAGTGCGCCCGCGGCACGCCGCGCCCGGCGACCAGCGGCGTCAGCGCCCGCACGGCGGGCAGCCGCGGGCTCCCCCCGGCGTAGAGCCGGCCCAGGTCGGCCTCCACCGCGTTGAGCAGGGCGGGCCGCTCGGCGGGGTCCGCCTCGTCGCCGACGTCGTCCACGTAACGGGCGAAGCAGTACACCGCCATCAGGTCGAGGCGGTACGCGCGCGGCAGCAGGCGGGAGGCCACCGGGAAGTTCTCCCGGCGCGCGGCGTCGCGTACGTCCGCTGCGGACATGCCTGAAGAATCTCCACCGCAATTCACCACAAAACCCGATAGAGCGGGCGGGCGTTTTTACGTGCGCAACCTCCCGGGAAAAGCGGCGTACACCGCCGCGCCGCTAACGGAAGAAGCGGTAAAAACGTGGTCGGGAAAGACGGTGGAAGTAAGCGGCCTTTTTCCCGCTTCTTACGCTTCCGGCCGTGGGTAAAAGCTTGCCGGGAGCGGGAGCCGGTGGGCCCCCGCGCCGCCGGGTACACCCACGCCGTGGGCGCCCAGCGGTCCGACCCGCAGTCCGGCGGCGCGGCAGCGGCCGACCACGCCGGCGAGCGCGCCCAGCGCCGAACGCCAGGAACCCGGGGCGGAGGTGTGGTCGCAGTCGTGCAGCAACAGCGTCGCCCCGCCGCGCAGGCCGGGCTCCAGGGTGCGCAGCACCGAGCCGGGCGTGGCCCGTGCCGTCCAGTCCGCGCCCCAGGCCGTCCACAGCACCGGCCGCAGGCCGTGCCACCGGGCCGCGAGCAGCGCCTCGGCGCTCAGCACGCCGTACGGCGGGCGGTACCACGAGGGCGGTACACCGGTGACGGCGGCGACGAGGCGCGCGGCCCTGCCGATCTCCGCGGCGACCCTGCCCGGCCGGGCGACCAGGGCGTTGCCGTGCCGCCAGCCGTGCACGGCCACCTCGTGACCGGCCCGCGCGACGCTCCGCCCGACCTCGGGGTGGCGTTCGAGCAGCTCGCCGAGGAGGAAGAAGGTCGCCCGGCACCCGAGCCGGTCCAGCTCGTCGAGGAACAGCGGGGTAGAGCGCGGGTCCGGCCCGTCGTCGAAGGTCAGCGCCACGTGCCCGGGATCGCCCTCGCCCGCCAGAGACGGCAGCAGGCGGCGGACCGGAGGCAGCCAGGCCGCCCCCGGTCCCGCGTGGAGCAGGGCCAGTCCGGCGGCGGCGAGCGTGTGAGGTCGCATCGCCTTCCAGTGTCCGCCACGCCGCCCCCCACCCCGGAAGGAGGGCCATGAGGGACAGGGCATTGATCGTCAGCGCCTCGATGGGCGCGGGCCACGACGCCGTCGCCGCCGAACTGGCGCGCCGCCTGACCGCCGCCGGGGTGCGCGCGGAGATCGTGGACGTGCTCGCCCTGCTGCCGCTGCGGCTCGGCGCGCTGCTGCGGTGGTGGTACCGCGTGGTGATGCTGCGGGCGCCGTGGCTGTACGCGCTGGTCTACCGCGTCTTCTTCGTCTCACGCCGGGCCCCGTCCACCTCGCCGCTGACGGTGGTGGCCGC
Source organism: Microbispora sp. H10836 (assembly GCF_012999525.1). Classification (NCBI taxonomy): domain Bacteria; kingdom Bacillati; phylum Actinomycetota; class Actinomycetes; order Streptosporangiales; family Streptosporangiaceae; genus Microbispora; species Microbispora sp. H10836. Next base: position 115,941 of record NZ_JABBWU010000007.1, read on the forward strand.
CGCCGGGCTGGCCCGGGCGGTGCGCCGCGTCCGCCCCTCGCTGGTCGTGCCGGTCTTCCACGTGGCCGCGCAGGCCGCGGGGCACCTGCGGGCGCGGGGGCGGCTCGCGGCGCCGAGCGTGGTCGTGCTGACCGACTTCGCCGTGCACCGCCTCTGGCTGCACCCCGGCAACGACCGCTACCTGTGCCCGGACGCGGCCACGGCCCTCGCCGTGACGGCCGCCCTCGGCCGTCCGGCCTTCCGCTGCGCCCCGATCGTCCGCCCCGGGTTCGCGGCGCCCCGGGACCGCGCCGGCATGGCGGACGTCCGGACCCGGATCGGCCTGCGGGACGGCGGGCCGATCGTGCTCGTCTGCGCGGGATCCTGGGGGGTCGGCCGGGTCGCGGAGACCGCCGGGATCCTGGCCCGGTCGGGCCGGTACGCGCCCGTCGTGCTGTGCGGGCGCAACGAGCGGCTGCGCCGCCGTCTCGTGCGGCTGCTCGGCCGCGCCGGAGCGGGCGCCGCTCTCGGCTGGCGTGACGACCTGGCGGACCTGCTCGCCTCCGCGTACGCGCTGGTCGACAACGCGGGCGGGCTGACCTGCAGGGAGGCGTTCGCCGCGGGGGTGCCGGTCGTCACGTACCGGCCCATCGCGGGTCACGGCGGGGACGGCGTGCGCGCGATGGCACGCGCCGGGGTGAGCGTCCACGTGCGCCGCCGCGCGGACCTGCTGCGGGCGCTCGACCGGCTCCAGCCCGGCCTGCCCGGGCGGGCCGCGCTCACCGCGCGGGCCGCCGCCCTGTTCAGCGCTTCGCCGGCCGAGTCCCTTCTTCTCCCGGACCTCGCCGCCGCGTCCCGATCATGTGAGCCTGCCTCCTGAGCGGCGCGTACCGCGACAGCAGCACGCTGCCGTACAGGATGAGGGCCATGCCCGTCAGCTCGGGCACCACCCACGGGCCGGTGCGGATGTCCTCGCCGAACATCGCCACGCCGTACGCCGTGCTCGCCACGGGGTCGGTCACGGTCAGCGCGGGCTGCACGGCGACGAGCGGACCGCTGTGCAGGGCGTTCTGCAGCAGGAACAGGCTGCACAGCCCGGCGGCCACCATGGCCCACAGCGACCAGGAGCCGGCGAGCGTCCGCGCGCCGGCCGGCAACTCGTCCACCGTGCGCTTCATGAGGACGGCGGTGTAGGCGAAACCCAGCCCGGCGGCCATCCCGAGCAGCACCGCGCGGGCGGCCCCGCCGGCGGCGATCGCGGCGGTCACGAAGCAGGCGAGGAGCCCGATGGTCACGCCCGCCGAGATCACCCAGGTCAGCAGGCCGGGAAGCCGGTGGCCGGGGGTGGGCGAGGCCGCCGCGAGGAACCCGGCCAGGCCGGCCGTCAGTAAGCCGACGGCCAGCCAGGTCTTGGGGTCGAGGCGGACCCGGAACATCCAGCCGGCCACCAGCATCGTGATCGGCAGTTCCGCGACGAGCAGGGGCTGGACGAGTGCGAGTCCTCCGCTCGTCAGGGCGCCGGCCTGCAGCAGGAAACCCGCGATGAGCGCGGCGATGCCGCCCAGCCAGGTGGGCCGCCGGACGAGGTCCCAGATCAGGCCGGGCCGGAACGCCTCGGTGGCGGGGGCGGCGCGGGCGGCCCGGCGCTGCAGTACGGACGCGACGGCGTTGGCCGCCGCGGCGAGCACCGCCAGGACAACAGCGATCATGACCCCCGCGCCCCGTCTCAGGCTTCTCGTCGTCGCGGGCCCTCTGATCGAGGCCCTGTCAGTACCCTCCCCGGCGATGGCCGCCGCATGTCGGCGTGAACGCTCCGAACCCTTTTTATTGGGCTATAACCAAAGAAAGACACGATTATTAATACAAAGCGAGAATGCCGGGATTTTTGGGGGTATGGCCGTTTGCACAAACGCACGCAGCAGGAAAGGCGGAACCAGACATGGTTGGACCCACCGGCCTCGAGCGTCATCCCGACGTCACCGAACTGCGACAGACCTACGATCGGGCGGGCTCGACGGCCCCCGCCCAGGTATTGGAGGGGTTGTCCTTCCTGGCCGGCCTTTACCTGGCCCTCTCGCCGTGGATCGTCGGGTTCTTCGGACTCCGCGGCCTGACCGTCAGCAACCTCGTCACCGGCCTCGTGATCTCCGCTCTCGCTCTCGGGCTCGCGTCCGCCTACGGCCGCACGTACGGACTGGGGTGGCTGCTCCCGCTGCTCGGCGTGTGGGCGATCGTCTCGCCGTTTGTGGTGCGCGCGGGACGTGAGGCCACGGCGACGACCATCTGGAACAACGTGGCGATCGGCATCGTGACCCTTGCGCTGGGAGCCGCCGCACTGGCGATGGCACAGGCGTTCCGCCGGCATGAGCGGGGCGAGCGGAGCGCGCGCAGACTGGGCAACTGGTGACAGAAGCGGCGCCCGGCCCGCGGCAGGCGGGCCGGGCGCCGTTTTCACCTCGCCTGGCCCTGTTGTGGCCTTGTCGCCCCTCACGATACGGGGATCGATGTGGCGGGCACGTTGTAGCCGCCGACCCGGAGGTGGAGAGGCCGGCCGCGCAGATCGTCGCTGTGGTAGGAGGCCGTGATGATCGTGCGTTCGCCGGGCCAGAGCGACACGTAGTTGTCGCTGTACGAGATCGGCAGGATCTCGGTGCCGCCGTCGCCGGCGATGAGTTCGGCCCGTACGAAGAAGGCGATGTCCGTCGCGCTCGCGTTGGTCAGGATGACGGTGACCGTCTCCCGGTCACCGTGCCGGGCTCGTGAGGCGGCGGCGGTCAGATCAGAGTCGAGGGGCAGCCTGTTCAGCCCGCTGAGATCGGCATAGGCGGCCACCGGTGTTCCCTTGTAGTCACCTCCGGGGCCGAGCACGTCCGGCGAGGCCGAGTACCAGTACAGGTTCTCGCTGACGACGACGCCGTGCGCGTCCCGAAGCCGCAGCCTGATGAGATGGGTGGCCGGCGGCCCGGTGAGAGCCGGGATCGTCGTCACCCGTGTGGAGGCGTTCGCTGGGACGTCCAGTGTGACTTCGGTCTCGTACCTCGTGGTCAGGTCCGGGACGCCGTGAACGGTGACGGTGGCGGACAGGTCACGTCGCCCGGACAGGGTGGAGTTGGCGACGTACACGTCACGCGTGACGTAGTCGTACATGATGTGCACCGGTTCGTTGGCCTTCTTCGCGCCGAAGTAGGCGCCGCCGGGTTTGAAGTAGTAGTCGTACAGGCTCCATCGCATCGACGGCCATGCGCTGTCGAGCATCCAGAAGACCGTCCCGAAGGTTCTGGTGTGCTGCTGCGCGTTCCAGGCCTCGAAGAACGATCGGGTGGTCTCGTAGGCCTGCAGTTCCGCCTTCCTCGCGTAGTCGGTCACATCGGTGACCTCGCCGTACCGGCGGGTCAGGCCGCGGGTGAAGGGGGCGAGACTCGCGAAGGGGCTGCCGGGCCTGCCCGCGTGGTAGTCCCAGACGCCGCCTATCGGCCACAGGTGCGCGGGCGGGATGAAACGCCGCAGGCTCTCCAGCGGCGGCGGCGCCTCGGTTCCGGCCTCGGCGGTCGTCCCGGACGCGCCGCCCGCCCTGGTCCGATCCCACCACAGGACGGGCGGCTCCCACTGATAGGGGCCGTCCATCTTGACTCCCGCGTGCGGGTTGGACCAGGTGGCGACGTTGTCGAGAGTGGGATTCGGCCAGTGGAGGCGGTGGGCGATCTTCTTGTAGGCCGTCAGGTGGGCCGCGCTCACGGGCTTGTCACTGCCGTATGCCCAGACGAAGGCGCTCGGGTGCGCGCGCAGGGCGCGCATCTGGCTGTTCAGGGAGGCGAGCGCGATGTGCTCCTGCTGTGCGGACCAGCGGCGGTCGTTCTCCCACGCGCTGCAGCACGCGAAGCCGGCCATGATCAGGATGCCGGAGCGGTCCGCCAGATCGTACAGCTCCTCGTTGCCGAGCGTGCCTTCGAGGCGGATCATGTTCAGGCCCATCTCCTTGGCGTACCTGATGTGGGTGGCGTTGGTGCGGGTGTCCCACCGCTGGAGCAGGTCCCAGGTGTATCCGCCGCCCCGGAAGAGCAGATCGCGCCCGTTGACCCGGTAGCCGACGAACGAGGTGCCGTTCACGGCGGTCCGATGCGCGGTGACCTGCCGCACGCCGAAATCGATCGCCGTGGTGTCCGAGAGGACCGTGCCGGCGTGCGCCGACATGGTGAGCCGATACAGCTCGGGAGAGCCGAACCGATGCGGCCACCAGAGAGCGGGCTCGGTGAGGTGCAGCGCCGGGTGCGTCTCCGTGGTGAAGGCGATCTCGCGCCGCTCACCGGGCTTCAGCCTGATGTCCCGGCTGAAGCCGATCGCCGGACGGCCCGGCTTGGTGACGCTTCCGCGCACGGTGGCGTCCACGGGACTGTCGGTGGCGTTGACCGCGTCGACGTAGACGGTCAGGTCCGCGCTGTCCGTCCTCGGCAGCGGCAGGGTCGTCGTCACGTGCGGATCGCGCAACGCGACCGGGCCGCTCGTGATGATCGAGGTCTTTCCCCACAGGCCGGCGTTCATGTCGGGGGCCTCGGGGTTCCAGTCGACGGTGCAGAAGGACAGGTCCGCGCAGCGGTGCCGGGGCGGGGTCACCAGGACCGCCAGCGCGTTCCTGTCCGGCCTGAGCAGGCCGGACACGTCGTACTCGTGGACGACCATGCTGCCCGCGGTGCCGGCGTCGAGCGGCCTGCCGTTCAGCCAGATCCGCGCCCGGTAGCCGATGCCCTTGAACCGGAGCCACCGCACCCGTCCCGGTCCGGTGGCGGGGGTGGTGAACTCGCCCCTGAACCACCACCGCCGCCGGGTCAGATCCGGGACGGACCGCAGGTTCGTTCCGCGGTAGATGTCCTGGTAGACGCCGTTGGCCACCAGCCCGGCCAGGACGGTGGACGGCAGCGTGACCGGTTTCCAGCCCGTCGTGTCGTAGCCGGTGCGGGAGACGGCGGCGCCGCCGTCCGCTACCTCGTCCGCCGGCCGGAGGAACCACCCGGTCGTCAGGTCCCGCGAGCCGACGGCCGCCGACCGCCGGGGAGCGGCGGCGGAGCCGCAGGTCAGGACCAGCAGCGTGATCAGCATCGCGCACAGAAGACGCCCGGCCGCCGCCGGCCGCCGGTGCGCGTGAGCGGCCGGGCTTATGCGGCCGGCACTCAGGGGCACCGCGGGTCGTACTCCCTGCCCGGCAGGTAGCGGTGCCACTCCTCCTCGGTGATTGTGGCGGTTCCCGCGCTCTGACAGATGTGCGTGAGCGCCTGGCCGAGGTCGTCGTTCCACATCTGGACGTCGCCTTTCTGCCCGGCGGTGACCACCGTCCGGGGGGTGAGGAACACCACGCCGTAAAGTCCCAGGCCGCCCCTGCCGATGGGGTAGACCAACCGGGAGCGGGGATGTGCGCGGTCGGTTGTGTCCCACAGATGCAGGAGGCCGACCCCGGCGGCGGCGAGCGTCCGCCCGTCGGGGCTGAAGGCCGCGTCGACGACCTCTTCCGTCGGCTCGATGAGCCTGGCCAGCGGGTGCGGCCGGAGCGGATCGGAGACGTCCCACAGGCGTGCGGTGCCGTCGGTGGCGGTCGTCACCAGTGTGCGCCCGTCGGGTCCGAAGGTCACCGCCTGCAGTCTCCCGGTGTGACCGGAGAGGACGGCCGTCCGAACCGGCCGCCGCGCGGTGCCGATGTCGTAGAGGTAGGCGTTGCCGTCGGCCGCGGCGAGGGCCAGGAGCCGCCCGTCGGGGCTGCGCGCCAGGTCGCGTATCTGCGCCGGCATGTTCGGCAGGGTCAGGAGTGGCTTTGGCGACCGGGGTCCGGCGACGTCCCAGAACTCCACCCTCTCGTCCACGGCGATGACGAGCGTCCGGCCGTCGGCGCCGAACTCCACCCCGGACGCCTTGTCCACGCCGCACCGGATGACGGCGAGCGCCTTCGAGGGCCTATCGGGATCACGGACGTCCCACAGCCGTACGGTGGCGTCGTCGGAGGCGGTCGCCAGGAGACGTCCGTCCGGGCTGAACGATGCCTTGGTGACGGCTTTCGTGTGCCCGGTGTGCACGGGAAGCGGACGCGGATGCCGAGGGTCCCGGACGTCGCTCAGGTGCACGGTCGTGTCGTCCGACACGCTGGCGAGCGTGCGCCGGTCTGGACTGAGCGCCACGTGATCGGCGTCCTTGCCCGGCCCGTGGCCGAACAGTCGCGGCAGCGGAGGGACGAATCCCGATGTGTCGACGTGCCACAGCCGTACGGTGCGATCGGCCGATCCGGTGGCTATCGTGCCGTTCCTCGGATTGACCGCGACCGCCTGGCAGTCGTTGGTGTGTCCCTGCAGGCTCCGGAGGAGTCGCGGACCGCCCTTGTCGGAAACATCCCAGATATGGGCGAAATTGTCGATCGAGGCGCCGACCAGGATGCGGCTGCCGGGACGGAACGCCAGATCGTGGATGGGCGTTTCGCCGTCGAGAGGCAGGGGGATCGGCGGCCTGGCCAGATTGCGCGGGTCCCATTTCAGCACCTCGTTGCCCCCCCCGCCGGCGACCAGCGCACCGCCGTCCGGGGAGAAGGCGACGGCCTCCAGAGGTTTCGCCCGCCTCCGCGACTCCCACAAGGGCCACGGCGACCCGGGGTCGGCGACGTCCCACAGCCGGACGCTGCGGTCGGAGGACGCGGTCGCCAGCCACCTGCCGTCCGGGCTGAACGCGACGTCCCGCACCTCGCCGGCATGGCCGTGCAGGTTCCCGGCGAGCCGGGGACGCGAGGGGTCGCGCACGTCCCACAGGGTCGCCGTCCCGTCGGCGGAGGACACCGCGAGCAGAGGCTCCCGAGGGCTGAAGGCGATCTCGTTCAACGGCCGGGCGCCGGCGCGGAACGACGAGAGCAGGCGGGGACTGCGTGGATCGGCGGGGTTCCACAGTGTGACCGCGCCGTCATGGGAGGAGACCGCGAGCAGGCCGCCCCCGGCGCTGAAGGCCACGCCGCGCATCTCGTCGCGGCCCACGTGCCGGAACACCTGCCTTGCCGGTCGCCCGCCGGTGTCCCACAGCCGCAGCGTCCTGTCGGCCGAGACGGAGGCGAGGGTGCGGCCGTCGGGGCTGAAGGCGACGTCCCACACCGTCCGAGTGTGACCGAACAACCGAGCGCTGATCGGCTGGCTGCGGGAGGCGAGGACGGCGCCGCGGGTCTCGGGCAGGTCGGCCAGGTGATACGCGGCGAGGGAGAGATAGGCGGCGAGGCTCCTGTCCTTCACTTTTTGCGCCGTGTCCACCAGCTGGCGGGCGACCGCCTCGTTGCGCTGCCGGTCCGCCTCGTTCCGCTTGACCAGAGCGAGGACGCCTGTCGAGACCGCCGCCAGGAGCAGGACCGTGAGCGTGGCGATCACGGCGGCCGCCGTACGTCTGCGCCTGCTGGCGCGGCGGGCAGACGCGTCGAGGAAGCGCCGCTCCAGGTCGGTCGGCTCCGTGTCCGGAGCGTCGCGTACGGCGGTCTGCGCCGCGGCGAGACGGCTGTCGGGGTAGAGGTAGGCGGGGTCGCGCCCGTGCTCGTCCCACGCTTCGGCGTCCGCGACCAGGTGCTGGCGGACGAGCAGGCTCGCCCGATCGGCGTCGATCCACGTACGCAGACGCGGCCAGGCGTGGATGAGGGTCTCATGGGTGAGTTCGGCGCTGTCCTCGCTCACGGTGACGAGACGGGCGTGGACGAAGGCTCCGAGCACGTCGCGCGCGACCGGTTCCTGACCGGCGAGCAGGTTGCGGAGCGCGACGCGCTGCCGGGTGTCGTCGGTCCTGTCGTCGAGGTGCACCAGACGCAGGAGCAACTGGTGGGCGACCGCCTGTGCGTCCGGCCCCAGTCGGCCGAGGGTCTCGTCGGCGCTGAGGGACAGGGACCGGGAGATGCCGCCGGAAGCGCGGTAGGCGGCCATGGTGAGAAGACGGCCGCTGCGGCGCTGCCATGTGGACAGCAGGGCGTGGGAGAGCAGGGGAAGCACACCCGCGAGTCCCGGCCCGCCCACGTCGTCCGCTCTCAGGTCCTCCAGCAGCAGGTCCGCCAGTCCCTCCTCCAGAACCAGGCCGTAGCGTTCCGCGGGTCTCTCGATGACCTCGCGGAGCTGGGCCTTCGTCATCGGGCCGACGATCTCGGGGTGCTTGAGCGCCTCCAGCAGCTCGGGATAGGAGGCGCAGTATCCGAAGAAGTCGGCCCGGATGCCTATCACGACCGTCGCGGGCGGCTCTTCCCGCCGGTCGCCGGGGCGGCAGGCGCCCGCAAGGGCCTCGACGAAGACCCGCCGCCGGGACTCGTCCCGGCATACGGTGAACAGCTCCTCGAACTGGTCGGCCAGGATGAGCGGAGGACTGGGACAGGCCTGTACGACGCGGCGCAGCGTGAGCGGGTCGGCCTCCAGTTTCGTCCTGAGGTCGTCCGGATCGAGGTCGGTCAGGGCGGCGATCCGCCGGGACAGCTCCCGCAGCGGGTCGGCTCCCGGCGTGAAGATCGCACAGCAGAGACCCCCGCTCGAACGCCGCAGGGCGGGAATCACGCCGGCCTGCAGCACCGACGACTTTCCCGAACCCGACGGACCCGTGACCAGCAGGGGGCCGCCTCTGCGGCGCCGGGTCTCCACCCGCCGCACGAGCGTCCGCGTCAGCTCCTCACGGCCGAAGAAGACGTCCTCGTCCTGAGGCCCGAACACGGCCAGGCCCCGGTAGGGGCTCTCCTCCCCGTCGGGCGATATCTCCGGCGCCCCAGGTGCGGCCGGCGCGCGGTAGGCGGGATTCATCAGGAAGGGGGAACGGTCCCCGAGGTCGGTCGCCTGCCGTCGCGGCCGCGGAAACCCCTTCTCCGCCAGAGCGTGCACCAGGCTCCGGTAGACGTGGTCGAGCGTGAGGACCGGCGGGCCGGCCGGATCGCCCTCGTCCATGAGCCGGATGAGTTCTCCGCTGAACGCGGTGTACCGCTCGCCGGGTAAAGCCCACGACGACTCGTCTCTGCTGGAGGAGGTGAGCAGGTAGGCCCCCGACCAGGCCGTGTCGAAGACGGCGCCCACGGAGTCGTGCGCGACGCCGTGCGCGCGGCCGGCGAAGCAGCAGTCGAGCACGATGACGACGAGTTCGGCCCGGCACTGGGAGAGCACCTCGTGGACCACGGAGAACGGCAGCGCCTGATACGCGGGGACGCCCCGGGTGAGGTCGGCCGTGGCCCGGGTGGCCAGGTGTAACTCGTTGCGCGGGCTGACCACCCCATGCCCGACATAGTGGAACATCACGACCGATGTGGCCTCGGCCGCCGTACGCACCAGAGCGTCGCTGAGAGCCCGGGGGTCGGGCGGGTCGACCACGCGCGTGAGCGCGGCCGGGTCGAGCCCGGCCCGCTCGACGAGGCGGTCGCCCAGGTCGCCGAGAGTGGCCGGCACGGCGGGAATGGCCGGCAGCCGCGACGGAGGGTCATGGACGCCGGTCCCCGCGACGAGCACCCGAGCGCCGGGAGAGGACAGCATGAGCGGGCAGACCCGGGGAGCCGCGCCGGCGCCGGCCGGGACGGGTCGCTCATCCGCCATCTGATGTCCCCAGGTTCGCGACGATCTGCCTCGTCAGGTCGGCGACTCCATCGGAGTCGAGGTTCTTCACCCCCTTCGCGCTGACCTCGATCTCCTTGGTAGCGCGGTTGAGCCTGATGCTCACCTCGCCCGAACGGGTGTGGAGCCAGGCGACGACGGCCGAGGCCAGGGCGGCGATCGCCTTCCCGCCGGCGAGCACGATCTCCAGCGCCGCCACGGGCGCTCCCATCGTCCCGGGTGCGGGCTCCTCTTCGGCCACCTGTACGCAGCCGCGTAGATCGGGCTCCTCCGCCAGCCAGGCGTACAGCTCCCGGAGCTGGTCCGGGTTCGCGGACTGTACGAGGAGCGGCGCGTTGTCGTCCATGAAATCCACGCTAGGAAGGAGCGGGTCTGGGGTGAGCATGGACAGAGTTCACATCCGGTTCAGGGTCCTCCAGGAGAGCGTCAATGGAACCGCTCGGGCATATGGTGCGGAGGCCTGATCCGTGAAGGCATGTCGTACTGCCGGATCACCCCAGGGCCAGCGCGGTGCGGATCAGGTGGATGTGGCTGAACGCCTGGGGGAAGTTGCCGACTTGGCGGCTCGACCGAGTGTCGTACTCCTCGGCGAGCAGGCCGACGTCGTTGCACAGCCCGACGAGGTGCTCGAACAGTTCGACGGCCTCCTCTCGGCGGCCGATCAGGGCGCGTGCCTCGGCGAGCCAGAAGCTGCAGGCGAGGAAGGCGCCCTCGCCGCCCCGCAGGTTGTCGATCGGGTTCTGCTCGGCGACGGGGTAGCGCAGGACGAGGTCGTCGACCATCAGCTCGCGTTCGATGGCCTCCACAGTGCCGATCACCCGAGCGTCGTCGGGTGGGAGGAAGCCGAGGATCGGTATCTGCAGCAGGGCCGCGTCCAGTTCGCGGGAGCCGTAGGACTGGGTGAAGGTGTTGCGTCCGGGGTCGTAGCCCTTGTCGCAGACCTCGGCGTGGATGCGGTCGCGCAGGGCACGCCAGCGCTCGACCTCGCCGTGCTGGCCGAGTTCTTCGATGATGCGGACCATGCGGTCGGCGGCGACCCAGGCCATGACCTTGGAGTAGACGAAGTGCCGGCGTGAGCCGCGCACTTCCCACAGTCCCTCGTCCGGCTGGGTCCAGTGGCTCTCGAAGAACTCCATGATCTCGGTGACCATGGCCCACGCGCGATCGTCGGGCGATATGCCCTGCTTGCGGGCATGGTAGAGCGTGTCGACGACCTCGCCATAGATGTCGAGCTGGAGCTGATCGGTCGCGTCATTGCCGATGTGGACCGGCCGTGATCCCTCGTAGCCGCACAGCCACTTGAGCGTCATCTCCGGCAGCCGGCGCTCGCCGGCCACGCCGTACAGGACCTGCATGTCCTCAGGGCGGCCGGCGATGGCGCGCAGCAGCCAGGTCTGCCAGGCGCCGGCCTCCTCGACGTATCCCGACCGCAGGAGCGCGTCGAGCGTCATCGCCGCGTCGCGCAGCCAGCAGTAGCGGTAGTCCCAGTTGCGCTCGCCGCCGATGTGCTCGGGCAGCGAGGTCGTGGGCGCCGCGACGATGCCACCGGTGGGCTTGTACGTCAGCGCCTTGAGAGTGATCAGCGAGCGGACCACGGCGTCGCGCCAGCGGCCGCGATACCGGCACTGGGAGGACCACTCCTCCCACATCAGCCTGGTCTCCTCAAGCTGGTCCAGAGGATCGATGTGCTCGGGTTCCCCCTCATGGGAGGGCCGCCAGGTGAGCACGATCGGCACCTGCCTCCCGGCGGTCACCGTGAACGTCGCCGTATGCCGGTAGTCGCCGCCCCGGAGGGGAACGTCCGTGTGCGCGTGGATCCAGACGGCGTCCGGCCCGCCGATGGCGAGCGGGTGGCCGCCCTCCCTGCGCACCCACGGGACCAGGCGGCCGTAGTCGAAGCGGACGCGGATCTCCGTCGTCATCTCCACGGTCCCTGAGAGGCCCTCGACCACCCGTACGAGATCGGGACTGGCGTGCCGCGGCGGCATGAAATCGAGCACCCTGGCCGTTCCCGTGGGGGTTTCCCAGACGGTTTCCAGGATGAGCGTGTTTCCGACATAGGATCGCCGGGCGGCCGTGTGCTGTCCAACGGCGGCCAGGTGCCAGAAACCGTTGGACTCGTCGCCCAGCAAACGCGCGAAGCAGGCGGGGGAGTCGAATCGGGGCAGGCAAAGCCAGTCGATTGATCCGTCCCTGCCGATGAGGGCGGCTGACTGCATGTCCCCTACCAGGGCATAGTCTTCGATCCGCATATCCGTCAGGGTAGCGCTGCCGAATTTTTCGCAGCACCGGGTATTTTGTAAAGCCTTTTCATGTCATCAGGCGATCCCGATGCTCTTGGCGCGCCTGGGTGATATCAAACGCGATTCACTGCGGCAAGAAAACCCCGGTAATTTCGCTTTCAAACGCGCATCAGCGCAGGGTGACGCTGAGACGGGCCGAGGCGTCTCTGAGGTAGTCGACGAACGCGCGCAGGGCGGGGTTGGGGTTGGTCGGGCGGAGGGCGGCGCCGACCCGCCGGTAGAGCTTCTGCCCCTCGACCTGGCAGACCTGGATCCCCGCCGCTCCCTGCACGCCGAGGCTCGGCACGAGGGCCACGCCGAGCCCGGCCCGGACCAGGCCGAGCGTCACCTCGTAGTGGTCGCTGCGGCAGCGGATGGTGGGCGTGAACCCCTCCAGGGCGCTGGCCCGCTCCAGCACCGACACCGGGGTCTCGGTGCCGAACGTGGTGATCCACGGCTCGTCGGCCAGGTCGGTCAGCCGGACGCGGGGCCGGCTTCCCACGGGGTGGCCGAGCGGCATGACGAGCAGCTGCGGCTCGTCGAACAGGTGGACGACCTCGACGCCCTTCGGCGCCTTCCAGGGGTCCAGCGCGTGCTCGAACACGACCAGCACGTCCAGCTCGCCGCGTTCCACGTCGGTCAGCAACTCGTGCGGCTGCCCGAGCACCAGGTCGAGCACGACGCCCGGATGGCGGGCCGTGAAGGACGACAGCGCCATCGGCAGCAGCCGGTAGCCGGCCGAGGCGAAGAACCCGATGCGCAACTGCCCGGCGTCCGCCCGCGCCTGCGCGAGCAGGTCCTTCTCGGCGGATTCGATGAGGTCGAGCACCTCCTGGGCCCGCCCGGCCAGGCGGTGACCCGCCGCGGTCAGCCGCAGGCTGTGCGCGGCCCGCTCCACCAGCCCGACCCCCGCCTCCTCCTCCAGCCGGGCGAGCTGGTGGGAGACGGCCGAGGGCGACAGCCGCAGGGACTTGGCGGCTCCGGCGATGCTCCCGGTCCTGAAGACCTCCAGGAGCACCTTGAGGCGGTGGCTGCTGAGCATGCCCCCAGTATCGGCGACCTGGCATCCACGCTGGTCACAGCGGGAAGCCGAGCCATCGGGGCGGAATTACGCTGGCGGCGACGGCGAGGCCCGCCTGCCGGATCGCCCGGACCAGGGCGTGCTCGCGGCCCACCGGCCCGTGCGCGAGCACGGCGTAGCCCTCCCACCGCGTCCCGGCCATGACGCCCACGTCGGCCCGGGTGCCGGCGTCGGTGCCGGTCTTGTTCGCCACCCAGACCCCGGCGGCGTACGGCAGGGCCACCGGCGGGTCGCGGTCCTCGGGCTCGTGCGGGAGCAGCGCGGGCACCAGGGCGCGGTCGGTGTTGTGCGCCATCCAGCCGAGCAGCAGCCGCTGCCACGGCTCTCGGCCGTGCGCCAGGGACCGCATGAGCCCGGCCAGCTCGCGCGCCGTCCCGGTGGCGAAGGCCGGCGGATGCACCGGGAGCCTGGGCTCGCGGATCCTGTCGTGGATCCGGGTCCTGGCCAGTCCGAGCGCGGCGGCGGCCGCGTCCACCCGGGCGAGCCCGAGCCGCCGCAGCAGCGCGTTCGTCGCGGTGTTGTCGCTGACGGAGGCGGTGAGCAGGGCGAGGTCGCCGGCCGTCCAGACGCGGGCCGAGAGATCGGTCAGCAGGCCCGACCCGCTCGCGTAGTCCTCGTCGAGCAGCGGCACCGGCTCGTCCGGGTCCACGACGCCCGCCGCCACGTCCTGGGCGAGCGCCGCGAGCAGCAGCACCTTGCCGGTGCTGGCCAGCGGCAGCACCACGTCCTCGTTCACGCCGAGCAGGCCGGGAACGCAGACGGCCAGCGTGCCCGGACAGGCGGCCGCCGCCTCGGCCAGCCGTGCCGCCCCCGGCACGTCGCCGGCGTCCTTTCCGCTCACCACGTCATCCCTTTCACAGAGCCAGCACCGAACCCGGACGCGCGCCGGTCTCCTCGCCGTCGCGCACCACCACCTGACCACCCGCGACGACCACGTCGATCCCGGTGGGCGGCAGCAGCGGCTCGGTGAACGTCGCCAGGTCGGCCACCGCCGCGGGGTCGAAGACCACCAGGTCGGCGTGCGCGCCGTCGCGGATCACCCCGCGCCCGGTCAGCCCGAAACGGGCCGCGGCCATCCCGGTCATCTTGTGCACCGCCTCCTCCAGCCGCAGCAGCCCCAGCTCCCGGACGTACCGCCCGAGCACCCGGGGGAACGTCCCGGCCCAGCGCGGGTGCGGGCGCCCGCCCGGCTTCGGCACGCCGTCGGAACCGATCATCGTGTACGGCGCGGCCAGCACCCGCCGCACGTCCTCCTCGACCATCGAGTGGCTGATGATCGTCACCTCGCCCGCCTCGGCCACCAGCAGGTCGGCGGCCACGTCGAGGGGATCGGCGCCGGCCGAGGCCGCGAGGTCGGCGATGGTCCTGCCCTCGGCCTGAGGATGGCGGGGCGCGCAGGCGACCGAGATGCGGTCCCAGCCGCCGTTGCCGACCGTGTTCTCCCAGCCGGGCACGCCCTCCGCGATGGCCCGGCGCATCCTGTCCCGCTCGGCGGGGTCGCCGAGCCGCGCCGTGAGCGCCCCCAGGCCGCCGTCGTTCGCCCAGGGCGGCAGCATGGCGGCCAGCGCCGTGCTGCCCGCGGTGTAGGGGTAGACGTCACAGGTGACGTCCATCCCCTCGGCCCGCAGCGCGGCGATGCGCGGCAGCGTGCGCTCGGTGCGTCCCCAGGCGTACCGGCCCGCGGTCTTGTGGTGCGAGACGTGCAGCGCCGCGCCGCTGCGCCGGGAGATCTCGATCGCCTCCTCCAGCGCCTCCTCCACGCGCGACATCTCGTCACGCAGGTGGGTGACGTACGGCTTGCCGTGCCGGGCGGCCACCGCGGCGAGCGCCACGACCTCGTCGGTCCCGGCGTACGAGCCGGGGGTGTAGATGAGGCCGGTGGACAGCCCGGCCGCGCCCTGCGACAGGGAGGCGTCGAGCAGCGCGCACATCGTGCGCAGCTCATCGGGCCGGGCGGGCCGGTCGACCGGGCCGAGCACGCCCGCCCTGAGCGTGCCGTGGCCGACCAGCGAGGCCAGGTGGTTGGCCCGGGGCACCCGCGCGTGCGCGGCGGCGAAACCCGCGAAGTCGGCGTACATGCCGACGTCGCCGCCGAAGGCGATCCGCGCCTCGGCGCGCATGGCCGGCAGCCGCTCCGGCAGGGCCGGGAAGAGGCCGGACCCGCAGTTGCCGCAGATCTCGGTGGTGACCCCCTGCAGCACCGACGCCCGCACCAGCGCCCTGCCGGAGCCGCCGCCGGACGGGCCGAGCAGCGTGACGCCGTCGGAGTGCGTGTGCACGTCGACGAACCCGGGGGAGACGACGCGCCCGCGCGCGTCGATCACCTCCGCCGTGCCGCCCGTGCGGGGGGCCTCGCCCGGGGCCAGCACGGTCAGCCGCCCGGCGGCCACGCCGACGTCGGCGGGCCGCCCGGGGCGGCCCGTGCCGTCCACCAGCAGGCCGCCCCGGATGAGCAGGTCGAAGCCGGTCACCGGACCTGCCCGAGGAAGGTGCGCAACCGCTCGTGGCGGGGCGCGGAGAGCACCTCGCGCGGGTCGCCGCGCTCGACGATGACGCCGTCGTCCATGAACACGAGCTGGTCGCCGACCTCCCGGGCGAAATTCATCTCGTGGGTGACGACCATCATGGTCATGCCGGTCGCCGCGAGGTCCCGCATGACGGCCAGCACCTCCTGCACCAGCTCGGGGTCGAGCGCGCTGGTCGGCTCGTCGAACAGCATCAGGCTGGGCCGCATCGCGAGGCTGCGGGCGATGGCCACCCGCTGCTGCTGGCCGCCGGACAGCTGGGCCGGGTAGTGGTGGGCGCGGTCGGCCAGGCCGACCCGCTCGAGCAGCTCCTCCGCCTGCCGTCTGGCCTGGGCGGCGCGCGTGCCCAGCACGGTGACCGGCCCCTCCATGACGTTCTCGATCGCGGTGCGGTGCGGGAACAGGTGGAAGCGCTGGAACACCATGCCGATGCCGCGCCGCTGCCGGGACAGCTCGGCCGGGCGCAGCGCGTGCAGCCGGCCGCCGCGCTCGGCGTAGCCCATCAGCTCGCCGTTCACCCAGATCCGGCCCGAGTCGATCGTCTCCAGGCGGTTGACGCAGCGCAGCAGGGTCGACTTGCCCGACCCCGACGGGCCGACGATGCACACCACCTCGCCGGCGGGGACGTCGAGGTCGATGCCCTTGAGCACCTCCAGCGCGCCGAACCGCTTGCGGACCGCGCGGATGCGCACCATCGGCTGGTCAGGGCCGCTCATGAGGGCTCCTTCTGCAGGGGCCGCAGGTTGCGGCGGACCCGGGAGGACAGCCGCACGTGGCCGCGTTCGAACCGCTTCTCCACGAAGTGCTGGCCGACGCTCGCGATCGTGGTGAGCACGACGTACCAGATCGAGGCGACCACGAGCATCGCGATGACCTCGAAATTGCCGAGGTAGATGCGCTGCGCCACGGTCAGCAGCTCGGCTCCGGCGATCACCGAGACCATCGAGGTGGTCTTCAGCATCGAGATGAACTGGTTGCCGGTCGGCGGGATGATCACGCGCATGGCCTGCGGCAGCACCACGCGGCGCAGCACCTGCCGGTGCGACATGCCGAGCGACTCGGCCGCCTCCCGCTGGCCGGGGTCGACCGAGCGGATGCCCGCGCGGACGATCTCCGCCATGTACGCGCCCTCGTTGATGGCCAGGCCGAGCAACGCCGCGGTGAACGGCGTGATGACCTCGTTGGCCTGCCATTCGATCAGCTTGGGCCCGCCGAAGGGGACGCCGATCGCGAAGGCGGGGAAGACCAGCCCGATGTTGAACCAGAAGATGAGCTGCACCAGCAGCGGCGTGCCGCGGAAGAACCACGTGTAGAGCGCGGAGGTGCCGCGCAGCGCGGGGTTGTCCGACAGCTGCATGACGGCGGCGAGCACCCCGAGCACCAGGCCGATGGCCATGGACAGCACGGTGAGCTGGATCGTGACCCACAGACCGCCGAGGATCCTGCCGTCGGCCAGGTAGGCGACGATGACGTCCCAGTGCAGGTTCTCGTTGACGATGACCGTGTAGGCCAGCCAGACCAGGAAGAGGAGGGCGGCGGCCGCCCCGAGCCACCGGCCGGGCCGTACGGGACGCACGGCCTCGATCGGCAGCTCGGCGGCGGCCTCGTGCTCCCGGGTCACTTCCACGGCTGGGTGTTGACCAGCACGCCGTCGACGGCGTTGGCCGCCACGCCGTACTCGTCGAGCACGGCCTTGTAGCCGCCGTCGGCCTGGAGCTCCTCCATCGCCTTGGCGACCGCGTCGCGCAGCGCCGTCTTGCGCTTGTCGACGGCGATGCCCCACGGCCCGGCGTCGTACTGCTCGGGCAGCACGTCGTACTTGCCGGTGTCCTTGGCGTACATCACGGCGACGGGGTAGTCCACGATCGTGGCCACGGCGCGCCCGGAGTCGATCGAGAGCAGGCCGGTGGGCGCGTCCTCGCTCTGCATGATCTTCATCTTCGTGGCGCACTTCTCGTTCTGCTTCTCGCCGATGGCGAGGTTGGAGCTGCCCTTGGCCAGCACCACCGTGCGGCCGCACAGGTCCTCGAGGTTCTTGATGCCGTCGGGGTTGCCCTTCTTCACCATGATGGCGCCGCCCGCGTTGAAGTAGTCGACGAAGTCGACCGCCGCGCGCCGCTCCTCGGTGTCGCTCATCGAGGACATCACGATGTCCCAGCGCCCGCCCTGCAGGCCGGGGATGAGCCCGTCGAAGGCCGCGTTGGTGATCGAGAACTTCAGCCCGAGCTTGGCCGCGATGGCCGCGCCGAGATCGGGGTCGACACCGGTGAGCTCCTGGGTGCCCTTCTTGTACATCTCCATCGGGGGGTAGCCCTCGGACGTGGCGACCCGCAGCGTACCCGTCTTGCGCACGTCCTCGGGGACCAGGTCCTTGGCGGTCTTGCCCGTCGTCGCCGCCGCGTTCTCGCCCGCGGCGGTTCCGGACGACGAGCGCCCGCAGCCGCCGGCGAGCGCCGACACGACCAGCGCGCCGACTATGGCCACATGTAGGCGCTTTGTCATGGAACCTCCTGTTTTGCGAACGATTGAGCTTATGCTGGCGACAGGAGGTAACGGCCGTAACACTCGTGAACGCTTGCGCTTCTGAGCATCGAAGATTTCGATGCTCGCGCGCCTCAGCCTCCGGCCTCGTGCGCCGGGCGGGAGGCGGACGCCGCGGGCCGCACGACCGCGACCCGGGCACGCTGAACGCCGTGCTTGCCCGCCGGGCGCGCCATTGCGGTCCAGCACACCGCGCCCGCGGCGAGAGCCGCCACCAGCGTGAGCCACCCGAGGGCACGCCCCGCGCGCAGGCCGTACCCGCAGGCGAGCCAGTACAGCGACAGCAGCAGCCTGGCCCGGCCGCGCGCACTGCCCAGCCGCCGCATCTCCATCGCGCCGAACGCGAAGTCGGCAGCCACCCGCGCGTCGTCGACGCCCGGCCGCAGCCGCTCGTACACGGCCGCCAGGCGCACCGGGTCGGGCGCCGGGTCCTCGGCGGGGACGGCGGCGGTGTGCCCATCCGCCTCCGGCGGCCAGCCCCGCCACAGGTGCTCGTCGGCGATGACCCGGCGGCGGCTCCACCACCGTACGGGCGGCCAGCCCAGCCGTAGCCCGAACCCGCCCGGCGGCGCGGCGAACAGGCACTCCCGCAGGCGCAGGCCCTCGGGGCGGCGCAGCCCGCCGAGGCCGCACCCGCGCAGGTCGGCGCCGGTCAGCGTGAGCGCGCCCGCGTCGAGGCCGTCGAGCGAGGTCACGCGCAGCCGGCCGGCGCGACGGGTGACGGCGGACGGCCCGGCGAGCGTGGCGTCCCGCAGGTCGACCTCGGCGTCGGACAGCCGTGCGGTGAGCCGCCCGAGAACGGCCGAACGCAGCACCACCCGGCACCCGCCGGTGTCCAGGTGCAACGGCGCGCGGGACCGTACGCCCGCCAGCGACAGCCGCCGCACGACCCGCATCGGGCCGAGGTAGGCCGCCCCCTCGAAGCGGGCGCCCTGGAAGTCGGCGCCCGCCTCCCAGCCCGAGCCGCGGAAGGAGACGGCCCGGTGGAACCGGGCCCCGCGGAAGCGGGCGTCTCCATGGAAGACGGTCGCGTCGAACGCGGCGAATCCGTGGAACCGCGCGTCCTGGAACGACGCCGTCCCCGCCCTTTCCGGCAGGGCCCCACCGAACCGTGCCTCACCGAACCGTGCCCCGCCGAACAGGGCGTCGCCGCGCACCGTGACCCGGTCGAACGCGGCGTGGCCGCACACCCGCGCGTCGTGCAAGGACAACTCGCGCAGGAACCGGGCCTCGCGGAAGGAGACGTTGCGCAGGAACCGGGCTCCGTAGAACGAGGCGAGACGCTCGAACCCGGCGTGGTCGAAAGTCGCGTCGCCGGCGAAGACGACCTCGGCGAAACGGGCCGGGCCGGTGAAGACCGCGCGGTCGAACCTGGCCCGGCCGAGACGGCGCTCCACGCCGTCGAGGACCCGCGTGAGCAGGTCCTCCGGCAGGACGGTGCCGCGCAGGTCGAGGGACTGACCCGGCGCCAGGCCCCGCAGGACCTCGGCCGACTCGACCGGCGTGAGGTGCGCGAGGCACCTGCCGTACGGTTCGCAGACGACGCCCAGGCACTCGGGCACGGCGTCGCACGTTCTCCAGACCACGTCGAGCGGAGCGATCCGCGACCGGGGTGTCATGGCAACGTCATACCCGATGTCCCATCTCGGGGCATTAAAGCGTGATGGATAGGTAACACTGTGTATCGATCGCGATCGCCCCGGGGCTCGCCGGCGGCCGTTTGCCCTGGCGGGCCGGGGGTACCCGACGTGCATGTCTGAGCAGCCGAACTCCACACCGCCACCGCAGACGCAGCAGTACCCCGGCCGGACGGGCGAGATGGCGCCCGAGCCCAGAGACGAGATGCGCGACTACGCCGGACGCGACCTGCTGGCCGGCAAGCGTGCGCTCGTCACCGGGGGAGACTCCGGCATCGGGCGCGCCGTGGCCGTGGCGTTCGCCAAGGAGGGGGCGGACGTCGCGATCGCGTACCTGACCGAGCACGACGACGCCGAGCACACCAGGAAGCTGGTGGAGCAGGAGGGGCGCCGCTGCGTGATCATCCCGGGCGACCTCGCCGATCCCCGCCACTGCGAGGATGTCGTCGAGCGCACGGTCCGCGAGCTCGGCGGGATCGACGTGCTGGTGAACAACGTGGCCACGCAGACCCCCGTGCAGTCGCTGGAGGAGCTGCCGGACGACCAGTGGGAGCGCACCTTCGCCGTCAACATCCACAGCTACTTCCGCGTCACGAAGGCGGCGCTGCGGCACATGCCCGAGGGCGGCTCGATCGTGAACACCTCGTCGATCAACGGGCTGCGCGGAAACAAGCAGCTGATCGACTACTCCGCCACCAAGGGCGCGATCAACGCGTTCACCTACTCGATGGCCCAGGTGCTGGTCGACCGGGGGATCAGGATCAACGCCGTGGCTCCCGGCCCGGTCTGGACGCCGCTCATCCCGGCGACGTTCCCGGAGGAGAAGGTGGACAAGTTCGGTCAGCAGGTGCCGATGGGCCGGCCTGCCGACCCGGACGAGATCGCTCCCTCGTACGTGTTCTTCGCCGCCAACCGGCTGTCGTCGTACTACACCGGGGAGGTCCTCGCCCCGATCGGCGGCGAGACGCTGCCCGGGTGACGGCGCCTGAGCATGCCGAAGGCCGCCCGGGGCCGTCCCGGGCGGCCCTTCGGCTCCGTTCACCCGTTGTCGTTCAGGCGGCGGCTCTGGTCCTGCAGCTCGTCGATCAGCTGGGAGGCCTCGGCCTTGCTGAGTCCCTCCGGCACGTCCCGCCCGGCCTCCCTGGCCAGCGTGCGCAGGTAGGACTCCTGCGGCGCGGTCATCGGCTCGTCCCCCGTCGCCCACTCCTCGGGGTCCTTCTCCACAGGTCCTCGGTCCATGACTCCTCCATTGCCGAACTGCCGTTCGCTCTACCCGTCGTCGTGGCCCGTAACCTGGCTCACCGCGCCGCGGGATGGCGCAGGTAGCGGGCCCGGGTGAGCTCGGAGTCGCCGAAGTCCGGCCGCCGCCGCAGCATCCGCGTGGCCAGCGCGGCGCCCGTGGCACAGCCCGCGGCCAGCGCCGCCGCCGCGGCGAACACCGAGCCGGCGCGGGTGGACGGAGGCTCCGGCCGTACGGCCCGGGCCCGCCAGGCGCGCAGCCACATCGCCTCGGCCGCCGCGTCGAGAAGATAGACGGGCCGGATGCGGCCGGTGGGCACGTAGACCAGGTCGACGGCGAGCAGCGTCGCCGCCGTGGCCATGCCGAGACGGCGCGCGTGGTCGGCGCCGCCGGGCGCGGACGCGGCGCGGACCTGCGTCCATCCGATCCCGACGAGCAGTCCGGCGACGGTGCGTTCCAGCCACCGGTCGGTCTTCGCGCCGAACACCCTCTCGAAGCTCGGCAGGTGCAGGAGCGGCCACAGCCCGCCCGCGATGTTGAAAAGCCCGTGGGCGCGGGCCAGAGCCGCCGCGCCCCTGTCGTCCTGGGTCGTCATAGGCCGACGATGCCCGGCCGCAAAACGGACAAACCGCGCTCGGTTCGGCCTGTGGGCCGTGGGTAGGCGCACGTGGAGCAGCGAGGGGGAGGATGTCATGCCAGGAAATTTCAAGATTCGGCCACTCGGGGGAGCATCGGGCTGCCTCATGATGATCGTCATCTCGATCGTCGTGTCGATCCTGCTCACGATCCTGGCGAATGTCCTGATCCGCTGACACGTTCCGCAACCGTCAGTGCGACGGACCGTAATTGCATTACCCAAAAGCGCATTCCGGTTGGCATTATTTATGTATCGGGCGGAGAACCGCGAAGTCGCTCACACAATACGATTTCGTGCGATGACAGATGAAACAATTCGCCTATATGATCGCCGACCGTGGCTGAAAGCGATCTTTCGAGCCCGTCCCTTGTCGATGATCTGTACTTTGTCCTGCACGACAATGTGACGGGTCATCCGTTGCTACATCCCCGGCTCACGGGGCTGGCGCTGGCCGGCGCGGTCATCGCCGAGCTGATGCTCGCCGAGCGCGTGGCGTTCGACTTCGCCTCGAACCCCGAGCGCCTCCACGCGACGGTCCGGGAGGCCACCGGGGACCCGCTCACCCGCACGGTGCTCGGTCACGTCATCGCCGAACCGCACCACCCGGTCGGCACGTGGCTGCTCTTCTTCGCCCGGACGATCCACGCCGACGTCACCGCCCGGATGATCGCCGCGAACCTGCTGAAGCCTCCGGTCAGGCACCTGCTGAAGCAGCAGCCCGCGGCGCCGGCGGACATCAACACGGCCGCGTGGCCGCTCGCCCGGCTGAACCTCGCCGTGCAGCGGCGCAAGCCGCCGGCGGTCCGGGACTGCGTCCTCCTGGGCTTCCTGGCCGCGGCCGGCTGCGCACAGCGGATCCTGTCCGAGCACGATCCCCGGTTCGTGGCCGCCGCGATCGCCCTGCTCCCCGTAGCCCTGCAGCGACTCATCGCCCAGACCAAGGTCGCCGTCGGCGAGGCTGTCATCAGCCGCCGGTGACCTCCGACCCCCCTCACACGGAGTTCCAGGTGTCCCTCACAGAGCAACGGCCCAGCGTCGTCACCGCGGCACTGGCCCAGGACCGGCTCGGCGTGCCGTCCATCGTGTTCTTCGTCATCTCCGCGGCGGCGCCGCTGATGGTCGTCGCGGGTTCGGTCCCGACGGCGTACACGGTGACGGGCGTCATCGGCGTCCCGTTCGCGTTCCTGTTGCTGGGCGCCGTCTTCGCGCTCTTCGCCGTCGGATACGTGACCATGGCCAGGCACGTGGTGAACGCGGGCGCCTTCTACGCCTACGCCGCCCAGGGGCTCGGCCGGACCCAGGGAGTCGCGACCGCATGGGTGGCGCTGCTGGCCTACAACGCGCTGCAACTCGGCCTCTACGGAATCATCGGATCGGCCGCCGAGCCGCTGCTCGTCGACTGGTTCGGCGGCTCGCCCCCGTGGTGGGTGATCGCGCTCGTGGCCTGGGGGCTGACCGGCCTGCTGGGTCTGCTGCGGGTGGACGTTAACGGGAAGATCCTGTCCGTCCTGCTGATCAGCGAGATCGCCATCGTGCTGCTGTTCGACCTCGGCGACGTGACGCACGCGGGCCCGGGCGGCATCAGCTTCGAGGGCTTCAGCCCCGGCGCGCTGTTCGTGCCCGGCGTGGGTGCGGCGCTCGCCACCGTCGTCGCGGGGTTCGCCGGCATCGAGTCGTCGGTGGTCTTCGCCGAGGAGTCCAAGGACCGCCACCGGACCGTGCCGATCGCCACCTACCTGGGCATCGCGATCATCGCCCTGCTGTACTCGTTCTCCGCCTGGGCGCAGACGGTGCCGACCGGGCCGGACGGGATCGTCAAGGCCGCCTCGGAGCAGGGGACCGAGCTCATCTTCAACCAGGCCGCCGCGCACCTGGGCTCCGCCGTCTCGACGATCGGCTCGGTGCTGTTCGTGACCAGCAGCGTCGCCTGCATGATCGCCTTCCACAACACCACGGCCCGCTACATCTTCGCCCTGGGCCGGGAGAACGTCCTTCCCTCGATCTTCGGCCGTACCTCGGCCCGCACCGCCGCTCCGATCGCCGGGTCGCTGCTGCAGACGGTGCTCGGGCTGATCGTGATCACCGTTTACGCGATCTCCGGCCTCGACCCGGTCACCAAGATGTTCTTCATCTTCGGCACCTTCGGCGGTCTCGGGCTGCTGACCCTGCTCACCGTCACCTCGATTTCGGTGATCGTGTTCTTCTCCCGTGACCCTCGGGGGGAGACGACCTGGCGCACCCGCATCGCCCCGGCTCTGGCGATCCTGGCGCTCTGCGTGATCATCGGCCTCACCCTGGTCAACTTCGACACGGTCCTCGGAGTCGAGCCCGACTCGATCCTCCGCTGGATCCTGCCCGGCATCTTCGTCGTCGCGATCATCCTCGGCCTCGTCTGGGGCCGGGTGCTGAAGTCGACGCGGCCCGAGGTGTACGCCAACATCGGCCTGGGCGCGCAGGCCGTCGGCGGGGGCGTCAAATGACGGTCGAGATCATCCGGATGACGGACGCGGACGCCGCCGGCGGGCTCATCGCCGACACGTTCCACATCGACGAGATCACCAGGTGGCTCATCCCGTGCGCGGAGGACCGCCTGCCCATGCAGCGGCGGTTCTTCACGCTGTGGGCCGGGCACGCGCTGGAGCACGGCGACGTGTACGGCATCCGGGAATCGGGTGAACTGGCCGGTGTGGCGGTCTGGTTCGCCGCGCCGTTCCCCGAGATCCCCGGAGAGCAGGAGGCGATCGCGTCCTTCGCCGGGGACAACGCCGAACGCTACGGCGTCCTCGGTCAGCTGTTGGACAAGCTCCACCCCCGTGAGCCGCACCACTACCTGGCGTTCATCGCCCTGGAGCGGGGCAGGACCGGCCGCGGCCTCGGCAGCGTGCTGCTGGAGGAGCACCACCGCAGGCTCGACGCCGACGGGATCCCGGCCTACCTGGAGGCCAGCAGCGAGGCGAGCCGGCGGCTCTACCTCCGCCACGGCTACACCGACATGCCGGAGCTGCTCCGGATTCCCGGCGGCCCGGTCATGTATCCCATGTGGCGCGAGCCCCGCTCGTCCGGCGCCGCCGGATAGCACCTGCCGGTGGGGACGGGGCGGCCGGCCGCTCAGCCGCCGCCCGTCTCCTCGGCGCGGGTGGACACGTACGCCCCGCGCCCCTCGATCGTGTACACGAGGCCCTCGCCGCTGAGCACCTCCACGGCGCGGCGCACGTCCTCGGGGGCGAACCCCTGCTCGCGCACCAGGCGCTCCTCCGGCGGCAGGGGGCGGTCGGGCTCGATCCGGCCCCGCACTATCTCCTCGCGGAGCATCGCCGCGAGCCGCCGGTACGCCGGGACCGGCTCCTGGGGATCGTTGGTGACGGCCACGCCCCACCCCTGCCCGGCGCCGTCGGCCCCAACCCTCGCCCCCTCGATCGCGT
This sequence comes from Microbispora sp. H10836, assembly GCF_012999525.1. NCBI lineage: Bacteria > Bacillati > Actinomycetota > Actinomycetes > Streptosporangiales > Streptosporangiaceae > Microbispora > Microbispora sp. H10836. The sequence goes on from NZ_JABBWU010000007.1 coordinate 140,854, forward strand.
CCGCAGGGGTGCCCTGTCAGTACACCTTTCGCCAGTGCCTTCCTGCCCGGCTGACCAGCTCCTGTGATAGGTAGTAGCCAGTCCGCCGATCCGGCCGTGACGGCCGGTGGCCTGACGGCATGGCCACCCCCGGCACCTGGGCGCGGACCGGATCGTCGTCTTCAGCAGGCACGCCGACCGGCAGAAACTCGCGATCGAGTTCGGCGCCACCGACATCATCGCCGAACGCGGCGACGACGGCGTCGCCGCACTCAAAGACCTCACCGGCGGCCTCGGGGCGCACTCGAGCTCATCCGGCTCATCTGGGATCGCACGATCGACCCCGGCAAGGTCTTCGACCTCGACCTGCCCCTCGACCGGGCCGCCGAGGGCTACCGGGCCATGGACGAACGCCGCGCCGTCAAGACGCTGCTCCGGTGACCGATCACCGCCCCCGCGGCTGTCATCGGGCGGGCTCGGCGTCGCGATCGGCCGCGGGTTCCGGCCGGGGCGTGCGCAGCGCCGGTGCGGCGAGGGCCACGAACAACGCGAGCACGGCGGGCACCAGCAACGCGTACGGCAGGGTGACGGCCTCGGCCAGGCCGCCGATGAGAACGGGCCCGGTGAGGAAGCCGGTGTAACCGAGGCTCGCCACGGCGGCGAGCGCACGGCCCGACTGGGCGGGGTCGCGGTGCCCGGCGGCGGAGAACACCTGGGGAACGATGCACGACAGGCCCGCGCCGAACAGCCCGAATCCCACCACCCCGGCCACGGGGTGACCGACGAGGATCCCGGCCGCGAGGCCCACCCCGGCCAACCCTCCGCAGCAGCGGACCAGCGTGACCGGCCCCAGCCGGGCGGCGAGACGGTCCCCGGCGAACCGGCCGGCCGTCATCATGATCGAGAACGCGGCGTACGCGGCCGCGGCGAAGCCGGGGGAGGAGCCCAGGTTGTCGCGCAGGTAGACCGAACCCCAGTCGGCCGAGGCGCCTTCTCCGACAAGGCAGCAGAAGGCGAGGACACCGAGGAACAGCACGGCGCTGTTGACCCGCCGCCGCCGCGCCGGGCCGGTTCCGGGGGACGCGGCCTGCGCCGCTTCGCGCGCTGGGTCGTCGCGGACGGCCCAGCGCGCGCTCAGCAGGGCGATGAGCAGGATCACCGCGCCCATCGCCGCGAAGGTCACCCCCGGGCTCACTCCGGCGTGGGCGAACAGCCCGCCCGCGGACGCCCCCGCGAACCCGCCGACGCTGAACACCGCGTGGAAGGACGACATGATCGGCTTGCCGTAGGCCCGCTCGACCACGACGGCGTTGGCGTTCATGGCCACATCGAGGGTGCCGTGCACCGCGCCGAACGCGAACAGGGAGAGCGCGAGCGCCGGCAGGTTCGGCATGTAGGCGGGGATCACCAGGACCAAGCCCTGGACGACGGCCATCGGCAGCATGGTCCGGTAGCTGCCGTGACGGTCCACCAGGCGGCCGACGACCTGCATGCCGGTGATGGCGCCGGCCGCGATGCCGAGCAGTCCCAGGCTGAGCGCGCCGTCGCTGAGCCGCAGGTCCGCCTTGATGGCGGGGATCCTGCTGGTCCACGTGCCGATGGCCATGCCGGACAGCAGGAACAGTCCGTAGACGGCCACGCGTGCGCGTAGGAGCGCCGGGTGGGGTGGGGCGGACAGAGCAGCGGCCATGTCGTGCTCCTCGGGGGCACTGGAGGTTCGGACTGGAAGGTTCTTCTGTGCAGCCCGCGCGGGGGCGCCCGGCGGGGACGGGCTGGTGAGCGGCGGCGGCCGGCCGAAGTCCGCTGCTATGTGGACGGCGCGTGCCGGACGGTGGACGTGAGCTGTGCGAACGCTCACGCCCGGTGTTCGCGGCGCGCCGCCATGAGGCGGCGACGGCCTGGGTTCGCGCGGGCGGGGGAGTGGAGTGGTCCTCTGGTGTCGTGTCCGCCCTGGCCTGTACGGCGCGGACGCGGGCCTGGGCCCGGGAGCGTGCGAGGCGAGAGGCGCCGCTCAGGTGGCAGGGCTCGACTCCGGGGCCGAGACGGGGGATGAGACAGGAGCGGAGGCGGGGACGGCCCTTACGGTGACGCCGGCGGCGGTGAGCGCGTCATGCTGGTCCCGGGGAATGCCCTCGTCGGTGACCACCACGTCGAGCCGGTCGAGCCCGCAGACCGCGCCGAAGGCCGTACGGGTGAACTTGCCCGAGTCGCACACGGCGACGACGCGGCGGGCCGAGGCGATCGCGGCCTGTTTGATCGCCACCTCGGGCAGGTCGTGCGCGGTCAGGCCGTGCTCGGCCGAAAGGCCGCAGCAGCCGATCACCGCGGTGTCGAACCGGAGGGCCCTGATCGAGGTCTCGGTGAGCGGCCCGACGAAGTTCAACTCCCCGTGCCGCACCTCCCCGCCGGGCAGGACGAGGCGGACGCGGGGGGCGCCCGTCAGTTCCTGGGCCGCCTGCAGTGCCAGCGGCAGGACGGTCAGACGGCGCTCGCGCACGGCCCGGGCGACTTCGAGCGCGGTCGTGCCGCCGTCGAGCAGCACGGCCTCGCCGTCGGCCAGAAGAGCGGCGACCTCCGCGCCGATGCGGCGCTTGGCGTCGATCGCCTCTCGCTCACGCACGCCGAAGGGCGGTTCCTCGCCGCGCAGAAGCAGGCTCAGCGCACCACCGCGGACACGCCGGACCACCCCCTGCTGGGCGAGCTCGTCCAGGTCGCGCCGGATGGTCATCTCCGACACGCCGTACGCCAGCGCCAGTTCTGCCACGGAGACGCTGTCGGACGTGCGCAGTGCGTTCATGATCGCCCGGATCCGGTCGGCACTTTCCATGTGTGCATTTGAACACAGCGGATGTGCGAAAGCAAGTAAATCTACTTTGTAAAGGTGGCAGACTGGTTACATGCGCGCGAGCCGGTTGCTGTCCCTGCTGCTCCTGCTGCAAACCCGCGGCAGGATGACCGCCACAGAAATCGCCGAAGAGCTCGAGGTGTCGGTCCGCACCGTCTACCGCGACGTCGAGGCCCTGTCGGCCGCCGGCGTGCCCGTCTACGCCGATCGCGGGCCGCTCGGCGGATACCGGCTGCTCGACGGCTACCGTACGCGCCTCAACGGGCTCACCGTGGAGGAGGCCTCGTCCCTGTTCCTGGCCGGTCTGCCGGGCCCGGCCGCCGAGCTGGGGCTCGCCGACTTCGCCGCGGCGGCGGAGCTGAAGCTGCTGGCCGCGCTGCCGCCCGAACCGCGATCCCATGCGGCCAGGATGCGGGAGAGGTTCCACCTCGACGTGCCGGGCTGGTACCGGGGGGCCGACGAGGCGCCGTTCCTCACGGAGGTCGCGGAGGCGGTGTGGGAGGAGCGGACGCTGCGGCTGCGCTACCGCCGGTGGGGGCAGACCGAGGTGGAACGGCTGGTGCGTCCCTACGGCCTGGTGCTCAAGGGCGGTTCCTGGTACCTCGCCGCCGCCTGCGACGGCACGGTGCGCACCTACCGCGTGGGCCGGATCGTCGAGGCCGAAGTGCTGCCCGAGCGCTTCGAACGGCCGCCGGACTTCGACCTCGCCGAGTTCTGGCGCGGCTTCGCCGCGGGGTTCGCCTCACGGATGTACACGGCCGAGGCGGTGGTGCGGCTCGCGCCGGGAGCCGAGGACCTGCTGCGATACACCCTCGGCCGCGACGTCGTCGACAAGGCGCTGGCGGACGGGCAGCCGGAGCCCGGCGGCGGGACCCGGCTGACGCTGCCGATCGAGTCCCTCACACACGCCCGGTGGCTGTTCCTGCGGATGGGCGTCCTCGTCGAGGTGCTGGAGCCGGCCGAGCTGCGCGCGCTGATGGCCGAGGCCGTCGCCGACCTGTCCCGTGTGTACGGCGCGGCACCCGACGGCTGAGCCTTCAGCGGATGTTCCGCGGCCGGGCCCATGCGCTGTCGTCAGCCGCCGGAAACGGCTCGCGGCCGCGGCGCGGGCCGCGTCCTGCGCGGCGGCCGGACGGCGGCCAGACGGTGGGCGGCGTGGTCGACGCGGGGCTTGAGCGGCGGCGGCCCGCGCGCACCGGCCGTGTCGCACACCGATCGCTAGCGGGGCGCCCGGTCGCGGTCGCTTCTTCGGGCGAGGCGTTGGAGTTGTCCTTGGTGCACGTCGCTCACCCACTCCCAGCCGGGCTTGGCCGATGGGCCGATCCGTGGGTCGGCGGGGACGTGACCGTTTCGCAACGCGAGTACGTACGCCCGATCCTGGTCGATGCGTGCCTGTACCTGGCCGGATCCGCCGACGGAGCCGTGGCCCGGGACGACGACGTCGACGCCGCCGGCCACGCCCTCGAGCAACCGCAGCGCGGCGAGGTAGTCCTCGATCGGGTCGGTGGGGCCGTCCGCGTCGAGCATCGGAATCAGGACATCGGAAAGCATGTCGCCGGCGAGGAGAACCCCGCGTTCCTCGATCAACAGCGCCGCGTGGCCCGGGGCATGCGCTCGATGCTCGATGATCCGGACCCCGGGGCCGTCCCAGGGAATCCGCGCGGTTTCGGCGGGCAGACCGGTGATGAGGCCGAGCAGGTCCAGCGGTACCCGCCCGGCGATTTCCGTCTCCAGCAGGTGGGCGGCGATACGGGCCTTCGCATCCGCGTCGGGCAGCTGATCTCGGACAGTGGCCGCGCAGCGCGCCGTGCCGTAACGGGGCGCCTCGCCGAGCCGGGCGTGCCAGAGCAGGTGATCCCAATGCGGATGGGTGGAAAACCCTGCCACAACGGGCTGACCCAACTCGCGAAGGTCGTTCGCGAGGCAGTCGATCTCGGAGCCGGTCACCCCGGGGTCGATGAGCAACACACCGGCCCGGCCCTGCACCGTGACGGCGTTGCTCTGCACGAACTCGCTCTCGTGGACCCACACACCCTCAGCGACCCGCCTCAGCACGAGCCCGCCTCCTTGAGAAGCCCCGCCCGGAGCACCTGCATCGAGTAAACGAAGCGGTCCAGCAGCTCCCAAGGTAATTGCACTCTGCAACTACTACATGGGGAGCGAAGCACCTGTCAAGGAGCAATCGTGGAACCACGGTCCGGCCGTCGACGGGGACCGACTCCTCGACTTCTGTAGTCTCGCGGAGCGCACACCACCCGACCGGCACCTGCCCGACCACGCCTTCGTCCGGCGATCGTGAACCTTCTCGGTCTCTCGCCCGACTGTGCAGGGTGACGGGAGGACGAGATGACCGATGAGCTGCTGGTGGTCCGCGCTCAGCTGGGCGAGCGCGGGGCGCTGGCCGAGCTGCTGGTTCGGTGGCGGATGCCGGTGTGGACGTATGTCCGGCGCATGCTGGACGCCGACCGGGCCGACGACGTGAGCCAGGAGATCTGGCTGGCTGTGGTTCGCGGCCTGCCCCGCCTCAGGGAACCCGGCCGGTTCGTGCCGTGGTTGTTCACGATCGCCCGGCGGTCGGTCACCGACCGGCTGCGTGACGAGTACGCCCAGGCCGAGGAAACCTCGGCATTCGGGGACATCGCGGGCGAAGGGATCGCCGAAGACCCGGCTGAGGTCATGGTGGAGCGTGCCGCGCTGGTGAGCGTGCTGTCGGCTCTGCCGGTGCTGGAGCGGGAGATCCTCGTCCTGTTCTACCTGGGGGACCTGCCGGTCGAGGAATGTGCCCACGTCTGCCAGGTCCCGGCCGGAACGGTCAAGTCCCGGCTCAACCGCGCCCGTCGCCTGTTGCGGGAGCACCTTGAGGAGAAGGGACACACGTCATGAACAACGAGCCGCGCCGGTCGGCGCAGGACATGATCGAGCACCTGGCGCCGGTGCTGTCGCTCAGAAGGCGGATCCGGGCGGTGACGGCGCTGCTGGCCGGCGTGGCCGGCGCGGTCTTCGTCAGCACGTTGTGGTGGTCGGAGCCCGGCCCGCTGCCCGGACGCACTCATCTGGCGTTCGCGTTGTTCACGGCGCTCTGCCTGGCCTGGGCCGCATACGGGGGATGGCTGCTGACGCGCCGGGTTCCGCTGTTCGCCGCCGACCGGGTGATCGCCGCCTGGATCGGCCTGGCCGCCTCGCTGGCCACCACCGCGGTCGTGACCGTCGTGGCCGTGCGACGCGGCACGGGGGCGGGGCTCGCCCTGGCGGTCGGGGGGCTGTTCGTCGCGGTGGCCGTGGTGCTCGTGGTGCGCGCCCACCTCCGGCGGGCGGCGCTGCTGCGCCGCATGCGCGAGCTGACCGGCCGGGGGAACCCGTGAACGCGCTGGAGACCAGTGGGCCGAGCAGGCGTTACCGCGCCGGTGACCTTGAGCGGGATCGCCTGTCTGGCGATACGACGCCGGGGCCGGCCTTCTAACGGATCGACGACGTCCGGGGTTTATGAGGGGAAAGGGGGATGTCCGCTCCCTTCCATTCTCAACGTATAGCGCACAGGGGGTCTTGCGGCAAGACCCGGGTCGTACCGCAGAATCGTCGGCCTGAGGCCGGAGTCCGCGAAAACGGGGGAGCGCGAAATGCGCGTGTTGTGGTCGACCTATGGGTCACGGGGGGACGTCGAACCGCCGGTGGCGCTCGCCGTACGGTTGCGGGAACTCCGCGCGGAGGTGCGGGTGTGCGCGCCGCCCGACGAGGACTTCGCGCAGCGGCCGGCCGGCGTGGGCGTGCCGATGGTGCCGGTCGGCCGGTCGGCGCGCGCACTGACGACGGCCGCGCCGCCGCGCAGGTGGCCGTCGAGGCGATCCGCGCGCGGGGCCGCCGTGTGATCGTCCCCCGCGCCTGGGCGGACCTGGCCCTGATCGACGACCGGTACGACTGCTTCACCGTCGGCGAGGTCGACCATCAGGCGTCGTTCGCCCGCGTGGCCGCCGTCGTGCACCACGGCGGCGCGGGCACCACGACGACGGCAGCCCGGGCCGGCGCACCCCAGGTGATGGTGCCCCAGGCGGCGGGCCGACCGTACTGGGCCGGCCGTACTGAGCCGCCCGCGTGGCCGAGCTGGGCATCGGCGGCACACGACGGTCCGGCGCCGTCGATCCAGGACCCGGACCACGAGAACCCGCAGGCCTGTTGACCGGCCGCAGTCGGCTGACGAGGCCGCCAGGCGGAGCCACTCGTCACGCCGGTCGCGATGCCCTGCCGTGCGTAACAGTCGCGAAGCGACCTCAGATCGGAGCTGATGACGTGAATCCTTTGACCACCAGCGCCTTCGACCTTCCCGAACGCCTGTCTCACAAGGCGGACCCGGCGCTGATCTCCGCCGACGAGCGGCACCTCGCCGCCGTCGCGGAGACCCTCGAGCAGTCGATCGCCGAGCTGTCCGCCCGCCTCGACGCCGAGCGCAGGGCGCCCGGCGGTCTGGGCCGGCAGGCGCTGGACCGGGACCTGGAGATCCACCGGCTGACCGCCCGCCTGCGCCTGCTACGCCGCTTCGGCCTGGACCTGTGCCTGGGACGCATGGTCGGCGCGGACGGCTCCGAGCCGGTGTACGTCGGACGGCTCGGCCTCACGGACGGCGAGGGTCGCAGGCTGCTGCTCGACTGGCGCTCCCCGGCGGCCGAGCCGTTCTTCGGAGCCACCCACGCCAACCCGATGGGTCTGGCGAGCCGCCGCAGGTATCGCTGGACCCGCGGCCGGGTCAGCGACTACTGGGACGAGGTGTTCACCCCGGACGGGCTGGAAGGGCACGCCGCTCTGGACGACCAGTCCGCCTTCATCGCCAGCCTGGGCGGCAGCCGGTCGGGACGGATGCGGGACGTGCTCGGCACCATCCAGGCCGACCAGGACGCCGTCATCCGCGCGGGGTCCCAGGGCGCTCTCGTCGTCGACGGCGGTCCGGGCACGGGGAAGACCGTGGTCGCCCTGCACCGCTCCGCCTACCTCCTCTACTCCGATCCCCGTCTCGGTCACCGCAGGGGCGGGGTGCTGTTCGTGGGCCCGCATCAGCCCTACCTGGCCTACGTCGCCGACGTCCTGCCCAGCCTCGGCGAGGAGGGCGTGCAGACCTGCACCCTGCGGGACCTCGTCGCCGAGGGCGCCACGGCGGCGATCGAGACCGACCCGGACGTAGCCCGCCTGAAGTCGTCCGCGGACCTGGTGAAGGCCATCGAGCCGGCCGTCCGGTTCTACGAGAACCCGCCCACCGAGGGGATGACGGTCACGACCCCCTGGTCCGACGTCTGGCTGAGCCCCGGCGACTGGGCCGAGGCGTTCGACGCGCCGGAACCCGGCACCCCGCACAACGAGGCGCGTGACCGGATCTGGGAGGAGCTGGTCACGATCCTGGTGGACAAGCACGACGACGAAGCGCCGGCCGAGCTCGTCCGCAGGTCGCTGCTGCGCAACAGGGAGCTGCTCACGACCGTCAACCGCGCGTGGCCGCTGATCGAAGCGGCCGACCTCGTCGGAGACCTGTGGTCGGTGCCCGCCTACCTGCGGCTGTGCGCGCCCTGGCTCGCCCCCGAGGAGGTCCGGAAGCTGCAGCGTGCGGACGCCCAGGCGTGGACCGTGTCCGACCTGCCGCTCCTGGACGCGGCACGGCAGCGGCTCGGCGATCCGGAGGCGTCCCGGCGCAGGCGTCGCCATGACGCCGCCGTCGCCGCCCAGCGCGAGCACATGGCGCGGGTCGCCGAGGATCTGATCGAGGCCGACGACTCCGAGATGCTCGTGATGTCGATGCTGCGCGGACAGGACATGCAGGACGCCCTGGTCGACGAGGCCGCGCTGTCCGGCCCCGTTCCGGACCGGCTCGCCGGCCCGTTCGCCCACATCGTCGTGGACGAGGCCCAGGAGCTCACCGACGCGGAGTGGCAGATGCTGCTGCTGCGCTGCCCGTCCCGGAGCTTCACGATCGTCGGGGACCGCGCCCAGGCCAGGCACGGGTTCACCGAGTCGTGGCGGGAACGGCTCGAACGGATCGGGCTCGACCGGATCACCCTGGCCACCCTGAGCATCAACTACCGGACGCCGAAGGAGGTCATGGCGGAGGCCGAGCCGGTCATCCGGGCCGTGCTCCCGGACGCCAACGTGCCGGCCTCGATCCGCGGCAGCGGCGTCCCCGTCGTCCACGGATCGGCCTGCGACCTGGGCCCGATCCTCGACGCCTGGCTCGCCGGGCACGCCGACGGAGTCGCCTGCGTCATCGGCGACCCCGCCTTCCGGGAGATGCCCCGCGTCCGTTCGCTGACTCCGGAACTGGCGAAGGGGCTCGAGTTCGACCTGGTCGTCCTCGTCGACCCGGAGAGGTTCGGCGAGGGCGTCGAAGGCGCCGTCGACCGCTACGTCGCGATGACCCGCGCGACCCAGCGGCTCGTCATCCTCACCGGCTCCTGACGCCGGCCGTCCGGCGCCGGATCCGCGTGCCCGGATCCGGCGCCGGACGGCAAACAAGTTGCGGCGCTCCGGCCGGCGCCGGGACGATGGCCGTGTGATCTGGCTCGTATTCGCCGGTTCTTGCTTCCTGCTCGCGATGATCCCGGGCGTGAGCACCGCGGTGATCCTGCGGCAGACGCTCAGGGCCGGGCGCTCCTCCGGGGTGGCCGCGCTGCTCGGCAACGAGACCGGCATCTTCCTGTGGTCCATGGCCGCCGTGTTCGGGCTGTCCGCGCTTGTCGTGGCATCCGAGGTCGCGTACGGCGTGATGAAGGCGGTGGGTGCGGCGCTGCTGGTGCTGATGGGCGTGCAATCGCTGTGGAAGGCCAGGCGCGCGCCGGTGGCACTCGACCCGTCCGCGCCGTACGCCGGGGACGAGGCGCGGGCGGCCGCCGGGTGGCGCCGCTCGTACGGGCTGGGGCTCGCCACCTGCGGCGCCAACCCCAAGGCCGCCGTGTTCGCGATGTCGTTTCTGCCGCAGTTCGTGCCGCAGGGCGCACATGTGCCGCTGACGCTGACGATGCTCGCGGTGATCTGGGTGGTCGTGGACGTGATCTGGTACGTCGGGATGATCTGGCTGGTAGGCCGGGCCGGCGCCGTGCTGGGCAGGCCCGCCGTGCGCCGCCGGCTCGAACAGGTGTCGGGGGTGGTGCTGGTGGCACTAGGCCTCCGTGTGGCGGTGGAGGCCCGATGACGATCTGGCACGAGGAACTGGGCTCCGGTGATCCCGTCGTCCTGCTGCACTCCGGCGTCGCCGACTCGGGCATGTGGGATCCCCAGTGGCAGCCGCTGGGGGAGAGGTTCCACGTGATCCGGCCGGACTTCCGGGGCCACGGGCGGACGCCGTACGCCGCGGAGGGGCCGTACTCGGACGCGGGTGACGTCGCGGACCTGCTCGCGGCGCTCGGGCTGCGCAGGGTCGCGCTCGTCGGATCGTCGTACGGCGGCCGGGTGGCACTGGAGCTGGCGACGGGGCATCCCGATCTGGTCTCGCGGCTCGTGCTCCTGAACGCGGGCTGCGGGCTGCCGCCCACCCCCGACCTGGAGGCGTTCGGGTCGGAGGAGGACCGGCTGATCGAGGCGGGTGACGTCGGGGGAGCGGTGGACCTCAACGTCCGCACATGGCTCGGCCCGGAGGCGGACGAGCCGGTCAGGACGCGGCTGGCGGCGATGCAGCGTCACGCGTTCGAGGTGCAACTGGCCGCCGACCCCGAGCCCGAGCGGAGGAGGGATCCGATCGACCTGCCGGCGGTCACGGCGCCGGCGCTGGTAGTCGTCGGCGGCCACGACCTGCCGTACTTTCAGGGGAGCGGACGGCACATCGCGGAGGCGATGCCGGACGCGACGCTGCTCGACCTCGACTGGGCCGGTCACCTGCCGAGTCTGGAACGCCCGGCGGAGATCACGAGTCTGCTGTGCGACTTCCTCTCCTGATCTACATTGTAAAGGCGCCCGGTTAGTGGTAAAACCGTGATCAACTACAAAACCTAAACGCACCGAAGGGCCCGGCGGCACCTTCGGGTCAGTGATTGACGGTGCTCATCCCCGCCGGGTTGTACCGGTCGCCGGCGACCTGAGCGGCGAGGGAGTCGAGCGCGTCGAGGTGGCCGGGCTCGAACTCGATGTCCAGGGCCGCGGCGTTCTCCTCGATCCGCGCGACCCGCTTGGTGCCGGGGATCGGAACGACGTCGTCTCCGCCCCGGGTCAGCACCCAGGCGAGCGCGACCTGGGCCGGGGTCGTGCCGAGCGAGGCCGCGATCTCGCCGACCTTGGCCACCAGGGCCTGGTTGGCGGCGAAGTTGCCGCCCTGCCAGCGGGGGTTGTGGTGACGGAAATCGTCGGTGGACAGTTCCCCTGTGCTCGTGAACGCCCCGGTCAGCAGGCCGCGGCCGAGAGGGCTGTAGGCGACCAGGCCGATGCCGAGCTCCCGGAGGGTGGGCAGCAGCTCGTTCTCGATGTCGCGGGTGAACAGGGAGTACTCGTACTGCCCGGCGGTGACCGGGTGGACGGCGTGCGCGCGGCGTACGGTGGCGGGCGCGGCCTCGGAGATGCCGAGATGACGCACCTTGCCCGCCTCGACCAGCTCCTTCATCGCGCCCCAGGTCTCCTCGACGGGAACGCCGGGGTCGACGCGGTGCTGGTAGTACAGGTCGATGTGGTCGACGCCCAGGCGTTCGAGCGAGGCGTCGCAGGAGCGGCGCACGTAGTCGGGCCGGCCGTTGACGCCCACGCGGGTACCGTCGGGCAGCCGCTCGATGCCGAACTTGGTGGCCAGAACGACCTGGTCGCGCCGGTCGGCGACGGCCTTGCCGACGAGCCTCTCGTTGGTGAACGGCCCGTACGCGTCGGAGGTGTCGAGGAGAGTGATCCCCAGGTCGAGCGCGCGGTGGAGGGTCCGGATCGACTCGGACTCGTCGCCCGGGCCGTAGAAGTCGCTCATTCCCATGCAGCCCAGACCGAGCGCCGAGGTGTGAAGGCCCTGGCCGAGCGTGTGCTGCTTCATTGTTCTCCCGTGATTCTGCGGCGGTAGAGGCCGATCTTGTGGTCGACGACCTCGAGATCGCTTCGGAGCTGCTCGATTTCGGCGATCACGTCGGCCCGGTGGGCCTCGAGCAGCTCCTGGCGGGCCACGTATGTGTCCTGGCCCCGGCGGGCGAGTCCGGCGCGTTCGTGGTAGCGCAGCGTGCGGGCGGTGAGGCCGGTACGCTGCGCTACCCGCGCGATGGTCATCCCCTCGTCCATGGGGACCAGTCTGGGAGTTGGAGCGCGCTCCAGGTCAAGCCGAAGATCACTGCGCGGTGCAGAGGGCGCCGTTGAGGGTGAAGGCGGCCGGCAGCACGTTGGGGCCGCTGTAGGCGCCGACGAAGCCGATGGAGGTGCTCGCGCCGGGTGCGAGCTTGCCGTTGTCCGGGGTGCTGGTGACGGTCACGGAGGTCCCGTTCTGCGTCCAGTTGCCGCTCCATCCGCTGCTGACGGTCTGCCATCCGGTGGGCCAGGTGTAGTGAAGCGTCCAGCCGTCTACGGCGGCGGTGCCGGTGTTGGTGATGTCGATGCTGCCGACGTATCCGTTGCCCCAGTCGTTGGTGTCCCTCAGGCGTACCGAGCAGGAGCTCTTGCCGGGTGTGCCGGTGGTGAAGGTGAGCGGCGGCGATGCCCAGGAGACGCGGCCCGCGGTGTCGCGGGCGATCACGTTGACGGTGTAGCGGGTGCCGGGGACGAGGTTGTGGACCGTGAAGGAGGTGCCGGGGGTCTCGCCGAGCTGTTCGGTGACGGCGCCCTTCTGGCGGTGGATCTCGTACTTGGCGACGGGGCTCGCGCCGGGCGCGGCGACGGGCCAGGAGATGGTGGCGGTCTTGTCGGTGACGTCGCTCGCGGTGGGCTGACCGGGGGCGGCGGGGGCGCCGGTGGTGGCGGTGGCGGGGTGCAGCACCAGCGTGGTCAGTGAGTACGGCGGGAGGGTCTGGGTGGTCGCGGTGCCGCCGTGGCCGGTGCTGACGGACGTCGCGCCGTTGGTGAGGGTCTGCACCGTCGGCGCCTCGCCGGACGGGGTGAACCCGTCATAGTTGATCTTCACCTGGTGCTCGCCGTCGGGGTCGCGGTTGATCAGCAGGACGGCGAGGTCGCCGTTGGGGCGGCGGGCGGCGTGCGCGGCGACCAGCGGCTCGTCGGTGGCCGCGCGGACGAACCGGTCGCCGGGGCGGGCGAACGTGCTGATCATGGAGAGCGCGTGGTAGGGGGCGAAGGGCGTGTTCAGCGGTGGTTCGCAGGTGTCGCCCGAGCAGGTGGCGCTGGACAGCATGCCGAAGTCGCCGTAGTCGGTGTGGCCGGCGACGGTGCTGATGGTGCCCGCGCCGTTGTGGACGTTCCACCAGTCGATGGTGAAGACGCCCTGCTCCATGAGGCCGGCGTAGGCGTCGGCGGCGAACAGCGCGCCGGGCTGGGTGTTCGGCGCGATCCCGCTGTTGATCTCGGTCATCGCGATGCCGATGTCCCCGGCGCGGGCGCCGGCGTGCTTGGCGATCTGCCCGCGCACCAGGTGGATCATGTCGGGGATGTGCGCGGTCTTGGTGAGGACGTCGGCCACGTCGTTGTGCGGGGGATACCAGTGCAGGATGACGAAATCGATCTTCGAGGCGGCGATCGACAGGACGGTGTCGTTCCAGGTGCCCTCGTCGCCCGCGGCGACGATGCCGTCGGGCCAGTTGGCGGGGGTGGTGAGCACGGCGCCGATCTTGATGGTCGGGTCGACGGCCTTCATCGCGTCGGAGTACGCCACCAGGTTCCTGGCGTACTCGGCGGGGCTCTTGTCGGCGTGGTCGTCGGCCTCCCAGTCGGCGCCGTAGTGGCCGTTGCCGTAGTTCTCGTTGCCGATCTCCCAGTATTTGACGCCGTACTTCTTGGTGACGTTGGCGTACTCGACCCAGTCGGCGGCCTCCTGGGCGCTGCCGGTGCCGTAGTTGGCGATGATGATCGGCTGCGCGCCGGTGCGCTTGGCACCGCTGATGAAGGTGTCGAAGTCGGTGCCGGGGGCGACGTAGCCGCCGGGGGCGGTGTGGGTCTTCCAGTGGTAGATGTCGGCGTACGACCCGCCCGGGTAGCGGAGCATCTTCACCCCGGCGGCCTTGAGAAGATCGGCCGTCTCGTTCGTGCCGAGGTTGCTGTCCCAGATCGCGTGGTTGGCGCCCACCGCGGTGTCGGACGCGGCGGCCAGGCCCGCGCGGGTGTTGACGGTGACGGTGACGGGCGAGGCGTCGGCGGGGGTGTCGGCGGACGCGGCGGGTACGCCGGTGAGGAGCTGGGCGGCCACCGCTGCGCCCGTGAGGAGTGCGATGGCCGGCCTGGCGATGCGCAGGGTGCTCATTACGTCCCTTTTCTGGAGGATCTTGCCGTGCGATCGTGATCAGGACGTCTGAAACGGTCAAGCAGGCACCCTCGGGCGCGGCCGTGAGCTGCGGCGGAGTTAGGCGGGGCGTGCAACTTTCACAGGGCAGGTCGCGCGTGGAAACGCCGGAAGAAGTCGCGGACGTCGGCGGTGAGCATCACGGTGGTCGGCAGGCGGTCGCGGGCAACTGAGGGAACCGGTTCAGGTCGGCTTCGTGCTCGCGCCACACCTTGACGTCAAGCCGCCTTGACGCGATGACGGAATGTCGGCGGGGGGTGACAGGATCGCGGCATGACTTCCTGGCGGGAGATAGAGAAGGAGATCCCCGAGCTTGCCGCCCGTGTGCTGGCGAGCATGGGGAAGGGCAGGCACAAGACGATGGCGACGCTGCGGCGGGACGGCTCGCCGCGCATCAGCGGGACCGAAGTGGATTTCCGGGACGGCGAGGTCTGGCTGGGGTCCATGCCGGGCGCGATGAAGGCCCTCGACCTGCGGCGCGACCCCCGGGTGGCGATCCACAGCCCGTCCGACGATCCGGACGAGGCGAACCCGGGCGCCTGGAGCGGCGATGCCAAGCTGGCCGGCCGCGCCGTCGAGATCACCGATCCGGCCGTGCGTGAGGCGTTCGGCGTGCCGCCCGGGGAGGATTCCCACCTGTTCCGCGTCGACGTGACCGAGGTGGTCTTCACGCGTACCGACGCGGCGGGGGAGCACCTGGTGATCGAGATGTGGCACGAGGGCTCCGGCCACCGGGTGGTCAAACGCCGCTGACCGCCGCCGGCCGCTGCTGGGCGGCGGGGGTCACTGCCGCTTGCTGACCGGCATGTTCTGTCCGAGCAGGCAGCTGTCCGGCTGCGATCCGCAGAAGAACGGACTGCACCTCGAACCCGCCCTGGTCGGTGATGGCCTGTTGCGCCTGTCCCCTCACGAAGGTGGGGCTGATGACGCCGTTCAGGCTCTGGTTGTAGTGGCCCTGACCGGACCGGCCCTGCGCGCCGCCCGCGCGCCCTCCTCTGATCACCTGGCCGCCGCCCCTGCCCGGGCCGGGGTCGCGGAGGGCCGTGACCCCGTGGGGCGGATGATGCGGGGCGACGCGGGCGATCGCGGGCTGCGCGGCCGCGATCCCCGCCGCCGTGATCACGAGCGCGGCCAGGGTCGTCCACCGGGTCGCGAGGGCCATCGCGACGTTGGGGTGGCGCGGGTCGCGCCCGCGGGAGCGGGACATCTCGGTGTGTGCCTTCCTGTTCCTGACCCGGCGTTCAGCTGTCGCTCGTCCGGTGCCGCCGGGACGTGAGGCACATACCCGTCCGGGTGGCGGCCGCGGCGAGGCTGGTCAAGATCGGCACAGGTCATTGCCGGTCCTTTGGCCTGTTCGCCGGCCGCTCCGTCCGGCGGCCCTAGTGGACGCTGAACCCCCCGTCGACGCAGATGGCCTGGCCGGTGACGTACGCCGAGGAGTCGGAGGCGAGGAAGACGGCCACGCCGCGGAAGTCGTCGGGGAGGCCGTTGCGTCCGGTCATGGAGCGGGCGGCCAGTTGCTCGACCCGCCCGGGGACGGCCTGGGCGGGCACGGTCAGCGGAGTCAGGACGAAGCCGGGGATGATCGTGTTGCTGGTGACGCCGTGGGCCGACCACGCCTCGGCCTGGGAACGGGTCAGCCCGCAGACGGCGGCCTTGGCGACGCCGTAGACGCCGCTGTCGCCGAAGGCGCTGATCGACTGCTGGGAGCCGATGTTGATGATCCGCCCCCGGCCCCGGGTGGCCATGTGGGGGCCGAAGTGCTGCCCCAGCAGGAACGGCGCGGTGAGGTTGACGGCGATGGTCTGGTCGTAGTCGCCGGCGGTCAACTCGGCCATGGGCCTGCGGATGTTGTTGGCGGCGTCGTTGACGAGGATGTCGATCGCGCCGAAGAAGCCGTCCGCCTCGTCGCACACACGGGCGATGCCGGCGCGGTCGCCGAGGTCGGCGCTGATCGCCGCCGCGCGCACGCCGTGGCCTTCGAGCCTGCCGACGGCCTCGGCGAGTTCCTTGGGCCGCCGGGCGACCAGGACGACGGCGGCGCCGGCGCGTCCGAGTGCCTCGGCGATGGCGTATCCGATGCCGGAGCTGCCTCCGGTGACCAGGGCGACCCGGCCGGTGAGCGAGAAGAGTTCCTCGATGTAGATCGGCATACCGCCGCAAGGTAGCAGCGGGACCGGCCGGGGCCGGGAGACGGGGTCAGGCGGTGCCGGCGTCGTCGGCGTGCATGTCGCGCATCGCGTCCTCGATCTTGCGCATCACGGTCTCCATGGTGCGCAGGGTCTCGGTGTCGAGGCGCCGTAGAAGGCGGATGTAGCCGCCCGTCCCGGCCTCGATGATCTCGCTGGTGAGCCGCCGCCCGGCCTCGGTGAGCTCGACGCGGCGTACGCGGCGGTCGTGGGGGTCCTCGTGACGGGAGGCCAGGCCCTGGGCGACCACCCGGTCGACGATGCCGGTGACGGTGGCCAGGCCGACGCCGAGGTGGCGGGCGAGCTCCTGCCCGGAGGTGGACCCGGCGAACGACAGGAACATGACGACTTTGAGCTGCTGCATCGTGAGGGTGGAGGCCAGCAGCGGCATCGAGCGGTCGCGGGCGAAGAACCGCCCCATGCTGCGCTGCAGCTCCGCCAGGCGGGCGATGATGCATCCGCGCTCGGCGTCCTCGGCGACCTCCTCCGGCGTCGGCAGGGTGGCGGGGTCGTGCTGCGGGCGGGGGGTGGCCGCCGCGCCGGTTCCGGTGCGCCGCTCGGCTGGGCTGTCGTTCACTGTCACCTCTCGAGAGGAGAGGTTACCAGCCGTTAATCCAACAGCTGAATGTTCGGATAGTGCGAAGTGTTAGTGTTGGCCGAACACTCTTCTCCCGATGTCAGGAGCTCGGATGACCTCCTTGGCCAGGCTGAGCCTTGCCAACCGCACTCTCGTGATCATGATCTCGATGGTGCTCGCGGGTTTCGGCTTGTTCGCGATCCCCTCGCTGAAGCAACAGCTCTTCCCGTCGCTGGAGTTCCCGGCGGCGTTCACGGTGGCGACTTATCCCGGTGCCGCTCCCGAGATCGTGGAGGAGCAGGTCACCAAGCCGATCGAGAGCGCGTTCCAGGGTATCGCCGGTGTCACCGACATCACCTCCACCTCCCGCGAGGGGATGTCGCAGGTCCAGGTGGCCTACGAGTTCGGCACCGACATCGACCAGATGGTCGGGAAGATGCAGCAGGCCGTGAGCCGGATCAAGGCGCAGCTGCCGGCCGACGTCGATCCGCAGGTGGTGGCGGGCAGCACCGACGACATCCCGGTGATGGCGATCGCGGTGGGCGACGGCGGCGATCAGCACGCCATGGTCGACAAGATCGAGAAGATCATGGTGCCGGAGCTGCAGTCGATCGAGGGCGTGCGCGACGTCACCGTCAGCGGCGCCCGTGCGCAGCGGGTCGTCATCACTCCCGACCAGGGCAGGCTCGCCCTGCTGGGGCTGTCGGCCGCGGCCATCCCCGACCTCCTGCGGGCCAACGGGGTGTCCATCCCGGCCGGCACGCTGACCGAGGACGGCAAGTCGCTGACCGTGCAGATCGGCGACCCGGTGCGTACGGTGAAGGACCTCGAGAACCTCTACCTGACCCCTGCCGGCGCGCCCGCGGCGGGCCAGGCAGCGGCGGCCGGGCAGCGCGGCGGCGCGAGCGCGGGACAGAGTGCGGGCCAGGGCGCGGGTGCGACCGCCGGGCAGGGCGCGGCGCAGCGGCCGACAGCGCAGGCGCGGGCCGCCGCGGCCCCGCCGAAGCCGGTCAAGCTCGGCACCGTGGCCGACATCAAGGTCGAGGACGCCGTCGCGACCACGCTCACCCGGACCAACGGCACCCCGAGCCTGGGCGTGTCGGTCACGATGGTGCCCGACGGCAACGCCGTGCAGATCTCCCACGACGTGAACGACGCCCTGCCGGGCCTGACGCGCGCCCTCGGTGACACCGCCGAGCTGACCGTGGTGTTCGACCAGGCGCCGTACGTCGAGCGGTCGATCGAGGACCTCACCACGGAGGGTCTGCTGGGCCTGGCGTTCGCCGTGGTCGTCATCCTGGTGTTCCTGCTGTCGGTCCGGTCGACCCTGGTCACGGCGGTATCGATCCCGATGTCGGTGGTGATCGCGCTCATCGCGCTGTGGATCGGCGACTACTCGCTGAACCTGCTGACGCTGGGGGCGCTGACGATCGCCGTGGGCCGGGTGGTCGACGACTCGATCGTGGTGCTGGAGAACATCAAGCGCCATCTCGCCTACGGCGAGGAGAAGCGGCGGGCGATCCTCACTGCCGTGCGCGAGGTGTCCGGCGCGGTGACCGCCTCCACGCTCACCACGGTGGCGGTGTTCCTGCCGATCGCCTTCGTCGGCGGAATGGTGGGGCAGTTGTTCAGCCCGTTCGCCATCACGGTGACCGTGGCGCTGCTGGCGTCGCTGCTGGTCTCGCTGACCGTCATCCCGGTGCTGGCGTACTGGTTCCTGAAGGCGCCGGCGCTCACGCCGCAGGAGGCGCAGGCCGTACGCGAGGACGCCGAGCGCAGGGAGCTGCGCAGCCCGCTGCAGCGGATCTACCTGCCGGTGCTGCGTTTCGCCACCCGGCGGCGCCTGGTCACGGTGCTGATCGGGGTGGTGGTGTTCGCCGCCACGATGGCGCTCGCGCCCAATTTGAAGACGAACTTCCTCGACAACTCGGGCAACGACACGACGCAGATCAGCCAGCGGATGCCGGCCGGGACCGACCTGGCGACCACCGACGCGGCGGCCAAGAAGGTCGAGGAGGTGCTGGCGGCCGACGGGGGCGTGAAGTCCTACCAGGTGACGGTCGGCGGCGGGAACCGCTTCCTCGGCGGGCTCGGCGGCGGCGCCGACCGGGCGTCGTTCTCGGTGATGCTGAAGGGGGGCGTGGACACCTCCGCCCTGGAGGAGCGGCTCCGGGAACGGCTGAAGGGCCTGACGGGGGTCGGCGATGTCACGGTCGGCGGCAGTGGCGGCGGGTTCAACTCCGACCAGGTGCAGGTCATCGTGCAGGGCTCGGACCAGGCCGCGCTGAAGACGGCGGCCACCGCGGTACGCGACGCGATGGCCGGGGTGGACGGGCTGCGGGACGTCGCCTCCAACCTGGAGGACAGCGTCCCCCGGGTCGAGGTGCACGTGGACCGGGAGAAGGCCGCCGCCCGGGGCCTGACCGAGACCGGGATCGGGCAGCTGGTCGCGCAGGCGTTCCGCGGCGCGCCGGTCGGCTCGATCGACGTCGACGGCCGCTCCAGCGACGTGATCCTGCGCGCCGGCGGTGACGCGCCCGAAGACGTCGCGGCGATCAGGAAGCTGGCGATTCCCACGGCGACGGGTCTGGTCAAGCTCGGTGACGTGGCCGACGTGGTGAAGGCCGACGGGCCGACCCAGATCACCCGTCAGGACGGCGACCGGACCGCGACGGTGTCGGGCACCGCCGACGCGTCCGATCTGGGGGCGATCACCGCGAAGGTCACCGACACCCTGAAGACGCTGACGTTGCCGGCGGGGGTGACGTACGAGATCGGTGGCGCGAGCTCCGACCAGCAGGAGGCGTTCGCCGACCTGGGGCTGGCCATGCTGCTCGCGGTGGCGATCGTCTTCATGATCATGGTGGCGACGTTCCGCAGCCTTGTGCAGCCGCTGATCCTGCTGGTGTCGATCCCGTTCGCGGCGACCGGCGCGATCGGGCTGCTGCTGGTCACCGACACGGCGCTCGGCGTGCCCGCGCTGATCGGCATGCTGATGCTGATCGGTATCGTCGTCACCAACGCGATCGTGCTGATCGACCTGATCAACCAGTACCGCGAGCAGGGGCTGGGCGTGGTGGAGGCGGTCATGGAGGGCGGCCGGCGGCGGCTTCGTCCTATCCTGATGACCGCGATCGCGACGATCTGCGCGCTCACCCCGATGGCGCTGGGCGTGACCGGTTCGGGCGGGTTCATCTCCCAGCCGCTGGCCATCGTCGTGATCGGCGGCCTGATCTCCTCGACGCTGCTCACGCTGGTGCTGGTGCCGACGCTGTACACCGTGGTGGAACGGCTGAAGGAGCGCATGCGCCGCACGCCGAAGCCGTCCGCGCCGGGCGAGGGCGACCTGACCGTGTACGGCGAGGAGGCCCTCGAACCGGCCAAGTGATCCGGCCGCCGTTTCCGGCGGTTCGCTCGGATTCGCCTCCTGCTGCCGGTACCGGCAGCAGGAGGCGCGCTTGTCGGCGTGCTGCTTCGCCGGTGAATTCGGCCTGGCTTCCGGCCCCGCGGGGACGATAATCGGCGGATGTCGCCTGTTCCCGATCCTGTTCCCGATATGGAAGCGCCGGCCGCGGGGCCCGTCGGCAGACCGGCACGGCAAAGCCCTGCCCGAGGATGCGTGTTCAGCGTTCTGGCGTGGGCGCTGGGCGCGCTGGGGCTGCTGCTGTCCTTCAGCGGCTACGCGATGTACAAGGTCCTCGTGTCCGAGGCGGATGGCGATGTGGCACGTCTCCCGTTGTGGGTACGCCTGCTGATCATGGCCGTGGTCTTCGTGGCCGGGATCCTGCTCTTCGCCGGCAGCGGCGGTCTGCTGAAACGGGGAAGGCGGCACCGCCACCGGATCATCCCCTCGTTCGACGAGCTCGTAGGGGAGCGCTATCTGCTCTACCTGCGGCCCTTCTCCATCGATCCCCTCATGGCCCTGCCGCCGGCCGAGGCCCCGGGCTGGGGGTTCCGCTCGCCCTTCGAGCTTCCGGGGCTTACGCAGGAGGAGTTCCTGGTGCGGCAGTTCCGCGGCCTCGGCCGGGTCGTCGCGATCGGGCAACCCGGGGAGCGTCTTCCCGAGATCGGGGCCGAGCGCGGCTATCTGCCCGTCGAGGAGTGGCAGGAGTCGGTGAGCAGGCTGCTGCGGGGCACACACGCGGTGATCATGACGGCATCCCCGGGGCCGGGGACGATGTGGGAGTTCACCGAAGCGGTACGCACCGTCGCACCTGCCCGGTTGCTGTTGCTCGTCTACGGTGACGAGGACTATCACGCCTTCCGGGAAGGCGTGGCCCAGGAGTACGCGACGAGGTCGTCCGCCGAGTGGCCACCGCTACCGCGATTACCGGACATCCCGCCCGCTCCGTACGTCAAGGGGCTCCCGTGGGATTTCCCCCTCGAAGGAATCCTGTCCTTCGACCCCCGATGGCGTCCGCGGTTCACGCGGTTCCCGCCGGCCGTACCGCGGGTGCGGCATGTCTGGACCATACGCCGGCTGGTACGGCGCGAACTCAAGCCGGTTCTTGACCAGGTGTCCCGGTTGCCTCCGGCGCCATCGCTCGCGTAGCGGGCCAGGGGCCGGCGACGGCAAACCGCAAACAGCTCTTCGCGAAGAACTGTTTGCGAAGAACTGTTTGCGGTTTATAGTGGCGGCATGACCGATCACGGCGAGACGCCCTACTCTCCGGCCGCGCAGGACGCGGTCGTCCTGGACGCCAAGGGGCTGCGCGCGCTCGCGCATCCCGTGCGGGTGCAGGTGGTGGGCCTGCTGCGCAAGCACGGCCCGTCGACGGCCACCCGGCTCGCCGAGCTGCTGAACATCAACTCCGGCGCGGCCAGCTACCACCTGCGCCGCCTCGCCGCCGCGGGCTTCGTCGAGGAGGACACCGGGCGCGGGAACGCCCGCGAGCGCTGGTGGCGCGCGGTCCACTGGTCGACCTGGCTCAACGACCCGGACCTGATCGAGCGCGAGCCCGAGGCGACGCTGGCATATCTGCAGTCGGTCGCCGCCACCCACACCCTGCGCGTCCAGCGGGGGATCAACGAGCTGCAGACGATGCCGCCCGTGTGGCGGGACGCGCTCGACATGAGCGACTGGGCGCTGCGGCTGACCCCGCAGGAGGCCACCGCCCTGCGGGAGGAGCTGTGGGCGGTCGTCACCCGGCACCGCAGGGACACCCCCGAGGCGGACGGCGCACCGGCGGGCGCCGAACGCGTGTCCGTGATCGTGCACATATTGCCCGAACTGGACACGCCCGCCGCGCCGGAAGACGACGCGCGATGACCGGAGAGGACGCGATCATCGCCGCTCCGTCCCGCGTTCGCAGGCTGCGCCCGCTGGGCGGGCTGCTGGCGGCCATGGCGGTCGCGCTGACCGGCACCCGCGTGTCGGCCATCGCACTGCCGTGGTTCGTCCTGGTCACGACCGGCAGCGCCACCCAGACCGGGCTGGTGGCCTTCTGCGAGATGACCCCCTACGTGGTGGTCAAGGCGCTGACCGGGCCTCTGGTGGACCGGGCCGGACCGCGGGTGATCTCCTGGAGCACCGACGCGGCCAGCGCGGCCGCCGCCGGCGCCGTGCCCCTGCTGCACGCCACGGGCCTGCTGTCCTTCCCGGTGCTGCTCGCCCTGGTCGCGGTCATCGGCGCCGTACGGGGCCCCGGCGACCTGGCCAAGGAGATCATGGTTCCGGAGGCGGCCGAGCGCGCCCGCGTGCCGCTGGAGCGGGCCACCGGCCTGTCCGGCGTGACCGAGCGGCTGGCCTCGACCCTCGGTCCGGCGGCCGGCGGCTTCATGGTGGCGTTGCTGGGACCGCTGACCGGCCTGGTCCTCAACGCCGTGTGCTTCGCCCTCGGCTCGCTGATCATCGCGCTCGCCCTGCCGCGCGGCATGGGACGCCCGGCGGACCAGGCCCCGCCCGCGTCCGGCTACTGGCGGCGCTTCGGCGAGGGCTTCGCCTTCCTGCGGGGGGAGCCGCTGCTGCTCACCGTCATCGTCATGGTCGGGATCACCAACCTGCTGGACGCGGCGTTCAACACCGTCCTGCTGCCCGTGTGGGCGCAGCGGTCCGGCAACGGCCCGACCGCGATCGGCCTGAGCAACGGCGTGTGGAGCGCCGCCGCGGTCGCCGGAAGCCTGGTCGCCGCGGCCGTCGCGCACCGGATGCCGCGCCGGGTGGTGTTCTTCGCGGGGTTCCTGCTCGCCGGGGCGCCGCGGTTCCTGGTCCTCGCGGCCGACGCGCCGATGTGGGCGGTGCTGGCGGTGTTCGCCGGGAGCGGGGCCGGCGGCGGCTTCCTCAACCCGATCCTGGGGGCGATCGCCTTCGAACGGGTGCCGCACGGGCTGCGCGGCCGCGTCAACGCCCTGGGCGACTCGATGGCGTGGGCGGGCATCCCCCTCGGCGGGCTGATCGCGGGGGCGGCGGTTGTCACGTTGGGGCTCGTACCGGCGCTGCTGATCGCCGGCGCGGCGTACTTCCTGACCACCAACCTGGCCGCGCTGCTGCCGCAGTGGCGTGAGATGGACCGCCTGCGCGGCCGGGGCGCGCGGCCCCGGGCGGCCGAGCCCGACGTCCGTCCCGTCGGCAGCGACGTCCTGTGAGGCGCCCCTGTGAGGCGCCGGGGTGCGCGGATTTCCGTGGCCCGGCACCTGCGGACGGCCGGGAGGTGCGGGCTCAATAGACTGGGCCAACGTGAATGCCAAGCCGCGTATCCCGAATGTCCTGGCCGCCCGTTACGCCTCGCCGGAGCTGGCCCGCCTGTGGTCTCCCGAGTACAAGGTGGTGCTGGAGCGCAGGCTCTGGCTCGCCGTTGTGAAGGCCCAGGCCGACCTCGGGATCGAGGTGCCCGAGCAGGCGATCGCCGACTACGAGAAGGTCGTCGAGCAGGTCGACCTGGCCTCCATCGCCGAGCGGGAGAAGGTCACCCGGCACGACGTGAAGGCCCGCATCGAGGAGTTCAACGCCCTGGCGGGCCACGAGCACGTCCACAAGGGCATGACCTCCCGCGACCTGACCGAGAACGTCGAGCAGCTGCAGATCCGCGACAGCCTGCTGCTGGTGCGCGGCCGGGTCGTGGCGCTGCTGGCCCGCCTGGGCCGCCTGGCCGCCGAGCACTCCGCGACCGTCATGGCCGGGCGCTCGCACAACGTCGCCGCGCAGGCGACCACGCTCGGCAAGCGCTTCGCCACCGCCGCCGACGAACTGCTGGTGGCCTACGAGCGGCTGGAGGACCTGCTGCAGCGCTACCCGCTGCGCGGCGTCAAGGGCCCGGTCGGGACCGCCCAGGACATGCTCGACCTGCTCGGCGGTGAGGACCGGCTGGCCGCGCTGGAGGACCGCGTCGCCGCGCACCTCGGGTTCGCCCGCCGTTTCACCAGCGTCGGCCAGGTCTACCCCCGCTCGCTCGACTACGACGTGCTGACCGCGCTGGTGCAGCTGGCCGCCGCCCCCTCCTCCCTGGCCAAGACGATCCGCCTGATGGCCGGGCACGAGCTGGTCACCGAGGGCTTCAAGGAGGGCCAGGTCGGGTCGTCGGCGATGCCGCACAAGATGAACACCCGCTCCTGCGAGCGGGTCAACGGCCTCACCGTCATCCTGCGCGGGTACGCCTCCATGACCGGGGAGCTCGCCGGCGACCAGTGGAACGAGGGCGACGTGTCCTGCTCGGTCGTCCGCCGGGTCGCCCTGCCCGACGCGTTCTTCGCCTTCGACGGCCTGGTGGAGACGATGCTGACCGTGCTCGACGAGTTCGGCGCGTTCCCCGCGGTGATCGAGGCCGAGCTGGGCCGCTACCTGCCGTTCCTCGCCACGACCAAGATGCTGATGGCGGCGGTGCGGGCCGGGGTCGGCCGCGAGACCGCGCACGAGATCATCAAGGAGCACGCGGTCGCCTCGGCGCTGGCCATGCGCTCGCGCGGCGCCGGCAACGAGCTGCTCGACCGGCTGGCCGCCGACGAGCGCTTCCCGCTGGGCCGGGACGAGCTCGACGCGCTGCTGGCCGACCGTGCCTCCTTCGCCGGCGCGGCCGCCGGTCAGGTGGCCGCCGTGACCACGCGGATCGGTGAGATCACCGCGCGCCATCCCGGCGACGCCGCCTACGTCCCGGGTGCGATCCTGTAGGAACACCGGTGCGTGAACTGGTGAGCGAGGCCGAGGTCGCCGCCGCCTCGGGCGACGACGACCTCCTCGTCTGGGCGGCGCAGGGCATGCGGCCCGGCGTACGCGCCTGGGCGTACGGCGACGCGGTGGCGGTGGCGAGCCCGGAGGCCTCCCGACGCGACCGCCTGGTGGTGCGGGGCGCACCCGGCCGGGTCGTCCCGCTTGTGCGGCACGCCCTGGCCGAGGCCGGGCCGTCGTACCGTCCCCTCGGCGACGCCGCGCTCGTCGAACAGGTCGTCGAGGCCGTGCCGGAGCTGGAGTTGGCGGCCCGCTTCTCCTGGATGGGCACCGAGAAGCTCGCCCCGCCCCGGGAGGGGACCGCGGGCCGGGAGTGGCCGCCCGAGTGGCTGGCGGACTCCGCCGCACCGGAGGTGGCCGCCCTGCTCGACGCCGCCAGCCCCGGCTCCTACGCCGTGCCGGGGCTGCCGCGGGTACGCCGGTGGGCCGGCGTACGGGACGGTTCCGGGGCCCTGCTGGCGGTCGCGGCCGACGCGTGGTCCGCCCCGGCGGTGGGCCTGCTCGCCGGTGTCGCGACCGCCGTACCGGCGCGGGGACGCGGGCTGGGGGAGCGGGTGTGCCGGTTCGTGGCGTCCGCGCTGATCGCCGAGCACGGCCGCGCGGCGCTGATGGTGGACGACTGGAACCATGCGGCCTTCGCCGTCTACGAACGGCTCGGCTTCGCCCGCCGCCGCGTCGCCGCCGCCGGGCTCCGCGCCTGACCGCCCACACCCGCGGCCGCCAGGTCGCGCCGCGCGTCGGGTAAGGGTGGCGGTGTCGACGCGGTTGTTCTCCGAGATCGGCCGGGATGATCTGATCCGGTTCTTCGGCTGATGTCGCGTTCATCGACCCGGGTCACGGGCGGGGTGCAACGGACCGCCTGGGGCTTGCTGTCCAGCTATGTAGGTTGCCGTGGCTTGGGTTCGTGCCGGATTGGGCCGGCATTCAACTGCCGAGGGCGCGCTTTTGCGGGTGGATCGCCTCACCGCGGGCGAGCATGTCAACGAACTGGGTGATACGGCGGGCTCGGGTCTCGGCGCGTTTGGCGTTCGCGATCCGATAGAGAACGGCGTAGCGGTTTTGGGAGGTGAGGATGTCGAACATCGCTTGTGCCTGGGGGTTCGCGGCCAATGCGGCGGCCAGGTCGGCTGGTACCTCGATGCCGGCTTGTCCCGCATAGGCCGTGTCCCAGCGGCCGTCGGCCTTGGCGCGTTCGACCTCGGTCATTCCGGCCGGATGCATCCGGCCCTCGCTGATCAGACGGGTGACGATGGAAACGTTCCGCGCTGACCAGGGACTTTGCCTTCCGCGAGGGGTGAAGCGCCGGCAGAAGGTGATCTCATCCCGCCGTCGTAGCCGACCATCGATCCAGCCGTGGCACAGCGCTTCGTCGAGCGCCTGGTCATAGGTCAGGCTGGTGGGCCGGGTCGTGTTCTGCTTGGCGAGGACCAGCCACACCCCTGCCGAGCTGTCGTGGTGCCTGCTGAGCCACTCCCGCCAGGCTCGGGCATCGGTAACGGTCAGTTCCAGTAGTTCGTTGCTCATCGTCGTACGCCCCTGATGATCATCAAAGGTTGGTTGCCGGCGGTCGCCCGAAGGTGGGAGCAGCCCAGGACGGGGGCCTGCCGGAAGTGGCGCTGGATCCGTCCATGGTGGAGCTGGCCGATCACGTCCTTCGCCACGTCGCCACCGCGGCCTCTGGACGGATGACGCCCGCCCGCCTTCACGAGGAGTTTTCGTTCATGCCGGCGACGTTACGGTATGACCCGGTCAAAAACGGTCCTGGTTATCGAGCAGACTGTTAGCCGTGGTCACACCTCGGCGCGGCTGCTGCGGCTGCTGTCTTTGCTGTCAACGCGGCAGTCCTGGACGTGCGCTGATCTGGCCGCCCAGCTGGAGATCACCGAACGGACGGTTCGCCGGGACATCGCCCGGCTACGTGAACTCGGCTACGGCATCGAATCGGAGATGGGCCCATGGGGCGGCTACCACCTCGGGCCCGGAACCAGCATTCCGCCACTGATCCTTGACGAGGAAGAGGCCCTCGCGGTCGCTGTCGGGCTGCGCACCGCCGCCTTCAGCGGAGTCTCCGGCAGCGACCAGGCAGCCCTGTCGGCGCTGCTGAAACTACGCCAGGTGCTGCCGGCCAGGATCGCAGGCCGGCTCGGCGAGCTGGACGCCGCGTTCACCCACACCGCACGACCCGACGACGACCAGATCTCCCCCGCGCTGCTGCTCGACCTGGCCACCGCATGCCGGCGAGGCGAACGCACCCGGTTGACCTACCGCGACAGGGCCGGAACGACGTCCACCCGACGAGTAGACCCCTACCGGCTCATCTACACAGGCCGCCGCTGGTACCTCCTCGCCTACGACCTGACGCGGCAGGACTGGCGCACCTTCCGTACCGATCGCATCATCGATGCCACAGCCACCGGGCAGGCCACTGCCCTGCCCGACCCGCCAGATCCAGCACAGATGGTCAGCACGGGCATCGCGCTGAGGCCATACCGGGTGCGGGTGACCATCCGCCTGGCCGTACCGGCCGATGAGGCCCGCAGGCTGGTGCCGCCAACGGTCGGCGTCCACCACCCGGACGGTGATGACGCCACGATCATCGACATCGGCGGGCCAGACGCCGACGGCCTGGCCCGCTACCTGCTCAGCCTCGGCCGACCACTCCAGATACTGCACCCGGAAGAGGTCCGCCAGGCATTCCTCGCCCGCACGCGACAACTCCTCAAGGACAACCAGTAACACAAACGATGATCGTGGGGGCGAGCGGCCCGGACGCGACCTGATCGGCCGCTACGCCGACGCCGCGCGCCCGGCGACGTGACCCCGCGGCCGGGTCACGGTCATGACGAGGCCGGGGCTGCCCCGCTTGACTTCAGAGCCGCCTGTACGATGCGGATCGCCTCGCCCGCGTCGATGCCGACGCTGGCGATCACGGCCGCGTAGTCGGCGGCGGCCCGGCGGGCCCGCTCGCGGCCCTCCTCCCCGGCGGCCGACACGAACGAGCCCGCCCGTCCGCGCGTTTCGATCAGCCCCGCCTCCTCCAGCTCCCGGTAGGCCCGGCCGACCGTGTTGACGGCCAGGCCGAGGTCGGCCGCGAGGTGGCGGATTGTCGGCAGCCGGGCGCCCACGGCAAGCGTGCGGTCCTGGATCTGCCGGGCGAGCTGGGCCCGCAGCTGCTCGAACGGCGGTACCGGCGAGGCCGCGTCGATGACGATCATCGGACGCTCATCACCCGCCGGGCCGCCGTCGCGCTCGACGGCGTCCTGACACGGAGCGCGACGCACGCGACCAGGCCCAAGATCACGTTTGCGACCGCGGCGGCACTCCACCAGCCGGGCGCGGTGCCGAACAGCAGCACCATGGGCAGCGACCACTGCACGTTCGGCGTGGTGAGGTCGCGGGCGTCCTCGACGCGCATGATGACGTCGGCGGTCAGCGACTCCTCGTCCTCCGCCACCACCGGGCGCCGCAGCAGGTGGCGCAGTTGCAGGACGGTGATGGCTGTCACGCCGAGCAAACCGATCAGCAGGACGACGGCCAGCTGCCGCACGGTGGGTTCGGGCACGGCCAGGGCGCTCCCGGCCAGCGCCATCGCGCCGGCGAACGTGGCGGCCGCGAAGACGGCGTACGGCAGGCCGAGCACGGCCCGCCAGCCGGGCTGGATCAGATGGGCGGCCCTGCGGGACAACGTCGCGCCCGCCCGCTGATCGACGCGTCGCACCCACCAGTCCAGCAGCGATTGTGCGAGCAGCAGCCCGGCCACCAGCGCGGTCAGGGCCAGCAGCGGCAGCGGGCGATGCGACTCGCGACCGTCGAAGACGGGAACGGCGGCGAGCGCGCTCGCGACGATCAGCACGGCCGGAATCGTGGCAGCGGCGAGGCGGGCACGTCCCCGGACCGCCAGCCTGTCGGCCAGCAGCGGCGTCGGGCGCGCACCGGAGAGGCCGTGCCGGGCCAGCCACGCGCCCGCCAGTCGCAGGTCGGCCGCACGCGCCGACGGGTCGGCGTCCGGTAACGGTTCACTGGTCATAGCCCCTCCTTTGTCGCAAGCTTTGTAGCAGTATGATGCGTCATACCTTGAGACAAAGTCAACGCTCCGCGGGCTCTCGCCGCCCCGGTGCCGCCGACGGCCCCGCCCTGCGTGAACCTGGTTGCACGAGCCTTACTGACGCCCTGCCTCGCCCCGCACGAG
This sequence comes from Microbispora sp. H10836, assembly GCF_012999525.1. Taxonomy (NCBI): domain Bacteria; kingdom Bacillati; phylum Actinomycetota; class Actinomycetes; order Streptosporangiales; family Streptosporangiaceae; genus Microbispora; species Microbispora sp. H10836. The sequence continues at coordinate 170,165 of NZ_JABBWU010000007.1, forward strand.
CACGCCGGGTCCCGTACCAGAGGCGGGCCCGAAATGCCCGTCCCAACCCAGCGGATAGGCGGTCCCATCGACCGACGTCGCGCATGGCTTCCGGAGCCGCCACGAGCACGACGCCGACCAACTTGATGATCAACGACGCCCGCGGCCCTTTCAGCCGTATTCCGGCCGTACCCCTTCTGCGGGCTTCGACCGGCAAGGCTCGCTGATGACGCGGACACTCTCCGCGACCGCGCCGCAGGCCCCGGCCGGTACGGCCCGGGCGCAGGCGGCAGGAGCGGCGCCGCAGGCGGACGATGGCAACCGCGCGGCAGCCGTGGCTTGGGTCCCCTTCGAGCCCGGCTCCACCGCTGGAGATCCGGTCGTCAGCGAGCCAGAACCGCCTCGCGACCGCTGATCTTCGTTCCGATGTTCCCGCCAGGCCGATTCAGCGCGGCCAGCACATCGGGCAGATCGCGCAGCGTGGTGATCCTCGTGACGGCGGGGGAGGAGGGACCGGGCTCGGCGCGGTACCGGTCGAGCCACACGCCCTGCATCCCGGCCCGGGCGGGGGCGACCGCGTCGAGCAGGAGGTTGTCGCCCACCATGAGCACCTCCTCGGGAGGCAGGCCCAGCTTCGCCGCCGCCCGCCGGTAACACTCCACGGACGGCTTGAACGCGCCGAGCGCGTCGGGCGTCAGGACCACGTCCATGCGGTCCAGGAGTCCGATGCGGCGCAGCTTGGCCTCCTGCTGCACCGGCAGGCCGTTGGTGAGCACGCCCAGCGCCGGGGCGTCGTCGAGAGCAGCCAGCGCCTTCAGTGTCCGATGTACGTCGGGGAAGGCGGCCCAGGCCGACTCGTAGTGGGTCAGGAATCCGGCGAACGCCGCGTCCGGGTCGGCCGGCTGGGGCAGCCCGAGCCGACGGCAGAACTCCCGTAGCCGCCTGCGCCGCTGCTCGGCGAACGAGCACTCCCCGGCGTGCCACGCCGGCAGGTGCTTGTTCTCCAGGTCGAGCCAGAGCGCCGGTGTCTCCGGCAGCAGCTCGTGACCGGGGCAGACCGACTCGGTCCAGCGGGTCGCGGCGTGCGCGACCGCCCGGCGATGGTCGAAAAGGGTCTCGTCGAGGTCGAACAGAATGGCCCTGATCACGAGTCCCCATCTTGACTGGGCCGTGTTTCCGTTGCGTTTCCTGACTGTGAAGGCATCGGGAGATGACAGGTAGGATATTTCCTACCTATTATGGGGTCGTGGACGTCACCCCCACCGCCGTACGGCGGCCGTCACCGACGGAAGACAGCGTCTTCGCCGCGCTCGCCAGCCCCGTGCGGCGCGAGGTCCTGCGCCTGCTGCGCGAGGACGGCCCCCAGTCCGTGCAGGACCTCGCCTCGCGCTTCGCCATGGCCAGGCCCAGCTTCTCCGAGCACCTGCGGGTGCTGCGCGAGGCGGGCCTGGTCAGCGAACGCAGGGACGGCAGGCGCCGGCTCTACCGCCTGGAGCCCGTCCCGCTCGCCCACGTCCGCGACTGGCTGGACCCCTACGAGCGGTTCTGGCGCGACAGGCTGTCCACCCTGCGTCACCTGCTCGACGACACCGCCAACGACACCGCCAACGACACCGCCAATGACACCGCCAACGACACCGCCGATGACACCGGCACCCGCGCCCATCCGGAGGAGAGGCCATGACCGACGCCGACGACCCCACCGTGCTGCACCTCGACGAGTACCTGGCGCACCCGCCCACCCGCGTGTGGCAGGCCCTGACCGACCCCGAGCTGCTCGCCCGGTGGTTCATGCCGGGGGACTTCCGCCTGAGCGTGGGCCACCGCTACACGATGCGCGGAACCGCCATGCCCGGCACCGGGTTCAGCGGCACCGTGCAGGCCGAGGTGCTGGCCTTCGAGCCCGGGCGCATGCTCCGGCTGGGCTGGCGCGACGCCGACCCCGACAGCCGGGCCGGCGCCGACTGGACCATCACCTGGACGCTCGAACCCGAAGGCCGGGGCACCCGCCTGTTCCTCACCCACGAGGGCTTCGACCCCGGCAACGAGTTGCAGCGCAGGGCCCGCACCATCATGGACGGCGGATGGCGCCGCTTGATGACCGGTTCGCTCGCCGCCGTGCTGTGACACCCGGCCGGGGCTCGATCGGCGACGATTCACTGCCAGGATCTGTACCGATCCTCAGCTGAAGGCCGTCTCGTCCGAGCCGACGGCCTTTCCGCGGGTCAGGCGTGCCGCGCCGCGTTCGCGTGGACGGCGTCGCGTACGTAGCCGCTCAGCCCTTCGGCGACCCGCTCGTAGTTGGCCGCGAAGCGCGGGTCGGCCACGTACATCTCCCCGAGACCCTTGTGGATCTCGTACGTGCAGTCGTAGAACCAGCGGGTGATGTGTGCCCGGTGCCGCTCGGCCACGTCCATCGCCCGTTCGCCGTCCGCCGGGACCCCCTCGGCGAAGGCCGCGGCGAACGCCTCCAGCACCTCGCCGGCCTCCGCCGCGATGGCCCGCCAGTCGTCCTTGGTGTAGCGGGCCGTGCGGCGGCGGCTCTGCTCGAAGGCGTCGGTGCCACCCCAGCGTTCCTCGACCTCCTCGGCGTACCGGTCGGGGTCGAAATCGCCGAACACCTCGAACCGCTCCTCGGGCGTGAGGGAAATGCCCATCTTCCTCGCCTCCATCGCGCGCTGGACCGCCGCCGCCATCTCCTCCAGCCGTCCGATCCTGCGCCGCAGCAGCTCGTGCTGGCGGCGCAGGTGGGTCAGCGGATCGGCGCCCGGATCGTCGAGGACGACGGCGATCTCCTCCAGGGAGAACCCGAGCTCCCGGTAGAACAGCACCTGCTGCAGCCGGTCGAGATCCGGCTCGGTGTAGCGCCGGTATCCGGCCGCCGACCGCTCGCTGGGCGTCAGCAGCCCGATCTCGTCGTAGTGGTGCAGCGTCCGCACGGTCACCCCGGCGAAGCGGGCGACCTGGCCGACCGAGTAGCCCACGGGTCCTCCTCCCTTCCGGACTTCGAGCCTGGGGCCTCACGCGGCGTGAGGGTCAAGCGGATCACGCGCGATGAAACTTTCGGCCCAGCTCACCTTGCTTGAGCAGCGCCAACAGAGGGATTTAGTTTGGACAATTGACATATTCCCGAATTTGATTCTACGGTGCGGGGGCTATCGTGCCGGGCGGTGGCCGTACGGCGCGAGAGCCCTCTCCGTCCCGTGCGCGCGTCCCGAAGGAGCGCAGATGCATCTCACACCCCCCACCACAAGTCCTCCGATCCTGCGGCGTGCGGCACGCCGGGCCGCCGCCGTGGCGGCGCTGCCGCTGGCCGCGGTGGCGTTGCACGCGGCGCCCGCGAAGGCGGCGGTCCCCGCGGCCGGCGGGACTTACCAGATCAGCGTCACCAAGAGCGGCATGTGCCTGGACGTCGTGTCCGGCTCCAAGAGCAATGGCGCGCTGCTGCAGCAGTGGGGCTGCTCCGGCGCCGCCTGGCAGCAGTTCACCCTCAAATCCGCCGGGTCCGGCGTTTTCACCATTGTGAACGTTAACAGCGGCATGTGCGTCGACGTCCCGGGCGGCTCGACCACCTCCGGGGTGCAGATCCAGCAGTGGGGCTGCGCCGACGGCCAGACCAACCAGCAGTGGCGGCTGGTGGCCTCCGGGTCGGGCACCTACCAGATCGTCAGCGTCGCCAGCGGGCTGTGCCTCAGCGACAAGGGCGCCTCCACCTCATCCGGCGCCGCCGTCATCCAGGAAACCTGCACCGCCAACACCAACAAACAATGGCTGTTCACCCCCGCCGGCACGCAGGGCACGGCCACCGTGGCCGCCGACGGCACGGGCAGGTACCGCACCGTCCAGGCCGCGATCGACGCGGTGCCGGCGAACAACGGCAGCCGCGTCGTCATCACCATCAAGCCCGGCACCTACCGGGAGATCGTCACGATCCCGGCCAACAAGCCGTACGTCACCCTGCAGGGCCTCGGCGGGTCGGCCCAGGACGTCGTGATCGTCAACAACCACTCCGCCGGCACCTACGGCACCTTCAACAGCGCCACCGCGTTCGTCAACGGCCACGACACCGCACTCACCAACCTGACGGTCTCCAACGACTTCGACGAGAACACCAGCAGCACCGGCCAGCAGGCCGTCGCGCTCAACCTCAACGCCGACCGGGCGGTCCTGTCCAACGTACGGCTGCTCGGCGACCAGGACACGTTCCTGGTCAACGCGTCCGCCCGCGCCTACATGACCCGCTCCTACGTCGAGGGCACCGTCGACTTCATCTTCGGCGACGGCACCATCGTGATCAACGACTGCGACATCTACGAGAAACGCAGCACCGGCGGGCCCATCACCGCCGCGCGGACCGACGCCGCCAAGACCTACGGCTTCCTCATCTACAAATCGCGCATCACCGGGGCGACGAACAACACCACCCAGCTGGGCCGGCCCTGGGGACCCAACGCCCAGGTGCTCTACCGCGAGTCCACCCTCAGCTCAACGATGAAGACCTCGCAGCCCTGGACCGACATGTCCGGCAACTCCTGGAAGAACGCCCGCTTCCTCGAATACAGGAACACCGGCGCCGGTGCCGGGGTGAACGCCAACCGGCCGCAGCTGAGCGACTCCCAGGCCGCGAACTACACCCCGCAGAAGTACCTGGCCGGATCCGACGGCTGGAACCCGGCCGGCTGACCACCCCCCGAGGAACAGACATGCGTGTCACCACACCCCGGGCCGCCGCCGTGGCGGCGCTGCCGCTGGCCGCGGTGGCGTTGCACGCGGCGCCCGCGAAGGCGGCGGGCGTACCTGGCCGGACAGGGCCGACGGCTTCGCCTCCACCAGCGGCATGGGCGACAGCACCACCACCGGCGGCGCCGCCGGCGCCACGGTCACCGTCACCACCTACGCCGACCTCGTGAAGTACGCCACCGCGAGCGAGCCCTACACGATCAGGGTGAACGGCACGATCACCGCCACCCCGTACGGCACGGAGCTCAAGGTCGCCTCGAACAAGACCATCGTCGGCGTCGGCACCAAGGGCCACATCGTCAACGGCGGCTTCTTCCTCGGCTCCGGCGTGCACAACGTGATCTTCCGCAATCTCACCATCCGCGACACCCGGATGGCCGACGACGACCCCGACGACAAGCTGTACGACTACGACGGCATCCAGATGGACAGCGCCCACCACGTCTGGATCGACCACAACACGATCACCCGCATGAACGACGGCCTCATCGACAGCCGCAAGGACACCTCCTACCTGACCGTGTCCTGGAACGTCCTGTCGGACAACAACAAGGCCTTCGGCATCGGCTGGACCGACAACGTCACCGCGCGCATCACGATCCACCACAACTGGATCCACGACAACAACCAGCGCAACCCCAGCACCGACAACGTCGCCTACGCCCACCTCTACAACAACTACCTGCAGAACATCGGCTCGTACGGCGACTACGCCCGGGGCGCGACCAAGATGGTGCTGGAAAACAGCTACTTCGACAACGTCAAGGACCCCTACTACAAGGACGACGCGGCGCAGCTGAAGCAGAGCGGCAGCATCGTCGTCAACTGCAGCGGACAGCAGGAGAGCGGCGGCTCGGCCTTCACCCCGAGCTCGTTCTACTCCTACACGCTCGATCCCGCCGCGGACGTCCCCTCCCTCGTGAAGACCTACGCCGGCCCCCAGGCGAACATCGGCCTGTGAGCACCCGGCCGCCGGAGGCCGCGACACCTCCGGCGGCCGGCCCGGCGACTCGCCGGCCGGCCGGGGGAGCGCTGGACTCTCCCACAGAGGGAGGGACCATCCTTGAGCACGTGAACGACCTCCTGTCGATCGGGCAGTTCGCCCGCCTCACCCGGCTCAGCGTCAAGCAACTGCGCCACTACGCGACACTCGGCCTGCTCGAACCCGCCTGGATCGACCCCGCGAGCGGCTACCGCTACTACCGCACCGCCCAGGCCCGCGACGCGCTCGTCATCGGACTGCTGCGCTCCCTCGACGTCCCCCTGCCCGTCGTCGCGGCCGTCCTGGCCGCCGGAACGGACGACGGCCAGGACGGCGGCACGGACGGCGGCCAGGACGCCAGGGGAGACGGCACCGGGGGAGCAGCCGCCGTGGCCGCCGCGCTCGCCAAGGTCAAAGAGGACCTGGAGGCCGAGCTCGCCCGCCGCAGGCGCGCCCTCACAACCCTCGAACGCGTCCTCGCCACCGGCCTGCCCACCGCCGAGGCCGCCGTCGTCACCGAACCCCCGCGGCCCGCGATCGTCGTCCGCGACCTGGCCGCGACCCCCGAGGACATCGGCCGCGCCACCTCCGCCTGCGTCGCCCGTCTCATGGCCGTCCCCATGACCGCCGCGCCCGCGCTCGTCGGGTTGTTCCCCCTCGACTACGGCGAGGCCGTCCCGGTCGCCGTCGCCCTCACCGGGCCGGACCTGCCGGACGTGCCCGGCGCCCAGCCCGACATCCTGCCCGGCGGCGTGTTCGCCACCGCCACCCACGTCGGCCCCTACGACCATGTCCCGCTCACCGCCCACGCCCTGCTCACCTGGTGCGCCGAACGCGGGCACACCCCCACCGGCCCCCTCCGTGAGGTCTACGTCTCCGACCCCGCGACCACCCCGCCCGAGCGGCTGGTCACCCACCTGATGATCCGGCTGGAGGGCGAACGATGAACCGGCACACCACCGCCCACATCCCCGAACTCGCCCACGCGGGCCTGCCCCACGAGATCCACCTCACCGGCGCCGAGACCGGCCCGGCGGCCATGCGCACCACCGTGCGCCGGCCCGTACGCGCCGCCTGAACACCCGCTACGCGTCCGGCCCGGCCTGGCCGTCCCGCCCGGCCTGGCCACGCCGGCGGCGCAGCAGCGGATGCGACCCCATCGCCACCTCGAGCTCCCCGGGCAGGTCGTCCCGGTAGCGGCCGAGCGTCGACAGATCGCTGTGCCCCAGCACCCGCCGCACCGCGTCCATGTCCGTGCCGTCCGCCAGCAGATGCGTAGCCGTCGTGTGCCGCAGCCCGTGCGGCGTCACCGCCCGCCGCCGCCCGGGATCCACCTGCCGCTGCACCCGGTCGATGACCGCCTGCACATCACCCCGCGCCAGCCGCCTGCCCCGCCACGACAGCAGCAGCGCCTTCTCGCCGTCGCCGCCCGCCCGCACCGCCAGGTACGCGTCGAGCGCCCCCGCCACCGCGTCGGGCAGCGGAACGTCGCGGGTCCGCCCGCCCTTGCCGAAGATCCGCCAGTAACGCAGCCCGTCGTTGGTGTAGAAGTCCTCCACGTTGGCCCGCACCAGCTCCGACACCCGCGGTCCCAGCGTGGTCAGCAGCAGCACCACCAGCGCGTCACGCACCTCCGTCCGCTGGTCGGCCCGCCGGCGGCGCCGCGCCGCCGGGCCCGCCGCCTCCGCGGGCGGCGCGGCGGGGGAGCCGGCCGCCTCGATCAGGCCCTCGGCCTGCTCCCGCGTCAGCGCCCGGCGCTCCGGCCGCAGCCCGCCCCGCTCCCGCGCCCGCACCGATGAGGCCGCCATCGGGTCCAGATGCACCCACCCCGCCGCCGCCGCGTGCCGGAACAGCGCCGACACCGACCGGCGGAACCTCGCCTGCGACGCGGCGCTCTGCCCTGTGCTAGTCCCGGTGCTCGTCCCCGGGCCTTTCGCCGTGCCTTTCCCCGTGTCCTTGCCCTTGACGTCGCCCTTCCTGCGCTCGTCCGGCTTGCGCGCGAAGGCCAGCAGCACCGCGTCCACGTCCTCGCCGGTCAGGTCGTCCAGCACCCGGTCCGGCCCGGCCAGCCGTACGAACGTGGCCACGTCCCGCGCGTACACCTCGGCCGTGGCGGGCGACAACCCACCCGTCACCGTCTTGGCCCGGACCAGCTCCACATAGCGGTCCGCGGCCTCCTGCACGGTCAGCCTGTTCACCTGTGCGGGCAGCATGATCGACACCGTACCGACACGCACCGACAGCGAACGCCGCGGCGGCGGTCTCCTACGCCCCGCCGCCCCCCGGGTCGGCGACGTCGATCGCCTCGACGAACAGCTCGGCCTCCGCCTGGCCCATCCCCGTCTCGCCGCGCACCAGGAACACCGCCTGCTCGCCGCGCCCAGCTGCCTTCAGCTCCCGCACCCGCGACGCCAGATCCGGCCGCGCGTGCCCCGGCGCCACCGGCAGCGGCCGCCCGGAGGCCAGGGCCTCGGCCAGGTCCTTGGCCTCCTTCAGCCCCAGCCCGGTCTGCTCGCGGATCAGCTTGATCGCCTCGATCTTCTTGCCCTCGGCGTACAGGTCCCGCACCCGGTGCTGCAGGTCGGCCGAGACCGGCGGCAGAAGCCCGGGGCTGCGCCAGGCCAGCGGCCCGGCGGGACGGGCACCGGCCCGCACGGCCGCGAATCCCACAGCGAGCAGCGCGATCACGATGATGGCGAGGATCAACACCTCGACCGTGCCCAAGCCGAACATGTGGTGATCGTAAGCCCTGCCCCACGGGACAGTCAGCCTTTCGGCATCGGCTTCAGCCGAGATACGGGATAGGACCGGCCATTCGCAGACCGGTCATGGTCGCGGCGAGGCCGCGTCCAGGAGAGCGCGTCCAGCCTTGGTGAGCTCGTGCGTGGCCGTACGACCGGCCCGGCTGCTGTCGATCAACCCGGCGTCCCGCAGGATCGCCAGGTGTTCGCTCGCCGTCGGGGCGGTGACGCCCACCAGCCTGGCCACAACGGTCGTCTGCAACGGAGTGGTGAGCGCGGCCAGGATCCTCGATCGAGTCGCTCCCAGTAGCCGGTCAAGGGATCTCGGCGTGGGGGGTGCCGCCCAGAGGTACCGCCCGGAGGCCGGGTAGTAGATCACCGGAGCCCAGTGATCTGAGGTGGTGCACTGCACCCGGTCGGTGATGAACAGCGACGGAACGAGAATGAGTCCCTCGGGACAGTCGACGTCGATGTCGACGGTCGACGCGACGGTGATGGTGTCGCCCTCGCACGCCGCGGAGTGGTGCAGGCGCGGGAGGACCGTGCGCAGCCCCTCTCGGTTGACCTGGATGGCCCGGTCCAGCATCTCGGCACGCAGCGCCTGCCGCATGGACGGCCACTCCGGTTCCATGGCCGCCTTCCAGAGGCGGCGCACCGCATCGGCGGCCTCCAACCTGGCCCGGTCGGGGTCATCGAGCAGTCGGCGGCCTACTTCTGCCCCACGCCCGACACCGGCGTCGACCAGCTCGGCGTGGACCTGGTCCGTCGGGGTGGAGAGGAGGGCATCCATGCCTTCGTCGAAGGTCGGCTCACTGGACATCGGCGACGGGTCAAGGAAGTCGGGCCGATACGCTCCATCGGCCATGAAGACCGTGAGCGCGCTCAGATCCAGGCCCGAAAGGCGGTGGCGGCGACGGCGAAGCCACTGGTGGAACATCGGGTGACGCTGCGGTTCGGTCAGGAGCCGGGCAAGACTGACCACTTCGTGGATCGGCGACATCGCCCATCGCACGCTCGCAGCACCAGCGCCCAATCGGTAGCGGATCACCTCCCTATTGTTAGGCCACCGCCGAAATGAGCGCGAGCGAAGCGGCGAAGCCCCGAGACTCGGGCCATGACCGAGACCAAGCAGACGGACTGGTTCTGCACGCAACCCGAGCAAGCCCGAAAGACGCGGACGATCCGGCTGGGCGCCGGCGGATCGACCATCGAAGTCCTCGCCGGCCCGGAGGAGACCAGCGGGATCGTGAGCGTCTACCGGTGGCGCATGTCGCCCTCCAGCCGGGGACCCGCACCGCACTTCCACACGACCTTCAGCGAGACCTTCATCGTCGAAGAAGGTGAAGTCGACTACTTCGACGGGCGGGCCTGGCGGACACTGCGGCCCGGCGACACCGCGCATGCCGCGGTGGGCGACGTCCACGCGCTCCGGAAGAAGCGCGCCGAACCTGCCACCCTCCTCATGGCGCTCTCGCCGGGCGTACCCCGGGAGGAGTACTTCGCGGAGCTCGCCACTGTGAACGAGCGGGACCTGAGCCGACTCCACCAAGCCCACGACAACCATTTCGTCGACGACCACGAACGCGTCCCGCCACCCCCGCACCAGCCGCCGTCCTTGCCGTAGTGCGGCACGGGTGTGCCTTCGCATTTTCCGAGAACTCGAAAAAGGAGACGACGATGACGATCAACGATCTGCGCGGTGTCCTCAAAGGGCGCGTGCTCCTGGCCGGTGATGACGGCTTCGAACAGGCGGCCACCGCGTGGAATCTGACCGTCAGGCAACCGGTGGCGGCCGTGGCGGACGCCGCGGATGCCGATGACGTGGCGGCCCTCGTACGTTACGCGCGGCGGGCGGGTATGACGGTGACCGCGCAGCCGAGCGGGCATGGCGCCTCGGGTGATGTGGAAGGCCTGATCCTGTTGCGCACCGGCCTGCTGGACGAGGTGGAGGTACGCGCGGAGGAGCGCGTGGTCCGGGTGGGCGCGGGCGTGAAGTGGGGGCAGGTGCTGGCGGCGGCCGGTCCGCTGGGTCTGACCGGCCTGTCCGGCAGCGCACCGGGGGTCAGCGTGACCGGCTACACCCTGGGCGGTGGGGTCGGCTGGTTCAGCCGCAAGCACGGCTTCGCCTCCGACAGCGTGCGGGCCATCGACATCGTGGACGCCGATGGCGAGCCGGGCCGGGTGACCGCCGAGTCCGATCCCGAGCTGTTCTGGGCGCTGCGCGGCGGTGGCGGGGACTTCGCGGTGGTGACCGCCCTCGAACTCGAGCTGTATCCCGTGCCCGTCCTGTACGGCGGGCGCGTGATCTGGCCGGAGCACCGGACCAGGGAAGTGTACGACGCGTTCCTGGAGATCACCGCCGAGGCGCCGCGTGAACTCAGCGTCTGGATCAACCGGTTCCAGCCACCCGGCGCGCCGCCGATGGTCACGCTGGATCTGACCTACCTGGGCGAGGCTGCTCGCGGGGAGGACCTGCTGGCGCGCATCGGCAAGATCGAGGGCGCGATCTCCGACAGCCGCGGCGTCGTCCCGGTCGCCGACCTGGGTGACATCACCGCCGAGCCCACCGATCCGGCCCCATCGATCGCTCGTGCGGAGCTGCTCACCGGCCTGGACGCGGACGCGGTGGAGCTCCTGCTCGCCAAACCGGTCGAACCACTCATCAACGTGCAGATCAGGCACCTGGGCGGGGCGCTCGCCGAGCCGGGCGACGGGGCCGGTGCGAGCGGCGCGGTGACTGAGCCGTACCTGCTCGGCCTGCTGGGTCTCGGCCTGCCGCACACGGCCGATGCGACGCGCGCCAAGCAGGCCGAGGTCGTGGCCGACCTGGAGGCCTACATCAGCGGCCGAAAGCCGTACACCGTGCTGTCGCCCGGTGAAACGGCGGCGAAGTCCTTCTCCGGCAGCGTGCTCGCGCGGCTGCGGGAGATCAAACGGGCCCGTGACCCGCACAACGTGTTCCGCGCGAACTACCCGGTGCTCGGATAGATCGGTTCCCAGCAGGTCACGGTTCCCCCGCAGCCGCCTGACAGATCGCTGCGAGCACTGTGAAGGGCACACCCACACCGGAGGGACTCGCACATCGACTCAAGTCAAGGCCGGTTTCACCCGTATCTCGGCTTGGACCCGGGCATCAGCCCACCCGCCTGGCGATGGTGACGCCGTCGCGCACCGGCAGCATCACCGACTCGACCCGCTCGTCACGTGCGATCGTCTCGTTCAGGCGGCGCACGGCCAGCTGCGCGTCCCCCTGGAAGGCCGGGTCGAACACCCGCCCACCCTGGAACACGTTGTCGACCACGACGAGGCCGCCCGGGCTCAGCCGCGTGACCACCTCCTCGTAGTAGTCCGGATAGCTCTCCTTGTCGGCGTCGATGAAGGCGAAACCGACGACCGGCTCGGCCGGAAGCGCGCGCAGCGTCTCCAGCGCCGGCGCGATCCGCAGGTCGATGCGGTCGGCCACGCCCGCACGCTCCCAGTAGTTCCTGGCGATCGACGTCCACTCCGTGCTCACATCGCACGCCAGCAGCCGCCCACCCGGTGGCAGCCCCCTGGCGATGCAGATCGAGGAGTAGCCGGTGAACACCCCCACTTCCACCGCCAGGCGGGCGCCCGACATCCGCGCCAGCATCGTCAGCAGGGCGCCCTCGTCGTGCGAGATCTGCATGCCGGCCGCGCCGCCCGTCTCCTCCCGCGTCCTGACGACCAGGTCCCGCAGCACCTCGTCGGCGGGGGAGCAATGCGTGAGCAGGTAGTCGTCCACGACAGGGGACAGGTCCCACACCGCGTCGCCCGCGAGCGGGGGCGACCAGTCGACCACGAGTTCCTCACCGGCCCCGAACCGCAGCAGGCGACCGGTCACGACGTCCCGCACCCCGGCCAGCGCCTCCTCGTCGGCGGCCGTCGCGATCATCTCGAACCCGCCCGCGCACGGCCGCAGCACGCACCGCCCGGACCGCAGGTCGATCACGGCCCGGCCGTCGCCGCCGAGCACGGCCTCCGCATCGTGACCCGGGTGCGACACCAGCTGCCCGATGTAGCGGTCGGGCCGATCGGTCATGACGTACGCCGTCGAATGAGGCATCGGCTTTCCTCCAGATTCGGCACATCAAGCGTCGAGAAAGATCGACGCTTCCGGCCCGGCGATTCTGCTGGCCCGCCGGCCCGTTCGTCAAAGCGTCGACGATCCTCGACACTTTCCCCCGTGAACGACGAGACGACGACGGGGGAGCACCCCTCCACACCTCCGCACGACCCCGACACACTGGAGCTACGTACCCCCGCCCAGTTCAAGGCTCTCGGCCACCCCGTCCGTCACCGCATCGTCAACCTGCTCCGCCAGCGCCCCGCGACACTGGGGGAGTTGGCCACGGCACTGAACGCCGCCAAAGGCACCGTCGGCTACCACGTCCGCGTCCTGCGCGAAGCGGGCATCGTCCGCCTCGCGGCCACCCGGCACGTACGCGGCGGCACCGAACAGACCCTCGCCCTCGTCAGCCGGGCCTTCCGGCTGCACCCGGAGGCGGTGGCCGGCCCCGACTTCCTCGTCAGGGCCGCCCTCGCCGAGATGCGTCCCGCACGCCCCGGCCAGGCCGAGCACACCCTGCTCAACCACCTCTGGCTCACCCAGCACGAGGCCCACGCCCTCATCGCCCGGCTCCGCGACCTCCTGCCCCCTCCCGGCCGGACACCGTTCACCGGAGGCGAGCCGTACGGACTGCTGCTCTCGCTCTACCCCGCCGACATCCCCGCCCTGCCGCCGTCCGGCTCCTCCGGCGACAGTGCCGCCAGGAACAGTGCCGCCAGGAACAGCGCCTCATGACGCGCCATGTGCGCACTGTCGGTGAGATACAGCAGATCATGCCCCTCCGCGACATGGGCGGCGAACGCCTCGTGACCCGCCCCCGCCTCCGCGCGCATGTGGGCGACCAGGTGCTCCAGCCGCGCCCGCGCGGTCTCCACCAGCGCATCCCGGTCCTCCGCCCCGAGCCCGTAGGCGTCGGCGAACACCCGCAACCTCCACGCCTGCTCCTCCACACCGGGAGCGCTCTCGTCACGGCCGGGATCGTGCAACGGCACGAACCGATAGGCGGCATACGCCACATCCCACACCCGCGGCCCCGGATGCGCCGTGTCGAAGTCGATGAACGCCACCGGCCGCCCCTCCCGGAAGACGCAGTTGTACGGCGCCACGTCACCATGGCAGATCACCTCGGCCGGAACGCGCGGAGGGAAGTACCACTCGGCGGCCTCCGCGGACCCGAAGCCCGCCGTCGCGTCGTGGTAGTCCCGCAGCAACGCCCCCACACCCGCCAGCGCCTCATCCGTCATCGCGTACGCCGGCAGCGGATAGCCCGGCACCTCACCCGGGACGAAGTCCAGCACCTCCCGGCCCTCGCCGTCACACCCGTACGCTCTCGGCGCCCCGCCGAACCCGGCCGCCGCCAGATGGTCCAGCAGCGCGTGCACCGCCGGCGTCCACCGGCGCGCGGGCCGGCGCACCGTGCCGCCCACCCGGACGACACGGTTGACACCGCCCCCGGTCAGCTCCTCCTCGTCCATCTCCGGAAATCACCCTCCGGCCGGACCGGCCAGCGCCGCGCGCAGCCTCACCGCCAGCTCGGCCGCCTGCCGGAGTGACCAGGGGATCACCCCGTTCTCGGTCATCAGGGCGTGGAACTGCTGCCGCTCATACGGTGTCCCCGGCGGTAGCGGCGCGATGTGCCAGTGCAGGTGCGCGTTGCCCTGCTTGCTGCCCAGCGACAGCAGATACGTACGCTCGGAGGAGACGACGGCCTCGACCGCCAGCGTGATCCGGCGCACCGTCCGCATCAGCCGCACGTACGCCTCCTCGTCCAGGTCGCGGACGACATGCTCGATGTGGGCCTTCGGCGCCACCAGCACCTTCCCCGGCAGCGTGGGATGACGGTCGAGGAACGCGATGTGCTGATCGTCTTCGAACACCACCTGTTCGAGGTCGTACGCCGGGTCGCCCGCCACCACCGCGCAGACGAAACACCGGCCGCCCCTGGTGCGCCGGACATACCCGGCGACGTCGAACTTCTCCTTCACGAAGGGGAACGGCCCCTCCGGACCGTCCCCCTCACGGTCGTGCCGATCACGCTCCGCCATGCCGTGATCGTACGTAACGAGCGCGGCGAACATCGTCCGCGGGCGCGGGGGATCGGCGGCGGGAGAACACCGGGGGAGAATGAGGTATGACCCCCGACGTGCGATCCGCAGCCGTTACAGGCCGGGAGGTCGCCGTGCTCGTCGGGCTGCAGGCATCGGGAAAGTCCACCTTCTACCGGCAGTGCCTGGCGGCGACGCACGCCCATGTCAGCAAGGACAACTGGCCCAACGCCCGCCATCGGCAGCGACGCCAGCTCCGAGTGATCGCCGAGGCATTGGGGGAGGGGCACGACGTGGCCGTGGACAACACCAACCCCGCTCCCGAGGAGTGGGGCCCGCTCATCGTGACGGCCAAGGAGCACGGCGCCCGCGTCGTCGCCTACTGGTTCCCTCCCGATCTCACCGCGTCCCTGGACCGCAACGCCAGGCGAACCGGCCGCGCGCGGGTGCCCGAGGTCGGCGTCCTCGCCACGGCGGAACGCCTCCGCCGCCCCCGCCTGTCGGACGGCTTCGACGCGGTCCACACGGTGACCTTCGACGGCCGGGGCGGCTTCACCGTACGCGAGGAGGACGACCCACGCGCGGCGGGCACGGGACCAGGTCACGACGCGGGAATGTAGGGCGGGGCCACCCCCCAGCCCCAGCGGGGGACGGGAGCCTGCTGCGGGGGACGGGCCCCGGGCTGGGAGTTGGCGAAGGCGAGTCGGGTGCCCCACTCGATGTAGCCCGCGAAGGCGGCGCGGAACTCGGGATCGGCGGGCAGCCCGACCACGTCGGCGGCGTCCATCAGAAGACTGACCCAGCGGCGGCGCTGCGGTTCGGTGATGGCCTTGCCGAGATGCTGGAGGAGCATGTGGTGGTAGCCGCCCCGTTCGTCGGTGTAGCGGGACGGGCCGCCGAAGACCTCCGCCAGCCACATGGCGACGTACTTGGGGTGGCCCGGATCCATGTGGGCGAAGAGAGGACCGATCAGATCGTCCTTGAGCACCTGCTCGTAGAACGTCTCGGTGAGCCGCTCGAACGCCTCGGCGCCGCCCGCCCAGTCGTACAGGCTCGGGACCGAGGAGCCGGTGCCGCGCACAGACGTGCGTTCGTAGTGCCGCATCTCCTCGATCTGCCGGACGTACGGCTTGATCTCGGCGAAGAACGCCCTGAAGTGCTCACCACCCCGGAAACCCCGCAGGTGGTCCTCGGCGGAGGTCCAGGTGATGCGCAGGACGTACCACTCGGGCTCTTCGACACAGCGGGACAGTTCGTAGTCCACACACTGGGGCGCGGCCGTCAAGGGCACCGCGGCGCGTTCGTAGGCGGCTTCGAACTCCTCGGCGTCCTGCCGGTCGATCCGGTAACGGATGTACTCCACGATCATGTGCGCATCGCCCCAAAGGCCGCGGTATCAGGGATGAGGAAGATCTTGTAATAGTGTAATCAATGTATCCCTGTCGCTGGGGCGTAGGCGTGAATTTCGCCCGCCATCGTGGTCGCGGAGTGCCTATGGTGGTCGGCCATGAGAGTTCTCATCGTCGGCGGCAGTGGTTTTCTCGGCGGGGAACTGGCTCGCCGGTGTTCGGCGGCCGGCCATGAGGTGATCGCGACCTACCTCACCCGCCCAGGGGAGGCCCCGGGTGTCGAGTGGATGCCACTCGACGTACGCCGGCGAGGGGACGTCGACGCACTGGTCCGCGCATCCCGGCCGGAGGTGGTCGTCAACGCCGCCTACCGGCAGGCCGACTGGACGACCACAGCGGCCGGAGCGGCGAACGTGGCCCTCGCCGCCTCCGCGGTAGGCGGGCGTCTGGTGCATGTGTCCAGCGACGCGGTCTTCTCGGGCGCCGCGATCCGCTATGACGAGACCTGTGTCCCCGACCCGATCACCCCGTACGGCGCGGCCAAAGCCGCCGCCGAGACGGCAGTGGACGCGATCGCGCCCTCCGCGGTCATAGCCCGGACGTCCCTGATCATCGGTGACGGTGACTCTCCCCACGAGGCGCTGGTGCGTTCACTGGCCGGAGGCGGGGCGAGGGGAGTGCTGTTCACCGACGACGTGCGGTGTCCCGTGCACGTCACCGATCTCGCCGCCGCGCTCCTTGAACTCGCCGCGTCCGAGCATCACGGAATCCACCACGTCGCGGGACCCGACGCGGTGAGCCGATACGAACTGGGAGTGCTCATCGCCCGGCGTGACGGCCTCGACGAAAGCGCTTTGCCGCCAGGCCGGCGAGCGGACACCGACATACCGGGACCGCTTGATGTGCGTCTGGAGTGTGACATGACCCGGCGGCGACTTCGGACCACGCTACGCGGCGCGCGGCAGTTTCTGGCGCGAAGGGGAGTCGGGAGGTAAATGTCCCGCAGCGAGATCATTCGAGTGGACAGAGACTTCTTTGTCTATACCAAACAGAATTCACCTTCTGTCCGGTATGAGATCGAGCGGGTGTTTATGTCCGATAGGCGAGAGCATCGCAGCGGGTCGGCATTCACTTCAGGGAGCAGGTGCTCGGCGGCGCGGTGATGGCGCGATCGCGGTCCGACCTCGTCCGCGCGTCGGGTGTGGCGGGATGCGACGCGGGCGAGTGGCAGGCCGCCCGGGTCCGGCGGGCCCTGACGGCCTGCCGGACCCTCGAAGCCTGTGTGGCCCGGTAAACACGGAAACCCGTCCGGCCGGCGCCGCGTACACGGCGCGGCCGTGGCCACCACGTCGGCGCGCCTGTCGTCGAGTCCGAGGACCCCGACGGACCTGACCGACGACCGCAAGAAGGCTGCCTGACGAGGAGGAACGGCTCATGGCCTCCAGGAGTCTCAGCTGGCCGGATTGCCCCGCCTTCCCGGCCCTGTGCACCCCTTCCGGCGTTGCTCGATAATGAACATTATGTCAAGTAGCGACTGAAGGCCCTCCTCCGGAGGGTTCCCGCCGTCGCCCGGGCAGGGTGCTCATGCTGCCAAAATCGAAGCGAACGGACCGGGCTGGCGTGACGCCGACGACACCGGAACCGAGTGCGGGCCCAGCGGCCGCTCTCCTTGCCGTGGACGGACTGGTGTCGCGCGGTCCGAGGCATCCTCGTGGTTCGCCCGCAGACCACGGCGAGAGCCGCAATGCTCACGTCCGCCCCTGCGGAGATTCGATGCGCCGGGCGCACCTGTCCCAGAGCCGGATCGCGCGAGAAGCCGTTTCTGCGCGAGCCGCGGTGCCCGCCGCCGAGCTCTGTGAGAGACGGTCACGGACGGTGACCACTGCCCTCTCCCCCGCTGTGTCCGCCGTTCGTGCCCACGAGCGCGACCTCCCTGTGGCCGTCCGGCAGCAGGGCCAGGAGTTGCCGCGTATGACCGGGAAGTTCCTCTTCGGCGAGGCCGGTGATGAGGTCGCGCAACGCCACGGGCTGATCGACCAGGACCATGCCCTTGGACAGGAGCAGAGCGGGCACGAGTGTGTCGAGCTCGGCCTCGCTCAGCATCGGCCCGCCGAGTGCGCACAGGGCCTCCCCCTGGAGGCGGATGCGGTCCCGAAGCCCGGCGTTGCCGCCGGCGCGCACGATGACGCGTTCGATGGTCCAGGTGTCGAGCGCCATGCGGTTGTCGTACGCCGCGCTCGCTCCCGCGGCGACCGAGGAGGCGGCGGTGATGGTGACGGCGTTGACGATGGAGACGTGCGCCAGAATCTGGTCGGCGTTCCACTCGCCGGGAGGCGGGACGAGGCTCGCTCCCCCGCCGTCGGCCACCGCGGCGGCGTCCAGCAGTGTGCGATAGGCCTCGCGGAGCGGAGCGCTGTCCACCATGTCGTCCTCTTTCTTCGCTGTTCGAAGTCGTGCGTGGGAGTGCCGTCTCAGGCCTGCGCGGGCGACATCTCCCATGGCGCCTGCGGGAGGACGTCGCCCGTCTCGATCAGCGACTTGAGGTTCGCCAGCGCGGCCGGCCATCCGTGCGAAACCGCGTCGCGCATGTCCTCGTTGGCGAGGTTCTCGTGGGTCACGCTGAGACGGACGATGTCCTGGTGCGGTTCGACGAGGAAAGTGACGACCGACGGTTGCCTCGGCTCGGCGTCGAGGGCGTCCTCGAAGGTGATGACCAGTCGCGTCGGAGGTTCGGCCTCGATCACCCGGCCGGCGACGTCGACGACGCCTGATCCGTCGACGCGCCGGTGCTCCCAGGTCGAGCCCGGCTGCCAGTCCGAGACGTTGGCGTGTCCCCAGTAGCGCGCCGTCAGGTCCGCGTCCGTCAGGGCGTGCCACACCTGCTCCGCGCTCGCCCGGATGTAGGTGACGTAGACGTAGGTCGGCACGGACGTGGGTTCGTCGCTCATGGCGTACTCCTCTGCTTGTTCCTTGATGGCACTGATCGCGTTCAGCCGGGGCCTGTCGAACCCCGCTATCCAGCGCTGCTCGATCTCGTGGATCGGCACGGGGTTGAGGTAGTGAAGTCGTTCCCGTCCGCGCCGTACGACGGTGACGAGGTTGGCCCGCTCGAGGATGTCGAGGTGCTGGGTCGCCGACTGGCGCGCCATGTCCAGGCGCTCGCACAGCTCGCGCAGCGTCTGACCGTTGTGCTCGCGCAGGCGGTCGAGCAGGAGCCGCCGGGTGGAGTCGGCCAGTGCCTTGAAGACCACGTCCATCTGTGTCGCTTCGGACTTCACATCCGAGATTATGCAGGCATTCGCCTGCCCATTGTCAATGCCGCTGTTCACGCGGCATGCCGCACCTCTTCGGTGCGAGGATGCAAGGCGGCCGTACGTCGGGATGTGGGAGGGGGCCGCTGGCGCATGCCGTGCCGGGCGGCACTCCACTCAGCCTCGCGAACCGGTCGTTTCTGCGAGTCGCACGGCTACATTCGAGTTCGCGCGTACGTGTGCAGCGCGTCTCGGACGACAACCAGACCCGCGCCGCCGGGAACACTCCCGCAGCTCTGGTCCCGGTGGCCGTACGCGTGCTCATCCGCCGTTGCGAGCGGGGCCCGTACTCGGCGTTCTCGTCCAGGCGGAAGAACCGCTCCGGCTCCCGGTGGTCAGGCGGGGGTTTCGGGCAGGCAGACCGTGATGGCCTGGGGCGCGACTTTGACCGTGATGCGATCGACCCGGTCGCGGGCTCCCCCGTCCAGTTCGTACGCCATGGGGGTGCGGAGTTTGACCGTTACCTTCCTGGCGCGGGTGATGCGGACGAAGGGGGACTTCTCGGCGTCTCCGGCGCTCATCCGGCCGAGGGCGCGGGCCCATTGGATGGGGCCTTCGGCGGTGGAGACGCCGACTTCGAGCCAGCCGTCGTCGAATCGGGCGTCTTCGAAGACGTCGATGCCGCCGGTGACGGTGCCGACGTTGCCGACCAGGACGCAGCTCGCGTCGCCTTCGAACCAGTCGTTGCCGTCGATCTTGATTTTCATGGGGGTCACGGCGCCGCCGACGTGGCGCAGCCCGGTCCAGATGTAGGCGAAGCGGCCGAGGCGGTCCTTGAGGCCGCGGTCGGCGTCGGCGATCATTTCGGCGTCGAACCCGACGCCGGCCATGACCGCGAAGTGCTCGCCGTTGATCTTGCCGAGGTCCATCTTGGCGCGGCGCCCTTCGAAGCCGATGCGTACGGCCTCGGGCAGGTCCTCGGGGATGCCGAGGTTGCGGGCGAGCAGGTTGGCGGTCCCCGCGGGGATGACGGCGACGGTGGCGTCGCTTCCGGCGAGGGCGTCGACGCAGCGTTGCACGGTGCCGTCGCCGCCCCAGAGGAAGAACAGGTCCGCGCCGTCCTTGAGGGCCTGGCGGACCTTCTTGGGGGCCTTCTTGCTCTTGGGGACCTCGTACCAGAGCAGGTCGTCGACGTCGTAGCCGGCGATGAGCTTGCGGAGCTCGTCGAGGCCGCCACCGATGGTTTTCTTGCGGTGTGCGATGACGGCGACGCGGGGCGTCTTGGTGCGGGGGGTGGCGGTAGCGGCGGTGGCGGGCTTGTCCGTGGACCGCCGGTCAGCGGATTTCACCATGGACTGCCGGCTACCCGGATGGGGGCGGGTTAGGCGTCGGGCAGGGTGTAGTCGAGGAGGTAGTGGTGGCCGTCCTCCACGCGGATCGTGCCCTCGCCGGTGAGTCCGGCCAGTTCGCCGGTGCCGCTGGTGGGGACGATCTGCCACTTCAGCCACTGTTCGCCGTTGTGGCTGGCCGCGCTGTGCTGGAGTACGAAGGTGCCCTTGCGTCCGTGGAGGGTGCCTTCGAAGTGTTCGACGCCGACGTAGGCGGCGGGGCCGCCGGGGGTGACGACGGTGAGGATTTCGGTGGTGCTGGTGCCCAGGAGGTCGCCCTGGAAGGTTTTGGCGATGTGGTTGCGGCCGAAGGTGGCGCCTTCTTTCTCCTCGGTCGCCAGTTCGGTCCAGCCGGTGATGTCGAACGTTCCGGTCGCGTGTCCGTGCATGTGTCCAGCGTGCCGCGTGTTCCTGTCATCTTCCGTCAGGTATGGCGGTGACTTGCGGGTGAGGGGAAGGAGAAATCTCGGCGAATGCCGTTAAGCCGGCCACTTTTCAGCCGTTCATGACAGATGATCGGAGGCATGGGTTTTCCCCGACCGGCCGCCCCGGTCCCCGCCGGCCGGTCCGTCCAGGCGCGTCCACCGGAATGCTGACCTCTCCCTTTCCTTCCCAGGAGGGCCGCAGGACCGCGTTCGAGGTGTTCGGGTCGGCTGCGACGGCTCCGCGGCGGGCGCGCGCGTTCGTACGGTGCCAGTTGCGGGGGTGGGAGCTCGCGCATCTGGCCGAGACGGCGGAGCTGGTCGTCTCCGAGCTGGTGACGAACGCGGTGCGGGCGACGGACGCCGTGGTGAGCCCGCCGGTCGCCTCGTCGATGTTCCCGGTGGCCCTGCGGACGGTGGCGCTGCGGGTCCGGGTGGCGTCCGGGCGGCGCAGCCTGTTCATCGAGGTGTGGGACGTCAGCGACCGTGAGCCGGTGCCGCGCGGCGATGTGGAGGGCGAGCTGGGCGAAGGCGGCCGGGGGCTCGCGCTGGTCGGCGGCCTGGCCCGGAACTGGGGGCACTACCCGGCGCCGGATCGGGGCAAGATCGTGTGGTGTGAGCTGGCCATCGTCCCGGTCGAGGGGGCGCGTCCGCGGGGGGCGGCCGGCGCCCCGGACACCGGTCCCGGGCGGCGCGGACGGGCGGGAGCGTCCGCGGGGCCGTCGCCGGAGGGGCTGCCGCGGCGGGACCGGCGGCATCCGGTGGGCGTGCGGGCGGACGGTCCGGACGAGGCGACGTTGCGGCGGGTGCTTGAGGGCCTGCGGGCGCTGGACGTGCGCGGCTGAGCGCCGGGCCGCGGGATGCCGGGCGGGTCAGGGGACGACGGTGACCGGCCAGCGGCCGGCGCGCACCAGGCGGAGGGCGACCGAGCCGATGAAGCGGTGGCCGGCCTGTGTGGAGGCCCCCACCACGACCGCGTCCGCTCTGATCTCGTCGGCGATCCTGGCGAGGACGCCGGAGGCGTCGCCGTATTCGGTGCGGAAGGTGTAGTCGACGCGCGAGTGGGCGGCCTGGGCGAAGCGTTCCACCTGGTCGCGCAGCTCCGCGGCGACCTGCTCCCCCGCCTCGATCACCGAGGCCGACGCGGCGGGCATCATCGTGCTGATCGTGCCGGGGCTGGTGACGTGGACGAGGACGACGTGCGAGCCCTGACGGCGGGCGAGCCCCCAGGCGTAAGCCGCGGCGCGCATGGAGGTCTCCGAGCCGTCGATGCCGGCGAGGATCACCCGCGGGCCGTCGGTGCCCAGCTCGAACGTGTTCACGCAAGTCAGCGTACGGCGTCGGACGGGGCGTACGGGCACCGGACCAGGTGGCGTGCGATCGTCGCGGGCCGCCGGGGAGGCGGGACAGGGCCCGGCCCGCGGCGCGGATAACCTGTTGCGGAAATGTCGGGGCCGTTGGTTAGGGTCTCGGATCGTGGCTGATCAACCTCTGATCTACGCGCGCGGCCTGGTCAAACGCTTCGGGAAGTTCACCGCCGTCGACGGGATCGACCTCGAGGTGGCGCCGGGTGAGGCGTTCGGTTTCCTCGGGCCCAACGGGGCCGGTAAGTCCTCCACCATGCGGATGATCGGCTGCGTGTCCACGCCGACCTCCGGGGAGCTGCGGATCCTGGGCATGGACGCGGTGCGCGACGGGCCGAGCATCCGGGCGCGGCTGGGGGTGTGTCCTCAGCTGGACAACCTCGATCCCGACCTGACGGTGCGGGAGAACCTGGTGACGTACGCCCGTTATTTCGGGCTGTCGCGGGCGGAGAGCCGCAGACGTGCCGACGAGTTGCTGGAGTTCGTGCAGCTCGCCGAGCGTGCGGGCGGGAAGGTGGAGCCGCTGTCGGGGGGCATGAAGCGGCGGCTGACGATCGCGCGGGCGATGGTGAACGACCCTGATCTCGTGCTGCTCGACGAGCCGACGACGGGGTTGGACCCGCAGGCCCGTCACCTGTTGTGGGAGCGGTTGTTCCGGCTGAAGCAGCGGGGCGTCACGCTGGTGCTGACGACGCACTACATGGACGAGGCCGAGCAGTTGTGCGACCGGCTGGTGGTGATGGACGGCGGCAGGATCGTGGCGGAGGGGTCGCCGCGGTCGCTGATCGAGACCTACTCGACGCCCGAGGTGGTCGAGGTGCGTTTTCCCGGCATGTCCGAGTCGGGGGCGCGGCATGCGGCGGCGCTGGAGGGGGTCGGCAAGCGGGTGGATCCGCTGCCCGACCGGGTGCTGGTCTATGTGGACGACGGCGACGCGGCGTTGGCCGAGATCCAGCGGCGGGGGCTGGAGCCGTCGAGCGTGCTGGTGCGGCGGTCGACGCTGGAGGATGTGTTCCTCCATCTGACGGGCCGGACGTTGGTGGACTGAGATGGCTGTGACCCATGGGGTGCATCCGACGGTCGCGGTGCTGGAGCGGCATCTGACCTTGTACCGGCGGTTGTGGCAGGCGTCGGTGTTCTCCTCGTTCGTGCTGCCGGTGCTGTTCCTGCTGAGCATCGGTATCGGTGTGGGCGGTTATGTCGGCAGGGTTCAGGGGGTCGACTACCTGTCGTGGATCGTGCCGGGCGTGCTCGCGTCGACGGCCTTCCAGATCGCGGTGGGTGAGTCGACCTATTCGGTTCTGGGCGACTTCAAGTGGGTCCGGGCCTATCACGCGATGCGGGCCACGCCGGTGGGGCCGGCGGACATGGTCCGGGGTCAGCTGCTCTACCTGGTCCTCCGGGTGACGATCGCGGTGGTGGCCTTCCTGGTCGTGGTGGTGTTCTTCGGCGGGCTGCATTCGCCGTGGGCGCTGGTCACTCCGCTGGTGTGCGCGGTGCTGACGGTGTCGGTGTCGGCGCCGGTGACGGCGTTCGCCGCCACGATCGACCATGACAGTTACTTCTCGCTGCTGTTCCGGTTCGTGGTGATCCCGTCGACGTTGTTCGCCGGGGTGTTCTTCCCGGTGGAGCAGCTGACGGCGGTGTTGCGTCCGCTGGCGTACGCCTCGCCGTTGTGGCATGCGGTGGAGTTGTGCCGGGCGGCGACGCTCGGCACGGCCCCGTCCTGGCCGGTCGCGGTGCATGCCGGGTATCTGCTGGCGTGGGCGGCGGCGGGGTTCTTCCTGGCGGTGCGGGCGTTCCGGAGGAGGTTGGAGGACTGATGGTGACCGCGTTGGTGGCGTCCCGGGTCTCCCCTGGCCGGGTGGGCGCCGTCATCGGGCGCAACGTGGGGGCGCTGCGCTCCGGGCCGTCGTACTGGATCATCCTGGTGTCGGGCTTCTTCGAGCCGCTGCTGTATCTGCTGTCGATCGGTGTCGGGGTCGGTGCGCTGATCGGTGATCTGACGGTGGACGGGCGGACCATGTCGTACGCGGCGTTCGTCGCGCCGGCGATGCTGGCGGTGTCGGCGATGTCGGGGGCGCTGGCCGAGACGACGTTCAACTTCTTTTTCAAGTTGAAGTACATGAAGACGTTCGAGGCGGTGCTGGCGACGCCGGTGCGGCCCATCGAGATCGCGTTCGGTGAGCTGGTCTGGTCGATCGTGCGGGGTTCGCTCTACACCGGGATCTTCCTGGTCGTGATGGTCGCGATGGGGCTGACGGAGCCCGGCTGGGCGTTGGCCGCGTTTCCCGCGACGGTGCTGGTGGGGCTGGCCTTCGGCGGGCTGGGGATGGCGATCAGCACGCTGATGCGGGGCTGGCAGGATTTCGACCTGATGGGGACCGGGCAGTTCGCGTTGTTCCTGTTCTCCGGGACGTTCTCCCCCGTGCGGGATTATCCGGCCGCGGTCGAGGTGCTGGTCCAGCTCACGCCGCTGTATCACGCGGTGGAGCTGGTGCGTGGCCTGTGCATGGGCGTGCCGGGGTGGGGGCTGCTGGGGCACGTGGCCTACCTGGCGGCGCTGGCCGGCGCGGGGGTCTGGTTCGCCTCCCGGCGCCTGGCCCGGGTCCTGTGTGACTGAGGGTGCGGCTGACGGCGCGACTCCCCCACGCCCACGGCGGTGTCTCGCGCTCAGGCGGAAGACGGGTCGATCTGCACGCGGTCGCTGTCGCCGTCCGACAGGAACGACGCCAGTGACCACCCCTCCTCGGTCACGGCGGCGCGCTCGGATCGGGACAGACGGCGCAGCGGGGTGACGACGACGGTGCCGCTCGTGACGTTCCAGGTCGCGGCGACCCGGCCGTCCACCAGGACGACGCGGGCGCCGGCGACCGACAGGCCGCGGTGGTCGTCGTCGACGATGCGGCTGCGGTCGTGATAGCCGAGGAGCGCGTTGTCGAACGCCGGTAGGAAGCGCACGGGCGCGGGGGCGCCGGGGTCGGGACGCGGCGCGTCGGGCAGGTCCAGCAGTTGCCGCCCGCGTTCGTCCCGGAAGGCGATGAGTTCTCCGCGTACGGCTTGCACCGCGGCGGGCAGCCCGGCCAGGCCGCACCAGGCGCGCAGGTCGGCGGACGCGGCGGGCCCGTACGCGGCCAGATAGCGGCGGACCAGCGCCTGGCCGGCCTGGTCGGGTCCGTCCGGGCGGAGCGGGGCGACGTCGCGTCCCAGCCATGTCGCGAGGGGAACGTTGCGTACCCCTGCTCTGGTGCGCCACAGGCCGCGCGGTGGCAGCTGGGCCATCGGGATGAGCGCGGCGACGAGCAGCTCACCCAGTGCCCGGCGCGGCGGCGCGGGCCAGCGGTCGGCGAGCGCGTCGACGAGTTCGGCCATCGTGCGGGGCCGTCCGTCGGCCATGACCTCCCGGCCGGCCGCCGCCACCTCGTCCGGGTCGAGCCCGGCGAGTTCGCGGCGGTAGGTGGTCAGCACCCGCTGGCGCAGCATGGTGTCGTGCCGGGCGCGCCAGGCCAGTGCGTCGTCGGCGGTGACGAGGTGGACGGTGCGGCGCATCAGGTGGGTGCGTACCACGTGGCGTCCGGTCAGCAGACCGTCCAGGGCCGCGGGGTGGAAGGCGCGCACCCGCGACCACAGGCCGACGAACGGCTCCTGCGGTTCCTGTGCCTGCATGCCGCCCAGGTGTGCGACGACATCGAGGACCGGTGACCCGGTGCGGTCCAGGAGGAACTGCCGGGCGAGCGTGGCACGGTTCAGTGCGCGGCTGTCGAGGACCGTCATGGTGTCAGGCCGCACGCAGTGCCGGCGCGGTTCCGGCGTGCTCAGCCGTCGTACCGTGCCGCGACGTCGAGGACCCAGACGACGCCGAAGCGGTCCTTGAGCATGCCGTAGAGCGGCGCCCACTGCGCGGGCTCCAGCGGCCGCACGACGGTCGAGCCGATGGTCAGCCTGTTCCAGAGGGCGGTGATCTCGTCGGTGTCGTCGCCGCGTACGGAGACGAAGACGGCGTTCTCGCCCGGGTTCCACGGTGTGTGGGAGGGCACGTCGTAGGCCATGACGTGGAAGCCGTTGTCCGCGGTCACCTGGCCCCACATCACCCAGTCCGCCTCGTCCGGATTCTGCGCGTCGCCCGCGTCCTTGTAGGTGACGGCGACGATGTTGCCACCGAAGACGGAGTGATAGAAGTCGAGCGCTGCGCGGGCGTCGCCGCGGAAGTTCAGGTGGGTCGTGGTGGTGATGGACATGATGGCTCCTCGCCTTGGATCACTCGGACAAGCGCCGGTCGGGCCCGTGCCGGAAGCGGCCGGGCATGCGTCGCTGCCGGGGTTCGGCCTCGGCCGGCGTCGACGACCCTCACATTTCCATGGGTAGAGGACAGGGTGTGTCCTCTACTTGGAGGAGGATGGGTCTCGTGCCGAAGACGTCCGCGCGGCTGCTCGCGCTTCTGTCGCTGCTGCAGACCCGTCGTCACTGGTCGGGCGAGGACCTGGCCGAGCGGCTGCGGATCAGTGCGCGCACGGTCCGCCGTGACGTCGACCGTCTGCGCGAGCTCGGTTATCCGATCGCGACCGTCAAGGGGCCCGACGGCGGATATCGGCTCGACGCCGGTTCGCAGATGCCTCCGCTGCTGTTCGACGACGACCAGGCCGTGGCTCTCGCCGTGGCCCTCCAGACAGCCACCATTACCGGCGCCGGCATCGGGGAGGCCGCGGCGCGGGCGCTGAACACCGTCCGGCAGGTGATGCCCGCGCGGCTGCGCCGCCGGATCGACACGCTCCAGATCACCGCCGTCGAGCGGCCGGACGTACGGGTCGACGGCAGCGTGCTCATGGCGCTCAGCGCCGCCGTCCATGCCGGTGAGGTGCTGCGCTTCGACTACGCGGCCCAGGCGGGGGTGGGCGACGGCGGTGTGCTGAGGCCGCCGCGCCGGGTGGAGCCTCATCATCTGGTGGCCCGGGGCGGGCGCTGGTATCTCGTCGCCTGGGACCTCGACCGTGAGGACTGGCGGACCTTCCGCGCCGACCGGATCACCCCGCGTTCCCCCGCCGGGCCGCGCTTCACCCCGCGCGAGCTGCCCGGGGGTGATGTGGCCGCCTTCGTGTCCGCGCGGTTCCGGGGCTCGGGCGGCTCTGGCGAGTGGCCCTGCCGGGGCGAGGTGATCCTCGGGCTGCCCGCCGCCTCCGTGTCCCTGTACGCCCGAGACGGGGTGGTCGAGGAACTCGCCCCGGGCCGTTGCCGGCTCGTCTTGGGGTCGTGGTCGTGGGCGGGCCTGGCCGCCGACATCGGCAGGTTCGACGCCGACATCGAGGTGGTCGGTCCGGCCGAGCTCAGGGATGCCTTCGCGCGGCTGGCCGGCCGTTTCGCCGAAGCGGCGAGCGGCCCACCGGTCACGCCGTCCCCGTTCCCGTGAGCGCGGCCGGACCTCCGGTCCCCCGCCGGTCTGTCTGTCCTGGTCAGTCCCGGGCGGGCAGCAGGTCGGGGTCTGCGGTGTGCTCGGCCTGTGCCGGGGGCCCGGTGCGGCGCAGGACGGTGAGGGCGATGAGGACGGCGGCGACCAGGAGCGCGGCGCCGAGGGTCAGGCCGAGGGCGTATCCGTCGCTGAGGGCCTCGGGTGTGGCGGTCTGTCCGGTGCGGTTGTGGGCGACGGTGCCGAGGGCGGCGAGTCCGAGTGAGGCGCCGATCTGGCGTGAGCTGTTGAGCAGGCCCGAGGCGGTGCCGGTCTCGTGGGGTGCGACGCCGGCGGTGGCGGTGGAGACGACCGGTGCGAGGCAGAGCCCGAAGCCGACGCCGGCGACGATGGAGGGGCCCAGGACGTCGGTGGTGAAGGTCCCGTCGGGGCTGATCAGGCCGAACCAGACGAACCCGGTCGCGGTGAGGAGCCCGCCGGCGACCAGGAGGGTGCGGGCGGCCAGGCGGTAGCCGAGTTTGACGGCGAGTACGGAGCCGGCGACCACTCCGAGGGCGAACGGCAGGAACGTGACCCCGGTCAGTGCGGGCCCGGTCCCGAGGACTCGCTGGAGGTAGAGGGACACGAAGTAGAAGGCCGAGGCCATGGCCGCGCCGACCAGGAGGTTGTAGGCGTTCGCGCCGGCGACCGAGCGGTTGGCGAACAGGCCGAGCCGGATCAGCGGTTCGCGGGCGGTGGTCCGTTCGACGTGGAGGAAGGAGGCCAGCAGTGCGGCGGTGACTCCGAGGGTGGTCAGGGTGACCGGCGAGGTCCACGAGTAGTGGTCGGTGCGGACGATGCCGAACACCAGCAGGGTCATGCCCGCGGTGGCCAGGACGGCGCCGAGCACGTCTGGGCGGCCGCCGGGGGCGGGAGGCGGGCCGGGGTCGGCTCGCCAGGTCAGGGCCAGCGCGCACGCGGCCATCGGCACGTTGACGAACATGACCCACCGCCAGCCGGCGTACTCGGTGAGCAGGCCGCCGATGAGGACGCCGAGGGCGCCTCCGGCGGCGTTCATCGCGCTCCATACGCCGTAGGCCCGGATGCGGGCCCTGCCCGCGGGAAACGTCGCGGTCAGCAGCGCGAGCGCGGCCGGGGCCAGTGCGGCGGCCCCGATGCCCTGTGCCGCGCGGGCGGCGACGAGGTGGCCGGGTTCCTGGGCGAAGCCGCCGAACAGTGAGGCGAGGCCGAACAGGGTGAGGCCGAGCAGCAGGACGCGTCTGCGGCCGTACCGGTCGGCGGCCTTGCCGCCCAGCAGGAGCAGGCCTCCGAAGGTGAGGGCGTAGGCGTGGATCACCCAGGTCAGGCCCACTGCGCTGAAGCCGAGGCCTGCGGCGATCTGCGGGAGTCCGACGTTCACGACCGACAGGTCCAGCGACACCATGAACTGCACGACGGCCACCGCGGTGAGGGTGCGCCCTGGCCGGGCGGTCGGGCTATGCGTCATCGAGGGCTCCACTCTCTGTGTGGCCGTCGACTTTTGGAACACGTTCCGAAAGTAGCATCCGGACGGGCCGCGGGGAACTCCGTGGGCGGAATCGCACTCTGTTTCGCGACCGGGGACGGCGGGACGGCATGATGGGGCAATGCCCCGACCGCCCGCAGCGCACGGCCGCACCGGCCGGCCACCCCTGACCTCCCGTACGCAGATCGTGGCGGCGGCCCGCCGGCTCATCGACCGGGACGGCTGGGAGAAGCTGACCATCCGGAGGCTGGCCGCCGAACTCGGCATAGGGGCGACGACCCTCTACCACCACATCCGGGACAAGGACGACCTGCTGGTCCTACTGCTGAATCACTACGCCGACCAGCTCGAACGCCCCCCGCTGCCCGACGAGCCGCGCGAGCGCGTCGTCGCGGCCGCCATCGCCCTGCACGACGCCCTCGCGGCCTGGCCGTGGGCGGCGGAGGTCCTCACCTCCGACGGTTTCGTCGGCCTGCTGGACGAGTCGGCGCTGTGGATGGTCGAAGCCATCGTGGCCGGAGCCCACGACCACGGATGCACGCCCGTACAGGCCGTCGACCTCTTCCGCGGCATCTGGTACTACACCATCGGGGAGATCCTCGTCCGCGCCCACTCCGCCCGCCGGCCGGCCGGCGGCGAACGCCACCGTGAGGCCCTGTTCAGCGGCCTCGACGCGTCCCGGGTGCCTCACCTGGCCGCCATCGGCGACCAATGGCCCGCGCTCGCGGCACGGGACACCTACCCCCAGGGCCTGCGCGCGCTCGTCGACGGGCTGCTCGCCCACGCGGCGTCGGCCCCTCATGGCGCGGGCTGACCGCCGCACCGGATCGGGCCGCCGGAGCCCCACCACGGGGAGCGACGACGACCCCGATCCGGCGATCGCGGACGGCGGGTGGCGTGGCACGACTCTGCTGCGGCCGGGCTGGCTGGCCTACACCGGGGTGGCGGGCGCCGCCGAGCCGCACTCCCACGCCGCCGTGCAGGTCCTGATCGTCACCGACGGGGTGGTGGAGCTGACCGACCCTCATCAGGCCAGCGGCCCGGTGCGGGCCGCGATCATCCCCGCCCGCGTCCGGCACGCCCTGCGCGCCGGGCCGGACGCGCGCGCCACCATGATCTATCTCGACCCCGCCGGTGGCGCCGGCCGCCGTCTGACCGCCTGCCTGAGCGGCCCGGACCACGACCGCCTCGATGGGTGGACGGCCGCCGCCCGCGCACTGCTCCCGCCCGCGGTCCCCGGCGTGGCGCCCGACCCGGCCGCGCTGGTCCGTGGCTGGAGCGCACCCGCCGGCGCTCGGCATCCGGCGCTGCAGCACGCCCTGCGGGTGCTGCCGGAGCTGCTGCACGGCCCGGTCCGGCTCACCGACCTGGCCGCCGCGGCCGGGATCTCGGCCAGCCGTCTGGGTCACCTGTTCTCCGCCGAGCTCGCCCTGCCGTTCCCTCCGTACCTGCGCTGGGCCCGGCTGCGCCGCGCCGTGGAACTGGCGGCCGGTGGGGCGAGCCTCACCCAGGCCACGCACGGGGCCGGCTTCGCCGACAGCTCCCACCTGACCCGCGTCACCAGGGAGATGTTCGGGTTGGCCCCCTCCCACCTGCTCGCCGCCCTGTCCCCGCCCACGCCCTGAACGAGGTCAGCGGATCCGTCCAAGCCCGCCGGGCCGCGTCTCCCCCAGCCTGGACGGCATGAATCGCACCGTGCACCGGACCGTGAACCGGGCCGTGATCCGCTACGGCTACGTGCCGTTCATGCTCCTCGGGGTCGACGGCTCCGGCGTCGCCCTGGCCGCCGCCGGCGCCGGAAAGCTCTGGCTGCTCGGCCTGCTGCTCCTGGCCGTCGGCTGCTCGTTCGCCGCCGAACGCCTGCTGCCGTACGAGGACGACTGGAACGCCCCGCTGGCCGGGGACGGGCGGCGCGACGCCGTCCACGCCTTCGTCAACGAGAGCCTGCTGCTCGTCAGTGTGGCCGCCATTCCGCTGCTGGCCGCCCACGTCACCGTCGTCGAGCTGTGGCCGCGTTCCTGGCCCTTCGTCGTGCAGGTGACGGCCGCCGTGCTGGTCGCCGATCTGGGGATCACCCTGGTCCACTACGCCAGTCACAAGGTCGGCGTGCTGTGGCGCTTCCACGCCGTCCACCATTCGGTGAGACGGTTCTACGGCCTCAACGGGCTGATGAAGCACCCCCTGCATCAGACCGTGGAGATGATCGCCGGGGTCGCCCCGTTGCTGCTGGTCGGCCTGCCGGTCGAGGTGGCCTCCGCGCTGGCGCTGGCCGTGGCGGTCCAGTTGCTGCTGCAGCATTCCAACGTCGACTACCGCGTCGGAGCGGCCAGGTACATGCTGGCTCTGAACGAGGGCCATCGTTTCCACCACCTCAAGTGGGCCGGCGCCGGGGATGTCAACTTCGGCCTGTTCACCCTCGTCTGGGACCACCTGCTCGGCACCTTCTCCTACGACCCCGCCCGCCGTTTCTCCTCCGAGCTGCTCGGCATGGCCGCCCGACCGGACTACCCCACCGCATATCTGCCGCAGCTGTCCGAGCCCTTCCGCGCCTCGGGCGCCTGTCACGCCGAGCCGATCCGGCCCGAGCCCGTCGTCCCGGACCGGCGAAACGCGGTGTGAATCGGTGTGAAGCCGCGCCACCGCTCAGGACACGCAGAGGCAGAACTCGTTGCCTTCGGGGTCTCGCCAGACCTGCCAGAGGTTCTCGTGCATCTCCCCCACGGGGGTGGCTCCGAGCGCGGCGGCGCGGGCGACCGCGCCGGGAAAGTCATCGGTGACCAGGTCCAGATGGATCCTGTTCTTCGCGGTTCTGGGTTCGGGGACCCGTTGCAGGGCCAGGTCGGGACCGAGACTGACCCAGTCGTTCTCGCGACGGGTGACGTCCCGTTCCAAGAGCCGGCTCCAAAAATCGGCGAGCTCGTCGAGGTCGTTGGCGTCGATCACCACGCCACCCAGGCGAATGTTCATTCTTTCCTCTCGGCGTACGGTTCGATCCTGCCGGGACCCGTTAGGGTCCCGGCAGCAATGAAGGAATTTCCACGAAGTTGCGTCTGAACTGCGATAACCGCAGGAGTATCCGGCTGGCGTCTCGGTTCGATCGCGGTGTTGGTCGTGACACCGAGGACCCTCGCCTACGGAGCGGCTGACCGGTCAGGACCTGGGGCCGGACTGCGCGGCAGGACCATGGATGATCTGTTCCAGACAATCGCGGAACAGATCGTCGACGGTGCGGCCAGGCTGGAAGTACTCTGTCACGCCGGCCATCACGGTGGGGTACGCCGCGGCGTAGGCGGCCATGTCGAAGCCGTCCAGGGCGTCCGTGTCGGGGCGGCCGGCCTGTTCCTCCAGGACGTAGCCGACGGTGAAGCGCAACACCGTCAACACGATCAGGCGAGCCTGCCGCAAGGGGATGCCCCGCCCGACCAGTGTGCTCATCGCCAGTTCGGAGATGGCGGCCATCTTGAGGGACAGCTGAGAGGCCGCGATGATCCGGGCTCCGTCCGGGTGGGCCAGCAGCGCGCGGCGCAGCCGCTCGGCCAGGCCGATCAGCCAGTCCTGCCAGCGCTCCTCCGGCGCGGGCGACGCCGGCCGGGCGACCCATCGCGTTCCGGGGATTCCCGCGCACGCCGAGCGGCCGGCCGGGCACCAGGGCCAGGCCCGCCACGGTCATGGGTGGCGGCACTCGCTCACGCACCACCGTTCTCACCACCACGGGTTCAACCACTCTCCGGCCCGTCCGCCTCGCGTCCTGGCGGCGTGGCAGACACGGATCGCCCGCCTGTTCGGTCAGGAGCTGGGATGAAGGCAGCGGTGCTCCACGAGGTCGGGGCATCCCGCGCTATGAGGCGGCCGCTATCGAGCTCGCCCTCGCCGGGTCGAGCCTGCGCACCTCCGGTATGGAGATCTACGGCGCGGCCAATCACATAGACCGCAGGTCAGGCGCTACTTCGTTGAAGATTTCTTCACTGCTACCGCGATCCCCCGTTGTCCAGACCGTTACGGATCTCGACCATGGCAGAAGGAGGATCATCCGAAGAAGAGCGGAGAATCACGAGCATGGATCCGGTTGTCATCCGCCGTCTCGGCGGCGAGGACTGGCGTACCTGGCGCGATCTCCGGCTGGCGGCGCTCGCCGACGCGCCGGGCATCTTCCACGGGGACCTGGAAGAAGAACGTGCCTACGACGAGGCGCGGTGGCGGAGGTGGACCGAGGACGGCGTCAAGGTGGCCGCGTTCGGCGCGGATGTGCCGGTGGGTGTGGCCGCGGGGCGTGTCCCGGCGGACCGGGCCGGAGCCGTCGAACTGTTCGGCATGTGGGTGCGTCCCGAGGTCAGAGGTGGGCGGATCGCCGAACGTCTGGCACTGGAGGTGACGGCCTGGGCGCGGGAGACGGGACGCTCCCGGGTGGAGCTGTGGGTCGTCTCCGGCAACGATCCCGCTGAACGCGTCTACCGGCGGCTCGGATTCCGCGGCACGGGCGAATACCAACTCCATCCGCGCGACCCGGGCCTGCGCAAGTACGTCATGGCCAAAGGCATCGGCTAAAGGCATCGGCTGACGGTGGGCCGGATCCCCCGCTGAGTCGGGTGATGCCGTTGTCGGTGAGGGCGCCGTGAGGCGCGGGATAATGCCGGCGTGTACCGGGAGAGAGCCTCGCGTGTGCCGGGGGCGGTGCTGTGGTGGAGCACCTCCCCCGGCTCCGGCGCCGCCGAGCGGCGGGTGCTGCCGGACGGGTGCATGGACGTGATCTGGGCGGACGGCACGCTGCTGGTGGCGGGCCCGGACACCGCCGCGCACGTGGTGAGCGACCGGCCCGGCGCCCGCTATGTGGGGTTGCGCTTCGGCCCCGGCACCGGTCCGGTGGTCCTCGGGATCCCGGCGTACGAGTTGCGCGACCGGCGGGTGCCGCTGGCCGGCCTGTGGCCCGGCGCCGAGGTACGGCGGCTGACCGAGCGGGCGGGCGAGACCGCCGACCGGCACCCGTCGCCGGATGTGTGCCTGGGCGCGGTGCTGGAGGAGGCGGCGGCTCGCCGGCTGGACGTCGCACCCCGTCCCGTCGACGCCGGTCTCGTCGGCTCCGTCGTGAACGGCGTGCGGGCGGGCCTGCCGGTGGCGCGGATCGCCGCCGACGCCGGGGTCGGCGAACGGCGGCTGCACCGCCGGTGCCTGGACGCGTTCGGGTACGGGCCGCGCACGCTCGGCCGCATTCTGCGGATGAACCGGGCGGTGGACCTGGCCCGCCGGGGCGCGCCGTTCGCCACGGTGGCCGCCGTGGCCGGGTACGCCGACCAGGCCCACCTGTCCCGTGAGGTGAGGTCGCTGACCGGTGTGACGCTCGGTGCGCTGGCCCGCTGAGCGTCACACCGGCCCCGGGGGGCGGGACCCGGCGGTGCGATGCCGCTGACCAGGGGAGATTTCGGGCAGCGAGAGTAGACTCGAAGTACTGCCTGAGACAGATGCCGGGTTGCCCAGCCTTCCGCGACAGATGATGAGGGGCCGGTGAGACCCGCGCGCGGAGGCATCGTGTCGACCAGCCGGATTCGGGGGTCTCGCTGTGACACGCGACTCGTCAACCCGTCCTCTCCGTTCCGGCGACGGGTGCGGTCCGTTTCGGCCACCACCGGGTGCGCGGCACCGAGGGCGCTGAGCGGGTGTGGCCCGGCTGCTGAGGGAAAGGGCGCGTCCGGCTCGTGTGCGGGGGCACCGGCACGCGCCGTGGTTCGCGGTGGCGGCGGTGTGCGTCGGTGCGTTCATGGGGCAGCTGGACGCGAGCATCGTCACGTTGATCTTCCCGGCTCTTCAGCGCGGGTTCCATGCGCCGCTGGCGGCGGTGCAGTGGGTGGCGTTGGCCTACCTGCTCACCGTGGTCGCCTTGCTGGCCGGTGCGGGCCGCCTGGCCGACATCGCAGGGCGGAAGCTGGTCTACCTGTACGGGTTCGTCGTCTTCACCGTCGCGTCGGCGGCATGTGGGTTCGCACCGTCGCTGCCCGTCCTCGTGGCCTGCCGGGTGGCGCAGGCGGCGGGGGCGGCGATGTTGCAGGCCAACAGCGTGGCTCTGGTGGTGACCAGTGTCCCCCGGCACCGGGCGAGGGCGGCGCTGGGGGTCCAAGCCGCCGCCCAGTCGCTGGGGTTGGCCCTTGGCCCGCTGGTGGGCGGACTGATCGTCGCGATGGCCGGCTGGCGATGGGTCTTCTGGATCAACGTGCCGGTCGGGCTGGTGGCCGTGCTCGCCGGACGTTATCTGCTGCCTCGCACCCGCGAGCGGGCGCATGGCCGCGCCTTCGATCTGACCGGCCTGGTGCTGCTCGCATGCGCCACGTCGGGCCTGCTGCTGGCCGTCTCGGCGGCGTCCGGAATGGGATGGCCGATCTGGGCGGTCATCGCTCTGCTGGCGGCCGCCGCGGCGTCCGCGCTGGCCTTGCGGGGCAGGGAGCGGCACGCGGCCGCCCCTCTCCTCGATCCCGCCATGGTGGGCAGACGCACGGTGGCGCTGGGGCTGGTCGGCGCGATGTGCGGGTATCTCGTCCTGTTCGGCCCGCTGGTGCTCATCCCGCAGGTGCTGCTCGCCGCCGGTCTGAGCGAGCCCCACGCGGGGCTGGTGCTCAGCGCGCTGCCGGCGGGATTCGCACTGGCCGCGCTCGCGGCCGATCACCTGTTGCCGCGCCGGTGGGGGAATCGGCCGCGCTGTCTGGCCGGTGCTGTGGTGGCCGCCGCAGCGGTCGGGCTGGCGGCGGTCGCGCCCACCGCTCCCGGTCCGCTCGCCGTCTACCTGACCGTGCTGGGCGCCGGTCTCGGCGTGTTCGTCCCGGCCAACAACGCCGCCGTGATGGCCGCCGTTCCGACACGGTTGTCGGCGACTGCCGGAGGATTGATCAATATGTCACGCGGTGTCGGGACCGCGCTGGGCATCGCCGTCGTCACCCTCGCTCTGTACACCGCGGGAGGACCGGGAGCCGCCGGAGCCCGGGTCGCGCTGGCGGGGCTCGGGGGCGCGGCGCTGGCCGCCGCGCTGACAGCGGTTCCGCCACCCAGGACGGGTGCCGCCCACGACGGGGAGGACGACCGTGAACATGACACGATCACATGAGGGGGACGACCTCGCGACACAGATCCGGCTCACCGCACGGCTCCGGTATCTCACTTCGCTCACCGCTGCCGCGGCGGCTGCGGTGATGCTGGGCTTCGCTCGCAACGACACGGTACTTGCGGCGGGCGCTCTCAGCTGACCAACGCCTTGGTGATGGCCGTCTATGCGTTCCGGCGCCGCCCGCGCCCTATGACGTCGGGCCGGGCGCCGGGCCGATGGCGCATGGCCCAGCCCTCGGCCGGGTTCATCCACTTGATCGCTGTGTTGAGCACGGTCGCCGTGCTCCTCATCATGGTCAGCCTGCTGCCTGGATAGGCCGCACTGCCGCCGCCGATCATGAGGAGCCCGGCAGGCGTCGTGGGCTCGTGAGCGGGGCGGGTCAGTCGCCGGGCAGGGCGGCGAACAGGTCCACGCCGTTGCCGTCCGGGTCGTGCACCACCGCGTAGCGCTGCCCCCAGAAGGCGTCCCACGGCGGCAGGTGCCCCTCGTATCCGGCCTCGACCAGGTCCGCGTACACGCGGTCGACCTCGTCGGGGGTGTCGCAGCGGAAGGCGAGCGACATGCGCGTCGCGCCCTCCATGGGCGTCCAGGAGGGGTCCAGCGCGCGGACGGTGCTTTCGGTGTCCCAGGCGAGGCGCAGCCCGCCGGGCAGGGTCACCTCCACGTGGGGCTCGGTGTCTGCCGAGGGCGGGATGTCCAGGCCGAGCCGGCGGTAGAAGGACAGGGAGGCGGCCATGTCGGTCACGACCAGGCCGATGAGATCGAACGTGGGTGCCATGCCTGCCACGTTAGGGGGCGGGCGGGCCGGCCGTCTTGAACGCTTCGGACAGTCAGCGGGAGAAAGGCGTGACGGCGGTGACGGCGGTCACCGGGATCGGGCCGTAGATGTGGGGGAAGGCCTCGTTCGCCCCTTCTGGCACCTCCCGCCTGACCGGGCAGCCGAGCCGGTCCTCGTCTATCTCCAGCAGCACCAGGGGCTCGGCGACGCCGGCGTAGTAGCGGCTCGCGACCCCTCGCGCCTGGGTCAGGTCGGCGGAGGCGTGGATGTAGCCCTCCTCCGCCAGGGTCCGGCCGAGGGTCGAGACGCGGTATTCGCCCGCCGTGACGGCCGCGTTCCAGTCGGCGGCCAGCGCGAGATGGAAGATCATGGGCTGACCCTAGCGGGCGGTCCGAGCGCGGCGAGCGCGCGGGCCACCGCCTCCCCGGCCCGGTCCCTGGAGTCGGGGCGGGCCTCGACGACGTCTTCGACCCACAGTCCCGACAGCAGCCCGGCGACGAAGCGGACCTCCGCCGGCCCGCAGGGGTAGCCGGCGCGCTCCAGCACCGCGGCGACGATGCCGTCGCAGCCGTCGGTCCAGGCGCGGGCGATGGCCTGCAGCGCCGGGTCGCGGCCCGCCTGCAGATACAGCTCCCACAGGCCGAGCTGGCGCAGCCGGTCGGAGGCGTACACGCCGGTGAGCGTCTCGGCGACCTCAGGCGGCGTACGGCCGGGAGGCCGGTCCACCGACTCCCGCATGCGGGCGAGTTCGCGCTCGACGAGCAGGGCGAACGCCTCGGCCAGCAGCTGGTCGCGGCTGGTGAAGTAGTAGGAGGTGGCGGCGAGGGGAAGGCCGGCCCGCCGGGCGACGGCGCGGTGGGTCACGGCGGCGAAGCCGCCGTCGCCGAGCAGGTCGACGGCCGCGTCGAGCAACGCCTCCCGGCGGCGTACGGCACGCTCCTGCGGGCGCCGCGGGTGGGGTGTGACCGCCCGCACGGCGACGCCGCGCGGGGAGGCCGCCGCGGGGACGGGTGCGGGCCGGTCCTGATCGGGCACGCCGTGATCCTCCCCTGGATCGTCAGGGCTCCCCCTCGTCCGGGGAGCCGTCCGGATCACCCATAGGTCGCTGACAATCATGCCCTGCCGTGCGCGGCTCCGCGTCCGGGTGACAACGGGAACGGCGGAACGGCGGGATCACAGCCCGGTGGTGGTCCTCGTCCGCTCCCCCTCTGTGTCGGTTCAGGAGACGTGCCGGTTCAGGGGCCGAGCGGGTGCCCGGTCGTCGCGTCGACGTGGCCGGGGATCTCGGCGTGGCGGTCGCCGACCGTCGATGTCCCGGTGGGTTCGAACATGAGGATCGCGGCTCCGGCGGGAGCCGACGGCTTGTGCTCGGTGCCGCGGGGGACGGTGAACACCGCGCCCCGGGGAAGCCGGACCGTGCGCTCGCCGCCGGGCTCCCGCACGGAGATGAACAGCTCCCCGTCGAGCACCAGGAAGAACTCGTCGGTGTCGTCGTGGGCGTGCCAGATGTGCTCGCCTTCCACCTTGGCGACGCGTACGTCGTAGTCGTTGACGCGGGTGACGATGCGCGGGCTCCACAGGGCGTCGAAGGAGGCCAGGGCCTCGCCGAGGGCGATGGGTTCGTTGCTCACGAGTGCATCCTGGCCCCTGCGGCGCGATCGGCGTGAGTGCTAGGAATAGCGCATGACGCAAGGATCCTCGCACGACGCGCACGGGGCCGGCCCGCACCGGGTCGTCGTGATCGTGGACGAGAACTCCAACCCCTTCGAGCTGGGCTGCGCGACCGAGGTGTTCGGCCTGCGCAGGCCCGAGCTGGGGCGCGATCTCTACGACTTCCGCCTGTGTTCCCCCGAGCCGCGCACGCTGATGCGCGACGGGTTCTTCACGCTCGCGGGCGTCGCCGGCCTGGAGGCGGCCGAATCGGCGGACACGTTGATCGTCCCCAACCGTCCCGACGTGGAGGTGCCGCGCCGCCCCGCCGTACTCGCCGCGATCCGGCGGGCGCACGCGCGGGGCGCCCGCCTGGTCGGCTTCTGCAGCGGTGCCTTCACTCTGGCGGAGGCCGGGATTCTCGACGGGCGCCGTGCCACCGCGCACTGGCAGTGGGCGGCCTCCTTCCGGGCCCGCTTCCCCGCCGTCCGGCTCGAGACGGACGTGCTGTTCGTGGACGACGGTGACATCCTGACCTCCGCGGGGAGCGCCGCCGCGCTCGACCTCGGGCTGTACATCGTCGGCCGCGACCACGGCGCGGAGGTCGCGAACTCCGTGAGCCGGCGGCTCGTCTTCGCCGCGCACCGGGACGGCGGGCAGCGGCAGTTCGTGGAGCGGCCGGTGCCCGATGCGCCGGACGAGTCCTTGGCGCCGGTCCTGGCCTGGGCGCAGGAGCGGCTGGACGCCCCGCTCACGGTGGCCGATCTCGCGGCTCGTGCCTCGGTCAGCGCGGCGACGCTGCATCGCCGTTTCCGGGCGCAACTGGGCACCACGCCGCTGGCGTGGCTGACCGGGGAACGGCTCGCCCTGGCGTGCCGGCTGATCGAGCGGGGAGAGTCGCGCTTCGAGACGGTCGCGCGGCACAGCGGGCTGGGCACGGCCGCCAACCTGCGCGCGCTGATGCGCCGCAGGATCGGGCTCACTCCGCTGGAGTACCGGCGCCGGTTCGGACCGGTGACAGCGGAGCGTGTGCCGCAGGGGTGACGGTCAGTGCGCGCCGGAGAGGTTGAGCACGGCGACCCCGGCGATGATCAGCGCGATGCCCGCGGCCTTGACCAGGTTCATGTGCTCGCCGAGGAACAGGGCGCCGATCAGCGCGATCGCGGCGGTCCCGGTGCCCGCCCAGACCGCGTACGCGATGCCGACGGGCATGCGGAGCTTGAGCGCCCAGGCCAGCAGGACGAACGAGGCGATGTAGCCGGCGGCCACCACGATGGTCCAGCCCCAGCGGCTGAAGCCGTCGCTGAGTTTGAGCGCGGAGGTGGCCAGGACCTCCGAGGCGATCGCGCCGACGAGCAGGAGCCAGGCCATGGGGAACCTCTCCGAACAAAAACTGTACGCTTGTCCCAATTTTACTCGGCAAGGCGCCGCAACACCATGGGCGGGCCAACCGGGTGCTCCAGGCTTGTGAAGCAGCGGGAGCACGGGCCCTGTTCGCCCGGCGGGCGGTGAGGGATGCGTTACGGCGGATGAACGCGCCCGTGACGACGTGGAAACGACGGCCCCGTACATATCTGTCAACCGACAGAAATCCCCCCAGCTCCGGGAGCCCCGATGGCCGTCACCGTCCCTCCCTCGCCCCCCACCGACGAGAGCGCCCTGCAGACGTTCGGCTACCGCCAGGAGCTGCACCGCAGCATGGGCAGGTACGCCTCGTTCGCCGCCGGATTCTCCTTCATCTCCGTGCTGACCACGGTCTTCCAGTTCTTCGCCTTCGGGTACGCCTCCGGCGGCCCGGCCTTCTTCTGGACCTGGCCCGTCGTGCTGGCCGGGCAGATCATGGTCGGCCTCTGCTTCGCCGAACTGGCCGCCCGCTACCCGATCTCCGGCGCCATCTACCAGTGGTCCACCCGGCTCAGCACGGCGGCGTTCGGCTGGTTCGCCGGATGGATCATGATTCTCGGGCAGATCGTCGTGATCGCCGCCGCGGCGCTCGCCCTGCAGGTCGTGCTGCCGGCGATCTGGCCGGGCTTCCAGCTGGTCGGCGGCGACCCCGCGCCCACCACCGCCACGGGAGCGGCCAACGCCGCGATCCTCGGCCTCGTCCTGCTCGCGCTCACCACGACCGTGAACGCCGTCGACAACCGCGTTCTCGCCCGGATCAACAGCATCGGCGTCACCGCCGAGATCATCGGCGCGGTGCTC
The DNA here is from genome assembly GCF_012999525.1 of Microbispora sp. H10836. NCBI lineage: Bacteria > Bacillati > Actinomycetota > Actinomycetes > Streptosporangiales > Streptosporangiaceae > Microbispora > Microbispora sp. H10836. The sequence goes on from NZ_JABBWU010000007.1 coordinate 211,138, forward strand.
ATCGTGGTGCTGCTGTTCACCCACGCCGAGCACGGCCCCGGCGTCACGTTCAGCACCGGCGGGCACGGCGGAGCCGTCGGCGCGCTGCTGGTCGGCTCGTTCACCGCCGCCTACGTCCTCATCGGGTTCGACAGCGCGGGCGAGCTGAGCGAGGAGACCCGCAGCCCCCGGCGGGTCGCCCCGCGCACCATCCTGACCGCGCTCACGGCGGCCGGGGTGCTCGGAGGGCTCATCCTGTTCGCCGGTCTGCTCGCCGCGCCCAGCCTGACCGACGGAAGGCTGGCCGCCGAGGGCCTGTCCTACGTGCTCACCAGCAGCCTGGGCGACTGGGTGGGCAAGCTGCTGCTGGCCGACGTGGTGCTGGCGATCACCGTGGCGACCATGGCGATCCAGACCGCCGCCACCAGGATGCTGTTCTCCATGGCGCGCGACGGGGTGATGCCGCTGTCGGGCGCGCTGTCCAGGGTCTCACCCCGCACCGGCATGCCGACCGGGCCCGCGCTGGTCACCGGGGTGGCCGCGGCGGCCGTCCTGCTGCTCAACTTCGCCTCTCCCGAGGCGTTCCTGGCCATCGGCACCACCTGCATCGTGCTGCTCTACCTGGCGTACGCGATGGTGACGGGCCCCCTGCTGTTCCAGCGCCTGCGCGGCGGCTGGCGGGGCGGGGCGCCGGACGGGTTCGCCGAGGACGGCAGCCCGCTGTTCAGCATGGGCCGCTGGGGCCTGCCGGTCAACGCGCTGGCCCTCTGTTACGGCCTGGCGATGGCGGTCAACCTGGCCTGGCCGAGGGCCGAGGTGTACGCCCCGATCACCGGCCACTGGTTCTTCCAGTGGTTCACGCTGCTCTTCCTGGCGGCGGTCGTGGCTCTCGGCGCGCTCTACCGGCGGCTACGCCGGCCCGTCGCCCTTCTTCCGCAGGTCGGGCAGATCCCCGTCGGCAACACCGGCCAGGCGTAGCGCCGCGTCGGCGGTGGCGGCGGCCAGCGTCTCCAGGACGCCGGCCGCCATCGCGCCCGGGGTGTCCCTGCGGATCAGGATGACGCCCTCGATCAGCGCGAACAGCAGATCGGTGCGCAGCGCCCGTTCGGCGGGTGTCAGCGCGGCACCGGCGGAGGTGGCGGCCAGCAGTCGCCCGTAGGTGTCCTTGAGCTCCCCGCGCATGCGCCGGAAGCCGGCGAACCGCTCGGTGTGCACCTCGGGCAGGAGGTAGAGCGCGCCCAGGTTGTGCGGGCCCGAGCACAACAGCCTGGCGTCGCAGTGGCACAGCTGCCACAGCCGCTCTTCCGGCGTGGCGCCGGTCAGGGCGCGGGCGGTCTCCAGCGAGGGCCGCACCGTGCTCTCCAGCAGTTCGGCGAGGATGTCCTCCTTGCCGTCGAAGTAGTGGTAGATCGACGCCTGCCTGATCCCGGCCCGCTCGGCCATCGCCCTCGTCGAGGTCGCGGCGTAGCCGTGCGTCGTGAACAACTCCGCCGCCGCCGTGAGGATCTCCTCCCGCGGGCTCAGGTCGCCGCGCGGGCGCGCGACGGCTCGCGGCCTGCCGACTCTCCGCACGCCGGAGCCGGTCCCGCTGGAACCGGTTTCGCCGGCACCGGGCACGTCGGAAATGGGCAGGTCGGAACGGGCACTCACCCCACGATCGTCGCACACCTCCCCCGAACCCTCGCGGCTGTGCGATCTCGGTAACCGACGGGAAACCTCACGGCGCGTGAGAGGAAACACGCGCCGCCTAATTTCTGTCGCACGACAGAAATTCCTGCCCCCTCTCACAGGAGATCGCGTCATGGCGACCAGCACGACGTACGGCGCGCGAGAGCACGCCCGCGCCCAGGAGGGCACCAGAAGCGACACCATGCCGGTGCTCCCGGCCTCCGACTGGCCCGCCCCGCCGGACGGTGTCGCCCCCGCCGACCTCGTGTGGGCCGAAACCGTCGCCGGGGGCGGCTACACCCACAAGGTGCTGGCCCGGGGCACCGAACTGCGCCTCACCGACCTGGCCGGCGACGCCTGCGCGCACCTGCTGCTCTACGTGGCGGGCCGTCACTGGGAGCGGCTCAACGTCGCCGACACCGTCAAGGTGCTGTGGAACGCCTACCTCGGCGAAGGCCACCTGCTGCTGTCGGACCAGGGCCGCGTGCTGGCCTCCGTGGTCGCCGACACCTCCGGCCGCCACGACACCGTGTGCGGGACATCCACCCTGCGGCGCAACACCGAACGGTACGGCGACGGCACGCCGCACGGCCCCGCCCCCGCCGGGCGGGAACTGTTCACGCTGGCCGCCGCCAAGCACGGCCTGGAGCCCCGGGACCTGCCCCCGTCCATCTCCTTCTTCCAGGGCGTCCGGGTCGGCCCCGACGGCCGCCTGACCTTCACCGGCTCCGCCGGGGCCGGCGCGTCGGTCACCCTGCGCGCCGAGATGCCGCTGACCGTGCTCATCGCCAACACCGCCCACCCGATCGACCCCCGTCCCGCCTACACCTGCACGCCGCTGGAGGTCCTGGCCTGGCGCGCCCTGCCGACCGGCCCCGGCGACCCCCTGTGGCAGGCGAGCCCCGAAGGCCGCCGCGCCTTCCTCAATACCGCCGAGGTGACCCGATGACCCCGCCCGACGTGCTCGCGCTCGACGTTCCCGTACTCGATGTCACCGTGCCCGCCCGCGCCCCCTGGTCGGCGATCGTCCGCGCGGGGCAGGAGCTGACCATCACCGACCTCGGCGGAAACCAGGCCGTCGACTGCCTGCTGTACGACGCGCACGACACCGCCGTCCGCTACAGCGCCCCCGACACCGTCCACGCCCAGGGCGGCATCTTCCTCACCACCGGCAGCGTGCTGATGTCCAACGAGCACACCCCGCTGATGACCGTCGTCGCCGACACCTGCGGCCGCCACGACACCGTCGGCGGTGCCTGCTCCAAGGAGTCCAACACGCTCCGCTACGGACACCACACCTCCTCCCAGCACGCCTGCGTGGAGAACTTCCTCATCGAGGGCAGCCGCCACGGGCTCGGCAAACGCGACCTGGTGAGCAACATCAACTGGTTCATGAACGTCCCGGTCGAACCCGACGGCACACTCGGCATCGTGGACGGCATCTCCGCCCCCGGCCTCGCCGTCACCCTGCGCGCCGAGACCGACGTGCTGGTCCTGGTGTCCAACTGCCCGCAGATCAACAATCCGTGCAACGGCTTCGACCCCACGCCCGTGCGGATGACGGTCCGATGAACACCCTCCTCGTCGCCAATCGGGGCGAGATCGCCGTCCGCGTCATCGCCACCGCCCGCCGCCTGGGCCTGCGCACGGTCGCCGTCTACTCCGACGCCGACCGGGGCGCCGCCCACGTCCGCCTGGCCGACCACGCCGTACGGCTCGGCCCCGCCCCCGCCCGGGAGAGCTACCTGGACGCCGGCCTGGTGCTGCGGGCCGCCCTGGACAGCGGCGCGGACGCCGTCCACCCCGGTTACGGCTTCCTGTCGGAGGACGCCGCCTTCGCCCGCCGGGTCGAGGCCGCCGGGCTGGCCTTCGTCGGCCCCACCCCCGAGCAGCTCGACCTGTTCGGCGCCAAGCACACCGCCCGCGCCGCCGCGGAACGGGCCGGCGTGCCCCTGCTCCCCGGCACCGGCCTGCTCCCCGACCTGGACGCGGCTCTGCGCGCCGCGCGGGACATCGGCTACCCGGTCATGCTCAAGGCCACCGGCGGAGGCGGCGGCATCGGCATGCGCGCCTGCCGCGACGCCCGTGATCTGGCCGAGGCGTGGGACAGCGTGCGGCGCACGGCCGCCGCGAGCTTCGCCTCGGCCGGGCTGTTCCTGGAACGCCTCGTCGAGGGCGGCCGGCACGTCGAGGTCCAGGTGTTCGGCGACGGCATGGGCGGCGTCGTCACGTTCGGCGACCGCGACTGCTCGCTGCAGCGGCGTCACCAGAAGGTGCTGGAGGAGGCCCCCGCCCCCGGACTGCCGCCGCGGGTGCGGGCCGGGCTCGCCGGCAGCGCCGCCGGCCTGTGCGCCTCGGTGCGCTACCGGTCGGCGGGCACGGTGGAGTTCGTCTACGACCCGGTGCGCGCCGAGCCGTACTTCCTGGAGGTCAACACCCGGCTGCAGGTGGAGCACCCCGTCACCGAGGCGATCTACGACGTCGACCTGGTCGAATGGATGCTGCGCCTGGCCCAGGGCGACGTGAGCCACGTGCACGCCGCGCTGCGGAACCCGCCCCGGGCCGCCGGCCACGCCGTCGAGGCCCGAATCTACGCCGAGGACCCGAGCCGCGACCACCGGCCGGGCGCGGGCCTGCTCACCCGGGTCGAGTTCCCCGAGGGCGTACGGGTCGACGGCTGGGTGGAGACGGGCACGCAGGTGAGCAGCGCCTACGACCCGCTGCTCGCCAAGGTGATCGCGCACGGCGCCGGCCGGGACCAGGCCCTGGACCGGCTGGCCGCGGCGCTGGCCGAGATCCGGATCGACGGCGTCGAGACCAACCTCGGGCTGCTGCGCGCCGCCGCGGGCGATCCCTCCGTACGGGCGGCCACGCACGGCACCGCCACCCTGGCCGGGCTCGCCGACGGCTCCCGCCGCATCGAGGTGGTCCGGCCCGGCACCCTCACCACCGTCCAGGACTGGCCGGGACGGACCGGCTACTGGCAGGTGGGCGTGCCCCCGTCGGGGCCGATGGACGACCGCTCCTTCCGGCACGGCAACACCGCGCTGGGCAACGACCCCGGCGCGCCCGGCCTGGAGTGCACGTTGCGCGGCCCGGCGCTGCGTTTCAGCCACGCCACGACCGTCTGCGTCACCGGCGCGCCCGCGCCCGTCACCGTGGACGGCACGCCCGTTCCCCAGTGGGAGCCGGTCACCGTGCCCGCCGGCGGCGTGCTGGACATCGGCGCCGCAGAAGGGCCGGGACTGCGCGTCTACCTGCTGATCGCGGGCGGGTTCGACGTGCCCGACTACCTCGGCAGCGCCGCGACGTTCACGCTCGGGGGGTTCGGCGGCCACGGCGGCCGGGCCCTGCGTGCCGGGGACGTCCTGCACGGTGGCTGTCTCAAGCACGGTGGCTGTCTCAAGCACGGTGGCTGTCTCAAGCACGGTGGCCGTCTCAAGCACGGTGGGCACCTCGCCCCGCACGCGAGCGCGGAGCCCGGCGAGCGGCCCGAGTTCGGACGCGAGTGGCGGATCGGCGTGGTCGAGGGCCCGCACGCCGACCCCGAGTTCTTCACCGGCGACGACATCCGCGACTTCTACGCCGCCCAGTGGAAGGTCCACCACAACTCCGCCCGCACCGGCGTACGCCTGATCGGCCCCAAACCGCGCTGGGCGCGCCTCGACGGGGGCGAGGCGGGACTGCACCCCTCCAACATCCACGACACGCCCTATTCGGTGGGCGCGGTGGACTACACCGGTGACATGCCGGTCGTGCTCGGTCCCGACGGCCCCTCGCTCGGCGGTTTCGTCTGCCCCGCCACCGTCGTCACCTCCGAACGCTGGAAACTCGGCCAGCTGCGGCCCGGGGACACGGTCGCTTTCGTCCCCGTGCCCTCCGCGGTCGGCGCCCCCGGCGACGGCGGCGTGCTCCACCGCCTTCCCGAGACCGGCGAGCGGCCCTGCGTCACCTACCGGCGCAGCGGGGACGACAACATCCTCGTCGAGTACGGGCCGATGGAGCTCGACCTGGGCCTGCGCATGCGCGTGCACGCCCTGTCCGAGGCCCTCCCGGAGGCGCTCGCCGCCCAGGATCTGCCCGGCGTCGTCGACCTCACCCCCGGCATCCGCTCGCTGCAGATCCACCTTGACCCGGCCGTGCTCTCCCAGCGCGACCTGCTGGACGAACTGCTCCGCGTCGAGGACGGCCTGCCGCCCACCGGGGAGCTGGAGGTGCCGAGCCGCGTCGTCCACCTCCCCCTGTCGTGGGACGACCCCGCCACCCGGGAGGCCATCGCCCGTTACATGGCGGGCGTGCGCGACGACGCGCCCTGGTGCCCGTCGAACATCGAGTTCATCCGCCGCGTGAACGGCCTGGAGGACGTGGCCGACGTGCACCGCGTCGTCTTCGACGCCGAGTATCTCGTGCTCGGGCTCGGCGACGTCTATCTCGGCGCGCCCGTGGCCACGCCGCTCGATCCCCGGCACCGGCTGGTCACGACCAAGTACAACCCGGCCCGCACCTGGACCGCCGAGAACTCGGTCGGCATCGGCGGCGCCTACCTGTGCGTCTACGGGATGGAAGGGCCGGGGGGTTACCAGTTCGTGGGCCGTACGACGCAGGTGTGGTCGAGCTGGCAGCAGCGCGGCGCGTTCCAGCCGGGCTTCCCCTGGCTGTTGCGTTTCTTCGACCGTATCCGCTGGTATCCGGTGACGGCCGAAGAGCTGCTCGAACTGCGCGCCGACCTGGCGGCGGGGCGGTTCGAACCCAAGATCGAAGAAGGTGTGTTCCGGCTCGCCGACTACCACCGTTTCCTGGCCGAGCACGCCGAGTCCATCGCGGCCTTCCGCGACCGGCAGGCCGCCGCCTTCGCCGCCGAACGCGCGGCCTGGCAGGCGGCGGGCGAGTTCGACCGGGCGGAGCAGTCCCAGGGCCCGGCCGAGACCGAGCTGGAGCTGCCACCGGGCTGTGAGGTGGTGGAAGCGGAGTTCACCGCGAGCGTCTGGCAGGTCAGCGTCACGCCGGGCCGGCGGGTCGCGGCAGGGCAGCCGCTGGTGGTGCTGGAGGCGATGAAGATGGAGTCCGCCGTCCCGGCCCCGGCCGGCGGCGTGGTCGAACGGGTCCTGGTCGCCCCCGGTGACCAGGTGGAGGCGGGCGCCCCGCTGGTGGTGCTGAGGAGCGATCGTGGCTGAGACGGCACGGGAACGGGTCAGCAGGGCCTACGCCCGGATCACCGAGACGGACCGTCCGGAGATCTGGATCGACCTGCGGCCACAGGCCGAGGTGGAGGCCGAGGCCGCCGCCGTGGACGCCCGTGTGGCGGGCGGCGGCCACCTCCCCCTCGCGGGCCGGCTGCTGGCCGTGAAGGGCAACATCGACGTGGCCGGGCTGCCGACCACCGCCGGCTGCCCCTCCTACGCCTACCGGCCGGACGCCGACGCCCCCGCCGTGGCCGCTCTCCGGGCGGCCGGCGCGATCGTGCTGGGCACCACCAACCTGGACCAGTTCGCCACCGGGCTGGTCGGCACCCGCAGCCCCTACGGCGCGGTGCGCGCCGCCACCGACCCGGCGCGGATCTCCGGCGGGTCCAGCTCGGGCTCGGCGGTCGCCGTCGCGCTCGGCCTGGCCGACCTCGCGCTCGGCACCGACACCGCGGGCTCGGGCCGGGTCCCGGCCGCCTTCAACGGCATCGTCGGGCTCAAGCCCACCCGTGGCCTGGTCCCCGCCGGCGGCGTGGTCCCGGCCTGCCGGAGCCTGGACTGCGTCAGCGTCTTCGCCCGCACGATCCCCGAAGCCCAGCGGGCCCTGGCCCTCATGACCGGCCCTTCCGCACGGCCCGCGTCGCGCCCGGCCCGCCGCCCCGGGCCGTGGCGGGTGGCCGTGCCCGCCACGGCCGACCTCGGCGCGCTCGCCCCGGGCTGGGCCGAGGCGTTCGAGACGGCGGCCGCCGCTCTGGCCTCGGCGGGCGTGGAGATCCGCCCGATCGACCCCGCCCCCTTCCTGGAGGCCGCCACGCTGCTCTACCAGGGCGCGTTCGTCGCCGAGCGGTACACCGCGGTCGGCGCGTTCGTGGAGAAGGGCGGCCCGGACCTGGATCCCACGGTCGCCTCCATCATCACCGCGGCCCGTGACCTGCCCGCCCACCGCCTGTTCGCCGACCGGGAACGCCTGGCGGAACTCCGCGAGCGGGCCATGTCCCTGCTCGGTGACGGCGACGCCCTGCTCCTGCCGGTCACTGTCCGCCATCCCACCCTGGCGCAGGTCGCGGCCGACCCCGTCGGCGTCAACAGCGACCTCGGCCGTTTCACCAACTTCGTCAACCTCTTCGACATGTGCGCGCTCGCCGTACCCGCCGGGCAGGTGGACGGGCTGCCGTACGGGGTGATGCTGGCCGGCCGGGCCCACGCCGACGACGACCTGGCCGCCGTCGCCCGGCTGCTCCAGCCGGCCGCCCGCCTGGCGGTTGTCGGCGCGCACCTGTCGGGACAGCCGCTCAACCACGAGCTCACCGCGCGCGGCGCCCGCCTGCTGGCCGCCACCGGCACCGCCGCGCGCTACCGGCTGCACGCCCTGACCACCGATCCGCCCAAACCCGGGCTCGTACGCGTCGCCGAGGGCGGCGCGGCCATCGAGTGCGAGGTGTGGGAGCTTCCCGCCGGAGGGCTGGGCGACCTGCTCTCGGCCCTTCCCCGCCCGATGACGCTGGGCCCGGTCGAACTGGCCGACGGCACGGACGTGCCCGGCTTCCTGTGCGCGCCGGAGGGGCTGCGAGGCGCCACCGACATCACCGCGTACGGGGGGTGGCGCGCCTACCTCCGATCCGAGGGGGTCCGTTTCTGACGCGACGGGCACCGCGTCCCGCGGCCGTGGCCACAGGGGCGGTCGCTCACAGGGTCACCGGCAGCGCGGTCAGCCGCCACGTGCCGGGGTCGGGGGCGCGCAGCTCGTCGATCGGGGCGGCCAGGGCCAGGCCGGGGAAGCGGCGCAGCAGCGCGGTGATCGCGGCCTGGGTCTGCACGCGGGCGAGGGATGCGCCCAGGCAGAAGTGCGGCCCGTGGGCGAACCCCAGGTGGCCGGCGCCGGGCGCCCGGGTCACGTCCAGCCGGTCGGGGTCGGCGAACACCCGGGGGTCGCGGTTGGCCGCGGCGATCAGGGCGGTGACCTTCGCGCCCTCCGGCACGGTCGCGCCGTACAGCTCGACGTCCTGACGGGCGTGGCGCGGGATCGCCAGCAGCGCGGGGCCGCACCAGCGGATGAGCTCCTCGACGGCCGCCGGCATCAGCGCGGGATCGGCGCGTACGGCGGTCAGCTGGCCGGGGTGGGACAGCAGGGCGGCCACGGCGTTGGCGATCAGGTTGGTCGGCGTCTGCCCGGCGAGGACCAGGTGCCAGACCATGGTGACGATCTCGGTGTCGCTCAGCCGGTCCCCGTCCTCGGCCTGGGCGCGGGCGAGGTCGGCCAGCACGCCCCCGGGGGCGTCCGGTTCGGCGCGGGCGGCGGCGACGGCGGCCTTGGCGCCCGCGACGATGCCCGGGATGGCCCGCGCGAAGTCCCCGCCCGCCCCGGCGACGACGGTGGCGCCCCATTCGCGCCAGCGCGGGCGGTCCTGTTCGGGGATGCCGGCCAGCGTGCAGATGACGTCCATCGGCAGCGGCCGGGCGAAGTGGCGCAGCAGGTCGACCTGTCCGCCTTCGGCGTGCGCGGGCAGGTCGTCGAGCAGGGCGCCGACGCTGGCGTCGATGCGGGGCCGGAACTCGGCCGCGCGGCGGGGGGTGAAGGCCGGGGCGGCCAGTTTGCGCAGCCGCGCGTGCTCGGGGCCGCTCATCTCGCTCATCGTCCGCATGTACGGCAGGCAGTCGTCGGGGACCGGCGGGCGCATGAAGCTGTCGGCGGTGAGGGCGAAACGGGCGTCGCCGAGCATCGCCCGCGCGCCGTCGTGCCTGGTGAGGGCCCACACGGGGCCGAGGCCGGGGATCAGCAGCCGCGCGAGCGGCGCGGCCTCCCGCGCTCGTCGGTACACGGTGAAGGGGTCGCGCAGGACCTCGGGGTCGGTGAGGTCCACCTCGGGCAGGGAAATCACGGGCAACTCCAAATGCTCATCCCAGATGTTCATGTCATCTGGATGGCGACGGTATCTTGGGCCTCGTCGTACGGCAAGCGGGCGTACGCGGACGAGGAGATCGATGGAACGCCTCACGAGGGCCGAGCTTCAGGCGCGAAACCGGGCCAGGGTGCTGGCCGCCGCCCGGGAGGAGTTCGCCGATCGGGGGTTCCGCGACGCCAAGGTCGACGCGATCGCCGACCGGGCGGGGCTCACCCGCGGCGCCGTCTACTCCAACTTCCCGGGCAAGCGGGCCCTGTACTTCTCCGTGCTGGCCGACCTGGCCGAGCGGGAGGCCGCCGTGGACGGCGCGGCGTCCGGAGCGGGCACGGCCCGGGAGGCGCTCGCCGCGTTCGCCCGCGCCTGGATCGCCCGGCTTCCGCTGGCCACCGACGGCCCGGCCAGGCTCGGCATGGACCTGATGCCGGAGGTGCTCGCCGACCAGCGGGTCCGCCGGCCGTTCGCGCAGCTGATGAAGCTGAACGCGATCGTGCTCGGGCTCGGGCTGGAGGGCCTGGACGGGCCCGGGCGGCGTCTGGTGCGGGTCGCGGAGACGGCCCTGACCACCCTGTACGGCGCGAGCCAGATGGCCGACGCGGCGCCCGGTTTCGCCGAGCCGTTCGACGTCGTCGCGGCGTGCGCCGCCCTGGCGGACCTGGATCTCGGCGACCGGTGGGACGCCCCCCACCTGCCGTTCGTCCCCCGCGCGCGGCCCGACGACGGGCCGTGGTCGCCGCCGCCCGCGGTGGACGCGCTCGGCGGCGAACCGGCCCCGCTCGCGCGCGACGGCGTGGTGGCGGTCCTCGGGCTGCACCGCCTGGGGGCCGTGGAGGAGGCGGTGCGGGCCGCGCCGCCCGCCGGCGAGGTCACCGTGGCCCTGGTGACCGGCGACCCCGGCGAGCTGGGGCCGCTGGCCCGGCTGGCCCTCGCCGAGCTGCGTTCCTGCCTGCGCCGGGCGCTGCCCGCGCGGGCCTGGCCGCGCCTGCGCGTGGTGCACGACGAGGAGGGGGCCGTCGCGGCGGCGGCCGGGGTGACCGCCGTGAGCGACGGGACCGAGGCGGCCGTGCGGGTGCGGTCGGGCCGCGTGGTCGCCCGCGCGGACGGGTACGGCGCCTGTCACGCCGCCGCCTCCGCCGAGTCCTGACAGCGCGGGACGCGCGGGGCGTGGACACTTGGCGCAACGGTCGAATGCGTGTTCTACTGAACCTCATGCGTCGCGACGCCACTTCCCGCGCCGGGGACCAGAGCCCGCCGCGGCCCCGCGTGCATGAGACGGTGCAGGAGCCGCTCGTCGGTGAGGGCGGTGAAGTGACCGCAGCCCGCCCGCGCATCGAACGGCAGGCCGTCACCCGCGTCTTCGACGGCATCACCTGCTACGAGGTGCCGGCCCGCGCGGCGCTGGAGCGGGTGCCCGAGGCCGCCGAGCTGCCCTTCGCGTGGGGCGCGAGTCCCTATCGCGGCTGCGAGGCTGGCTGCGGCTACTGCACCGCCCGTCGCGGTCACCGCTACCTGGGCCTGGACCCCGGCGGCGACTTCGCCACGAAGATCGTGGTCAAGACCGACCTGGCCCGGCGCCTGCGGCGTGAGCTCGCCTCCCCCCGCTGGGGCGGCGAACCGGTCGCGCTGGGCCTCACCGGCGACTGCTACCAGCCGGCCGAGGAGATCTACCGCCTGATGCCCGGTGTCATCCGGGCCCTCGCCGACGCGGCCAACCCGTTCACCGTGCTCACCAAGAGTCCTCTGGTCCTGCGCGACCTGGACCTGTTACGCGACGCCGCGAAGGTGACCCAGGTCGGCGCCCTGGTGTCGGTCGGCTTCGTCGACGACCGCCTGCGGCGCGCCGTGGAGCCCGGAGCCGCGACGCCGCAGCGGCGCCTGGAGGTCTGCGCCGCGCTGAACGAGGCCGGCATTCCCTGCGGTGTGCTGATGGCCCCGATCCTGCCGCTCATCACCGACTCCACCGACCACCTGCTGGCGACCGTACGGCGGGCGGCCGAGGCGGGCGCGGTCAGCGTCACGCCCATCGTGCTGCGCCTGCCGGCGGGAGCGCGGGAGTGGTACCTGCGGTGGCTGGAGCGCGAGCACCCCGGTCTCGTGCCGCGCTACCAGGCGCTGTACGGCAGGGGCCAGGTCGCCGAGGAGGGCTACCGGCTGCGGATCGCCGAGCAGGTGCGGGCCCTCGCCGAGACCTACGGCATCGGCAGGGACGCCCGGCGCTGGCGGCGGCGCCGCTCCCCCGCCCGCCAGCTCGCCCTCGTGTGATTCCTCGGGTGACCGGTGCCGCCACCGGTCCCGTACCGCCCGATCCGCGGAAGGCCGGGCCGTGGCAGGGCGGGCGTGGCAGGGCCGGGCCGTTCAGGCGGCGGGGCGGACGGCATAGCCGCCGAGAGAGGGTTCCAGTAGGCCGAAGGCGGCGTCGATGTAGCCGGTGAGAGCCGTCTCGATCTCCGCGTCGTCCTGCCCCGCGATGGCGCGGCGGAGCGTCTCGTCGAACAGCAGCCGGTGGACGCCGCCGAGCTGGGCGGCGGCCGCCCGGGGCAGGATGTCGCCGGGGCCGGCGCCGGTCTCGGCGGCCAGCGCGTCGGCCAGGGCCTTCTCGCGTTCGTCGTGGAACTCCCGCAGCCGGGCCGTCAAGGCCGGGCTTCCGGCGATCATCCGGGCGAACGCGGGACCGGAGAAACCGATGACCGGGTCGTGCTCGGCGACCGCGGCAAGGTAGGCGCGCCGGAGTGCGGCCAAGGCGGAGTCGCCGGGCGCCCTGTCGCGGACGGTCCGGGCCAGGGACTGCACGAACTCCTCGCTCAGGTCGAAGACCAGATCCTCCTTGCGTGGGAAGTAGTTGGTGACCGTCATCTTGGCCACCTGCGCCGCCTCCGCCACTTCGGCGATCGTCACCTTGTCGAAACCGCGCTCAAGGAACAGTCGGGTGGCCTCGTGGGAGATCTTCTCCCTGGTCTGCCGCTTCTTGAGCGCTCTGAGGCTGGTCTTCTCCGTGTCCATGCGCCCACCTTACATTGATTCGACCTAATTTTAGAGTTGACATGATTCTAGGTTGGACATAAGTTTTGACCTTGCCAGCCGATCCGGGCTCTCGTGCGACACCGAAGGGACCTGCTTTTGACCACTGCCGCGCTCCCCGCCAGCCCCGCCCGCCATCCGAAGGGAGCCGTGGACATCGACCCGGTGAGGGACTATCTCAAGCAGATCGGGCGCACCCCGCTGCTCACCGCCGAGCAGGAGGTGGAGCTGGGCGAGCGCATCGAGGCCGGCCGGCTCGCCGCGGAGCGCTTGGCCGCCGATTCCGGCGACCCGGCCGAACGGTGCGAGCTGGAGCGGCTGGCCGCCGACGGCCGCCGCGCCAGGGACCACATGGTCGAGGCCAACCTGCGGCTGGTCGTGTCGATCGCCAGACGCTACGCCGCCAGGGGCGGGCTGCCACACTGAGCGACCTTCTCGCCGATGACGCGCCCGGTCCCGCGGCCGAGGTGGCCGCTTCCTCGCTCCGCCATGACCTGGAGGCGGTGCTGGCGACGCTGAGCGAGCGGGAGGCGGCCGTCATCACCCACCGGTACGGCCTGGCCGACGACAGGCCGCGGACCCTCGACGAGATCGGCCGGACGTTCGGGGTGACCCGGGAACGCGTCCGCCAGATCGAGGCCAAAGGCATGCGCAAGCTGCGCGAGCCGGCCCGCGCCCGCGCCCTATCCGACCTCCTCGCCTGACCTCCCCTCGAAAGGACTCCCCCGTGATTCCCGACCCCAAGACCGTGCACCCGCTGCCCGCCCACGAGCGGGTGGTCTTCCTGAAACCGCTGGTCAGCTCGCCGAACATCGAGGTGGGTGAATACACCTACTACGACGACCCCGACGGCGCGACCGGCTTCGAGCATCGCAATGTGCTGTACGCCTACGGGCCGGAGCGGCTGATCATCGGCAAGTACTGCGCCATCGCCTGCGGCACCCGGTTCCTGATGGCCGGCGCCGACCACCCGACGATGGGCGTGTCCACCTTCCCGTTCACCATGTTCGGCGGCGAGTGGACCGAACGCACCCTCGACATCGTCACCGGCATGCCCAGCCGCGGCGACACCGTCATCGGCAACGACGTCTGGTTCGGCTACCAGGCCACGGTCATGCCCGGGGTGACCATCGGCGACGGCGCGATCATCGCCACCGGCGCCGTGGTCACCGCCGACGTCCCGCCGTACACCATCGTCGGCGGAAACCCGGCCAGGCCCCTCCGCCGCCGCTTCGCCGACGCCGACATCGAACGACTGCTGCGGGCCGCCTGGTGGGACTGGCCCGTCGAGCTGGTGACCGAGCACGCGCGCGTCATCATGGCCGGCACCCCGGCCGACATCGCCCGCGTCGCCGCCGAGCACGGACTGGAGAAGAGCCTTTGACCCACGTGACCATCACGGAGCACACCGTGGCCGGCCGCGACGCCGGGCCGTACGCGATCACGACGGGGCCGGACGGCGCGCTGTGGAGAGCGCTGGAAATCGGCGCGCCCGCCCGCATCGCTCCGGCCCGCGACGAGGGCTGAATTCGAACCCCGTCACCTTCGGCGCCGTCCGGCCGCGCGGGCGAATCGGGCCGACAGCGTGCGCAGGTGGCGGGCGAGTTCCGGCGGCGACTCGACGTCGAAGTCGACCCCGAGCGTGCCCACTGCGAGCGCGACCAGCTCGAGTGAGTCGGAGGCCAGCTCCAGCACGCAGGTCTCGTCGTCGACGGGGGTGACGATCCCGTCGACGCGCCCGGCGACCCGGGAGGCGGGTGCGTACACCCGCAGCCGCGAGCGATACGGCCAGACCTCGTGGCCGATCGATCTGCGCAGGTAGGCCGCAACGTCGCCGCCGGGTGGATCACGGTGGGCGAAGCGAGGCCCGTTGGGCGTGCGCAGCGAGATCCGGTCGGCCCGGAAGGTACGCCAGCCGGCCCGGTCGGCGTCCCAGGCGACCAGGTACCACCTGCGGCCCCAGGCGACCAGGCGGTGGGGTTCGGCGATCCGGGTGGACCGGCCCCCGTGGTGGCCGGCGTAGTCGAAGCGGAGCGACTCGGCGGCGCGGATCGCGGCGGAGATCGCGGTGAGGACGGCCGCGTCCACCGTGGGCCCGCCACGCGGCGGGATCGCGACCATGGCCTCTTCCAGGGTCTGGACCCGATGGCGCAGCCGGGACGGCAGGACGTGCTCGACCTTGGTCAGCGCGCGCAGCGCGGCTTCCTCGATCCCGCTGACGCCGCTCGCGGCGCCGGTGCGCAGCCCGACGGTCACCGCCACCGCCTCCTCGTCGTCCAGCAGCAGCGGAGGCAGCGAGGCGCCGGCTCCGAGCCGGTAGCCACCCGCCGGGCCCAAGGCGGCGTGGACCGGATACCCCAGCTCGCGCAGCCTTTCCACGTCGCGTCGCACGGTACGGGTCGTGACGTTCAGGCGTTCGGCGAGCTCGGCGCCCGGCCAGTCGCGGCGCGCCTGCAGCAACGACAACATCCGGAGCAGGCGGGCGGAGGTGTCCGACATCCGTCCATGATTACCGGAGTGCAGGACCGTAGCTGTCCTCCATGAGCGTAATGCTTCACGCCATGAGCACACCGGAACCGTTCCGCGTCGAGATCCCGCAGGCCGATCTCGACGACCTGGCCGTCCGCCTGGCCCGCACCCGCTGGCCCGACGAGCTTCCCGGCGCCGGCTGGTCCTACGGGGTGAGCAAGGACTACCTCATGGAGCTGGTCGGCCACTGGCGCACCGGCTACGACTGGCGCGCGCACGAGGCCCGCCTCAACGAGGTCCCGCAGTTCACCACCGAGATCGACGGCCAGACCATCCATTTCCTGCACGTCCGCTCCCCCGAGCCCGACGCCACGCCGCTGATCGTCACGCACGGATGGCCGAGCACGGTGTACGACTTCCTGGACATCCTCGGGCCGCTGACCGACCCGCGGGCGTACGGCGGGGACCCGGCCGACGCCTTCCACGTCGTCGCGCCCTCGGTGCCGGGCTTCGCGTTCTCCGGCCCGACCCGCGAGACCGGCTGGGGCGTCGGCCGGGTCGCGCGGGCCTGGGCCGAGCTCATGCGGCGCCTGGGATACGAGCGGTACGGCGCCCAGGGGGGCGACTTCGGCAGCATCGTCTCCCCGGAACTCGGCCGCATCGCGCCGGAGCACGTGATCGGCGTACACGTCAACGCGCTGGCCAACGCCTCGACACCGGCCGGCCCCGGCGTGCTGGACAAGCTGTCCGGCGAGGAACGCGAACAGGCAGAGCGCAACCAGAAATGGTGGTATGCCCACTCCGGCTACGCCACCCAGATGTCCACCCGGCCGCAGACGCTGGCCTACGCGCTCAACGACTCCCCCGCCGGGCAGCTGGCCTGGAACCTGGAGTGGTTCGTGGACTGGGACCCCACCCGGACGGAGCGCACCCCCGTCGACCGCGACACCGTCCTGACCAATGTCACGATCTTCTGGCTGACCGCGACCGCGGGCTCGGCCGCGCGGCTGTACTTCGAGAGCGCGTCGGAAGCCTGGGGCCGGCGGCCCGCGCCCTCACCGGTGCCGACGGGGGTGGCGAACTTCCCCGGCGACCGGGCGGTCCGCGGGCTGGCGGAGCTGTCGAACACCGTCACGCACTGGTCGCGGTTCCCCCGTGGCGGGCACTTCGCCTCGCTGCAGGCTCCCGACCTGCTGGTCACCGACGTCCGGGACTTCTTCCGGAAGCTGGGAGCCCGGTAGCTGGGCGGCGCCGCCGGCGTGCGCTCCGGCCGCGCGTCGCATCCTGGAGCGGGAGGCCGCGCGCCTCAGCGCCGGGCTCGACGCGACCCGCCGCCCGCCGGAGCTCGGCGGGTGTGCGGCATCGAGGGGTAAATCGATCGACATCGGGCGCGGAAGGTCGCTACCGTCCCGCCATGGCTGTGTTCAGCGAGACCGACCTCGACCGCTTCGTCTCCGACGGGTTTCTGAAGGTGGAGGAGGCCTTCCCCCGCGAGACCGGTGACCGGATCAGGGAGCGGCTGTGGCGGCAGATCGGGTTGTCCCCCGACCGGCCGGAAGACTGGACGCAGCCGGTGGTGTGGGCGGCCCCCGACCCGACGGGGCAGGGCCCGTCCGGGGAGGCGATGCGGAGCCCACGCCTGACCGAGGCGCTGGACCTGATCGCCGGCAAGGGCGGATGGGAGCCGCGCGGCACCATCGGCAACACCCCGGTCCGCTTCCCCCACCCCTCCGACGCCGGGGACACCGGCTGGCATATCGACCAGAACGACCCCGGACCGGCCGGCGCCTGGGGAACCGTCACGCTCAGGTCCCGCACCATGCTCGTGCTGGTCCTGCTGTCGGAGATCGGCCCCGACGACGCGCCCACCCGCATCAGAGCCGGATCCCACCTCGACACCGCCCGCGTGCTGGAGCCGCACGGCGAGCAGGGGCTGGAGTTCTTCGCCTCCGGCCCGCTGCTGGACGAGGCGACCGCGCACCGCCCCGAGACCTACGCCACGGGACTGCCCGGCGACGTCTACCTGTGCCATCCGCACCTCGTCCACGCCGCCCAGCCCCACCGCGGGACGCGGCCGCGTTTCATGTCCCAGATCCCGTTCTTCCTGACCGATCCGCTGGCCCCCGGCGACGCCACCCCCCTCGCGCGGGCCGTACGGCTCGGGCTCGGCGGCTGAGAGGATCGCGACGGGGCCGGCGGCTCTCGCCCCGCCACAGCCAGGGGCCGCATCCGCCTGCCGGAGCCGGCAGCCGCCGCCCGGCCATACCCTGAACGCTGGGAATTGTCAGTCTGTGCTGCTTGACCGTCAGGCGGGACCACAGCCAACCGGGAGCGCGAGTGCCCATCCGCCCGCCGTCGACCGCGCACGACACGACATCACACGACACGGCACGAGAGGTGCGGCACAGCCGTGGACCGCGACGCCGCCGTGCTGGACGACCCGGTGGGCGAATCACTGCGCGGTCACCACGCACATCTCGCCCGCCGGCTCGGCGGGGCCGCCACCTACCCGCCGGAGGTCGCGACCTTCTCCGCGGTCACCTCCGACCCTGATCCGGAGGAATGGGCCGACCTCGCCCGGCTGCTCGGCCGGGGCGAGCTCGCCGACATGTTCAGCTGTCCGGCGGCACCGCCGCCGGACTGGGAACCGGTCTTCGTCCTGGAAGGCCGCCAGATGATCTGGCCCGGCGGCCGGCCCGATCACCCCGGCGCCGACGACATCGAGGTGGTCGAACTGGGCGCCGACAGCGTGCCCGAGATGCTCGACCTCGTCGCGCGGACCCATCCGGGGCCGTTCTGGCCGCGCACCCACGAACTCGGCACCTACCTCGGCGTCCGGGAGCACGGGGCATTGGTGGCGATGGCCGGCGAGCGGCTCCGGCCACCGGGATGGACCGAGATCAGCGCCGTCTGCACCGCCCCCGAGGCACGCGGACGAGGGCTCGCCGCCCACCTGGTCAGCGCGCTCGTCTCGCGTGTCGTGGCCCGGAACGAACGCCCGTTCCTGCACGTGGCCGAGGCGAACACCGGCGCGATCGCCCTCTACGAGCGGCTCGGATTCGACACCCGCACGCCCGTGACCTTCCGAGGGTTCCGCACGCCGTGACGGCCTCCGGCGCCGGGACGCCCGCGCCAGGAGTGGGGCCGCCGCCGATCGCCCTGGGACTGCCGGGCGGCGGTCACGCCGGCTCCTCCACCAGCGTGGTGACGAGCCGGAACACCTCGGCGGTGTCGGCCACGCCGCCCACGATGATGATCTTCAGGCTGGCCCGCTCCTCGTCGTAGACGGTCTCGACGCGCAGGGGCCGGTCGGCGGGGGAGCGGCTCGCGGCGGCGGCCATCAGCATGTTGCCCAGGGTCGTCATCTCGTCGGGGGCGATGGCGTCGATCTGCACGATGCTCGAGGCCTCGACGTGGCGCCGGGCGGTCTCGGTTACCGACGGCTCGGCCGGGTGGCCCATGAACGTCTCCAGGTCCTCGCGGGCGATGCGGTACTGCTTGCCGATGCGCACCGCCTTCAGCCGCCCGTCGCGCACGTAGTTGCGCACGGTCTTCACGTGCAGGCCCAGCAGGTTCGCCACCTGCTCCACCGAGTACGGCTGCTGCGGCATCCCACTCCCCTCCGTCCGGCTCCCCCACGTACCCTATCCAGCTGTCCGACGAGGGACGTTAGGGAGTTTCGAGGGCGTAGACGGCCAAGGTCGCGAGAGGGGCGGGCGACACGGCCGGTAGTCTGCGTTCATGTTCCACCGCAAACCCATCGAAGAGCGCATCGCCGAGCGCGTCGCCAAGCGCCCTCCACTCAAGGAGGGCAAGCACTTCGAACACCGCCCCGCGCTGATCGTGTTCTGCGTGGTCATCGCGCTCGTCGCACTGAAGATCGTGGGCGCGTTCGCCCTCATGAAGTGGGGCGTCCAGTAGGACGCCCAGCTCACGCGGCGGATCGGACGCCGACGCAACTGAGGCGCGCGACGCGAAATAGATTTATGCCGACATAATCCGATAAAACTCCTCGATAAATTGCCGTGGTCACCGTTTCGCATCAATGCCTGGCCAAGGCCTGCACGAAGCAAGGTGCTGCTGCCGGGGGTGACCACGCTGACCCGGCTGATCGCCCGGGTGCTCGATGAGGCGACCGAGCGGCTGTATGAAACGCTGTACGGCATCTTGTCGCCGCGGCAGCAGGCGATCCTGGCCCGGCTGCTGGAGGTGCCGGAGGGGGGCGCGCTCGTCGGATCTGGAGCGCTGGCGCAAGGGCCCATCGGTGCCCTCGGGCCGGAACATGGAAAAGGCGCTGGAGCGCGCCGGGGAGATTCTCAGCGTCGGGCTGGGGTCGATGGAGCTGCCGCCGGGGGTGCCGCACCGGCGGATGGTGGATCTGGCCCGGTACGGGATGACCGCCACGGCGACCACGCTGCGCCGGCACGGCCCCTCGCGTCAGCTGGCCACGTTGCTGGCCACGGTCATCTACCTGGAGGGCAAGTCGGTCGACGACTGCCTGGACCTGCTCGATCTGCTGATGACCACCGAGCTGATCGGCAAGGCCGAGACCGCCACCGACAAGGAACGGGCCCGCCAGCACCCCAAGCTCGCCCGTCACTCGGCCACGCTCGCGGTCGCGGTGGAGACACTGCTGGAGGTCACCGAGTACGGCGAGGAGCTGCGGCTGGAGCAGGTGTGGGAGGCGATCGACGCGATGGTGCCGCGCCGGGAGCTGAAGGAGGCGGTGGCCACGGTGACCGGGATGGTGCCGCCGCCGGACGCCGACGCCGACGGGCAGATGCGGGCGCTGCTGCATCCGGAGACGCTGCTGGCCGAGCACGCGCTGGTGCTGCATCTGGCGTTGCGGGACGTGGCCGCCCGGCTCGGCACCGAAGGCGTCGACGTCACCGTCGATGAGGAGGGGCGGTTGCACGTAGCCAGGCTGCAGGCGATGCCTGAGCCGCCGTCGCTGGTGGATCTGCGCAAGCGGGTGGCCGGCATGCTGCCCCGGGTGGACCTGCCCGAACTGCTGCTGGAGGTGATGGGCCGCGTGCCCGGTTTCGAGGCGGCCTTCACCTCGGTGGCGGGCGGGGTGAGCAAGCTAAGCGACTTCCACGTCTCGGTGGCGGCCTGCCTGACCGCGCAGGCGCTGAACATCGGCTACGCGCCGGTCATCAGGACTGGCACCGCAGCGCTGGAGCGCGCCCGGCTCAGCCACGTGGCGCAGAACTACCTGTCGGCTGAGACGTTCTCTTTGGCCAACGCGCCGCTGATCGAGGAGCAGGCGAAGATCGGCCTGCCCGGCAGCTCGGCGGCGGCCTGGTCGCCGCGATCGACGGCATGCGGTTCGTGGTCCCGGTGCCGTCCATCTACACCCGGCCCAACCGGAAATTTTTCGGCGGCAAGAGGGGTCTGACCTGGCTCAATATGATCAATGATCAGGGGGCAGGGCTGGGCGCGAAAGTGGTCACCGGCACTGTCCGGGACTCGCTACACATGATCGATGTGCTGTTTCGGCGTGACGGCGGGCAGCGGCCAGACATCATCGTGACCGACACCGGGTCCTACAGCGACGTGGTCTTCGGACTGATGCATCTGCTGGGCATGCAGTACCGGCCGGCGCTGGCCGACCTTCCCGATCAGAAGGGCTGGCGGATCCAGGACGCCGACTACGGGCCGCTGGCGCGCTTCGCCCGCGGGAAGATCGACCTGGCCAAGGTCAAGCGGCACTGGGACGACATCTGGGCATGGAGGACCAGCTCGGGGCGCTGGGCCTGGTGCTCAATTGCGTCACGTTGTGGAACAGCTTCTACGTCGACAAGGCTTTGAGCGCTCTGCAGAAGGCGGGCTACTCGCTCACAGAGGAGGATGTCGCCCGCTTGTCGCCGTTCGGCCGCCGGCACATCAACGTGATCGGCACTTACACCTTCGCGCTGCCCGATCTCGGCCCTGGAGGCATGCGGGAGTTGCGCAACCCGGACGAGCCCGAGTGGGACGACTGACGATGACGTCAACGATCGCGCTGCGCTCCAGGCACGCTGAGGCGGCGCAGCACGGGTCCAGCTGCCCGCTTGCCTCGGCCGGTACGGCGCTCCAGGTACGCATCAGGCTCGCGCGTCGCGATCCCACGGGGCCGCGGTGGGGCGGGGCACCCGGTTGGGATGCGGCGTGCTCCGCCCTGGAGGGCTTGTCGTCATGGGTCGCCTGGACTGATAAGGCTGCGCTTCCGGCGCGGGAAGGTTTTCGGCGCTGGTGTCGTATCGAGGCCTCGGCCGATCGTCTGTGAGGTGAGGGCCAGGCCGTCAGCGGGCATCTCGCAGTGTTCACCTCGCGGTCAGGCGAGGTAGACCCCCGAGGGCAATCTCGCGGACGGGCTGGGAATCCTCACCGGCCGAGCCCCGAAGGAGCGCAACATGCATCCCATCCTGAACACGATCGACATCGTGGTGTCCGACCTGAACGCCTCGGTAGCTTTCTACGCCCGCCTGGGCCTGGAGTTCAAGGTCGACGAGCACTCGCCCGAGCACGCCGGCTGCGACCTGCCGAACGGGTTGCCCGTCATGCTGGACACCGAGGGTTTCCGCACGCCGTTCCTGCCCGGCTGGAGCGCGCCGACCGGCGGGCCGCGTACCCTCCTGTGCTTCGAGTTCGACACCACGGCCGGGGTGGACGCCACCTACGCCGAGCTCGTCGCGGCGGGCTACCGCGGGATCGCCGAGCCGTTCGACGCGTTCTGGGGCATGCGGTACGCCACGGTGGCCGACCCGGGCGGCAACGGCGTCGACCTGTACGCCACCCTCCCGGCGAGCTGAGACGGAAAGGCAGGCAGCGACGGTGAAGTACGTGCTGATGTTCATCGAGACCGAGGAGTTCGCCCAGCAATTGGAAGCGATGGGCGAGCTGGAGCAGCAGGCCGCCTACGCGGCCGTCGGCCAGTGGTTCGCCGACCACGCCGACAAGATCACTCACCATACGCATCTGGCTCCGGTGCACACCGCCACCACGATGCGCCTGGGTCAGGGCGAGCCCGTCGTCACCGACGGGCCGTTCGTCGAGGGCAAGGAGGTGGTCAGCGGGTTCGCCGAGGTCGAAGTGGCCGACCTGGACGAGGCGCTGAAGATCGCCCGCTCCTGGCCGGCCTGCCCGATCGTGGAGATCCGCCCGGCCTCATGAACGAGCCGGTGCACGGGCAGGTGAGCCAGAAGGTGCTGGCCCGCGTGGTACGTGAGCACGCGGGGCGGCTGGCCGCGTCCCTGGTGTCGCTGCTGGGCGACTTCGCCGCCGCCGAGGATCTGGTCCAAGACGCCGTGGAGACCGCGCTGCGGCGCTGGCCGGCAGAGGGAATCCCCGAGCGGCCGGACGCGTGGTTGTTCACCGTGGCCCGGCGGCGCGGGCTGGACGTGCTGCGCCGGGAGTCGAACTACCGGGCCAAGCTCGCCCAGCTCACCTGGCCGGCTCCCGTCCCGCGTGCGGACCGGCTGCGGCTGATCTTCACCTGCTGCCATCCGGCGCTGTCGCGGGCCGCGCAGATCGCGCTCACGTTGCGAGTGGTGTGCGGGCTGTCGGCCGCGCAGATCGCCGCCGCGTTCCTCGTGCCCGAGTCCTCGGTGGCGCAGCGCATCACCCGCGCCAAACGTAAGATCGGCGAGGCCGGGATCCCGTACCGCATTCCTGCCGAGGAGGAGTTGCCGCAGCGCGTCGAGGAGGTGCTGGCGGTCATCTACCTGCTGTTCAACGAGGGCTACCTGTCCAGCACGGCGGAGCGGGCCCAGGCGCGCGACCTGGTCGACGACGCCGAGTGGCTGGCCGCGCTGCTGGCGAACCTGCTGCCCAAGGAGCCTGAGGCAGCCGGGCTGCTGGCGCTGATCCGGCTGCACCGGGCGCGCGGTGCGGCCCGCTTCGACGCCCAGGACCGTCTGGTGCTGCTGGCCGACCAGGACCGCGGCCAGTGGGACCGCCAGGCCATCGAGCAGGCCACCGCCCTGCTCACACGCGCGGCCCGCACCCACCGGCGGCCGGGACCGTACCAGCTGCAGGCGGCGATCGTGGCCTGCCATGCCGAGGCCAAGACCTTCGCCGACACCGACTGGGCGCAGATCCTGGTGCTCTACGACATGCTGCTGCATCTGTCGCCCTCACCGGTCACGCGGCTGCACCGGGCTATCGCACTGCGGCACGTCCACGGCCCTGGCGCGGCCCTGGCCGAGCTGGAAGAGCTGGGCGACGTGCTGGATCGCTACCCCCTCTTCCACGCCACCCGCGCCGAGCTGCTGCGTGATCTGGGCCGCCGTGAACAGGCGCGGGGAGCCGATGAGCGGGCGCTGGAGCTGACCGCCAACCCGGCCCAGCAGGCGCTGCTGACGCAACGCCTGGCCTGGCACTGAGGTTGCACCCTCATCGCTACATGGGCCACATCGGCGAAAGCGCTCTGGCTGGTAGCCGGGCGGCCTGCCCGCCCGGCGGCCGCCGCCGACCTGCCCTGAACAGGAGAACCGATGCCCGACCAGCCCCATCCGGGCGACCGGCCGGACCGGCCGCAGGTGTTTTTCGTCTGCGTGCACAACGCCGGCCGCTCCCAGATGGCCGCCGCCTTCCTCACCCACCTGGCCGGCGATCGGATCCTGGTCCGCCCGGCCGGATCGGCGCCCGCCGAGACGGTGAACCCGGCCGTGGTCCAAGCGATGGCCGATGCCGGCATCGACATCTCCGCCGAGATCCCCAAGGTCCTCACCACCGGCGTCGTCCAGGCCAGTGACGTGGTCATCACCATGGGCTGCGGCGACGCCTGCCCGGTCTTCCCCGGCAAACGTTACGAGGACTGGCAGCTCGACGACTCCGCCGGCCAGGGCCTGGACGCCGTGCGCCCGATCCGCGACCAGGCCGATCAGTACGGCGGCACGGGCGAGTCATCCGGCCACCTGCCGGGCTCGGACTTCGGCGGGCAGGATCCCGGTCACCTCCCCGGCCCCGAGCACACCGCGCCGGGCACCGGCTTCGGCATGGATCACGGCTTCGCCCATCACGCGGATCTGGGTCCACCGCCCGGCATCGCCTAGCCCTGTTTCCGCACATCGGGGTTGTATGAGTGGGATGGCCGGACGATCAAGGATCACCGTAAGGACATCCGGAAGTACTTCTGGTTCCGGGAATGCTCGCTCACCGATTCCGACAAGGCCCGGCGTGGACGCCGACCGGCGCGGGATCACGCCGCAGTTCCACACCGACATAACCACCTACGGTGAGATCCAGCCGCGCACCGACCGGCGCCTGGACCTCACCGACCTGCCGACTGCGTAACGCCGGACGCTCGCCCGATCCGGCGGCAGCACGGCTGGACCAGCCAGGCGCGCGATGCCGGCGGGGCATCGGCGATACTGCGGGCGTGGAGTACGTGTCCAGAGTGCCGCGACCGCCGCTGGACGGGCTGATCGACGACCTTTACTACCTGGAGGGTGCGCCGCCGTACGCCCGGCTGACGCTGCCGCCGGGGCCATCGGCGTTCCTCATCGTCAACCTCGGGGCGCCGTTCCGCATCCGCGCCGGCACCGACATCGAGACGGCCGAGTACGCCGACGGCTGCGTGGTCACCACGCCCACCCGCGCGTTGGAGTTCGGCTACCCACTCCGGACCCGGTCCGTCGGCGTGCACTTCAGGCCGTGGGGGCTGGCGCCGTTCCTGCCGATGCCCGCGGCCGAGCTGTGTGACCGGCCTGTGACGGTAGAGCAGGTTTGGGGCCGGCCCGCCATTGCTGAACTGCGAGACCGGCTGGCCACGGCGGACGGACCGCACGAGATGCTGACGCTGCTCGAGGAGGAGCTGATGCGACGGCTGTGCGAGACCGCCGGCCTGGGGCTGGTCCGCCATACGAGCAGCGTCATCGCGGCGACCAGCGGGGCGGTGGCGATCGGCGACCTGAGCGTGGCAGCCGGTGTCAGCAGCACTCATCTGGCACAGCGGTTCAAGGAGCTCATCGGTGTCACGCCGAAGCGGCTGGCCCGCACCTACCGCTTCGCCGCCACCGTGTTCGCGATCAACCCCGCCGGACCGATCGACTGGGGCGACCTCGCCGGTGGCGCGGGCTACTTCGACCAGGCCCACTTCGGCCACGAGTTCCGGGCGTTCACCGGGCTCACGCCGACCCGGTACGTCGAAGTCCGGCGGCGGTTCCTGCGCGAACATCCCGGCCACGCGCTGGACGGCTGGCCGCTGCCGGCCGATTGATTTCTTACAAGAGCGACAGCTCACGACACGCTAATTTGGGGCACCCCAAAGCAGAGGAGAGCCCCGTGGGCAAGGTGGTCATGTACAGCTCGGTGTCGGTGGACGGCTTCGTCGCGGACGAGAATGACCAGCCCGGACCGCTGTTCGACTGGTTGTCCAGCGGTGACGTCCCGTTGGACGAGAGCGGCGAGCTGAAGGTGTCGCAGGCGTCCTACGACTACACCCGGCCGTACTGGGACCAGATCGGAGTCACGATCGTCGGCCGCCACGTCTTCGACATGACGGACGGCTGGGACGGGAGGCCTCCGGGCGGCATCGACCACGTGGTCGTCGTGTCGCACCGGCCGATGCCCGAGGGCTGGGACCCCGAGGCGCCGTTTCACTTCGTCGACGGCGTCGAGGCGGCCATGGCCAAGGCGCAGGAGCTTGCGGGTGACCGCATGGTCGAGGTCGCCGCCGGCGACGTCGGTGGCCAGGTGCTTGCCGCGGGCCTGATCGACGAGGTGCGCATGGACGTCGTGCCCGTCGTGTTCGGGTCCGGCAAGCGCTACTTCGGCTCGGTCCACGCGCAGCACCTGTTGGAGGATCCTGACGTGGTGATTCAGGGCAACCGGGTGCTTCACCTGCGCTATCGGGTGCGCCGTTGACCGATCTGAGCGGGTACGCGAAGAAGTCCACTGCGAACGGTGACACAAGATCGGGCCTCCGGCTGCGTTTGCGCATCGCTGTCCCTGGTCGGGCAGCCGACGCCGATCCGCCCCAGCACCTTACCTGCGGCAAGTTCAACTCAAGATCACCGGTTGCCGGTTTCCGTCGTACTTTGGCCGACCCCCGAACGGACTCGGACTGAGCGTAGCCTCGGGACTTCGGGCCCCGAGTACGCCGTGCTGAGTCCGGAACGCGAGGACTACCCGCGGACGCAGATCGCGCACCGATTAGGTTTCCGCGCCGTGCCCGTCTGTACGTGTGAGATCGACTCAAGGGAGGCTGGCACGATGCGGAAACTGATCTTCGGCATGAACGTGACGCTGGACGGCTACATCGCCGCGCCCGGCGACGACATCGCCTGGGGTGGGGGGGAGGGACCGGACTCGTCGCCGAGCGCCGAGCTGTTCCAGTGGTGGTCCGACCGGGTGGACGCGACGGGCCTGGCACTGTACGGGCGCAAGCTGTGGGAGACGATGAGCTCCCACTGGCCGACCGGCGACCAGCAGCCCAACGCTACCCCGGCGGAGATCGAGTTCGCGCGCCGCTGGCGGGACATGCCGAAGGTGGTGTTCTCATCGACGATCGACAAGGTCGACTGGAACACCCGCCTGGTCACCGGCGACGCGGTCGCCGAGATCGCCCGGCTCAGGGCCGAGGACGGCGGCCCGATGGACATCGGCGGCGCGACGCTCGCCGGGGCGGCCATGCGGGCCGGGCTGATCGACGAGTACGCGCTGGTCACCGTGCCGGTCCTGGTGGGCGGCGGCACGCCGTTCTTCACCGCGCTGGACAGCTGGGTGAACCTGAACCTGGTCGAGACGCGGACATTTCCCGGCGGCGTGGTGCTGACCCGATACGAGACGAGGCGATGAGCACGGGCCAAATGCTCGGCCCGTAAGGCCAGGTCGAAATCCTTCCTGGCGTGCTCACCGGGCCCCTCGGCGATGAGGGAACCTTTTCCGGCCCTTCCTTGCGTTCCGAGTGAGCTGTTGACCGACTCGCTGAAGATGAGGACGACGGTGACGCCGGCCCGTGCGCTGGACTCGTCGACGAGGGGGACGTGTCTGATCACAGCGTCGCGGGCAGGCTCAGCCATGGTTTGTCGGTGGCGTCGAATCCGGTGAGTTCGGCGATCTTGCCGTCGACGATGTGCAGGACCGCGATGGTGAACAAACGGTATTCCGGGTCGTCGGGCGTGCGGAGGTACAGCGCGGCGGCAGGCATGCGGTTGACCGTGGTGGCGGTGCAGCGCCAGTCGTCGTAGCCGCGCTGGAACAGCCCACCGGAGACCCAGCCGTCCACCGCGTCCTTGGCCGTGACGGTCACGGTGCCCGGGTCGGGCAGCATCGCGAAGCGCAGGTCGTCGCGCAGCAGGGCCATCAGCCCGTTGAGGTCGTTGCGCTCATGGGCGTCCATATACGACTTCACCACGCCGCGCTCGTCATCCGACAGCTCGTGCGCGGCAGGGCTCCGCCAGTCGAGGCGGCGGTCGGGCAGCTGCTCGCGCATCGTCACGCGCGCCCGTTGCAGTGCGCTGGTCACCGATGCGACGGTCAGTTCGAGGGCGTCGGCGGCCTTCGACGCCGGCCAGCCGAGGACGTCGCGCAAGATGAACACCGCCCGCTGCCGCGGTGGCAAATGCTGGACGGCGACGATGAACGCCAGCTCGACCGTCTCCCGCGCCACCACCGATTCCTGCGGGTCCTCCGGGAGCATCCGGTCCGGGTAGGGCTGCAGGTAGCGCACTTCCGAGCCCGCGCCCGGCAGCTCGGCAGGCACGGGTGTGCGGTCGTTGCGCTTGTCCAGGAAGTCGAGGCAGGCGTTCGTCGCGATCCGGTACAGCCAGGTCCGCAGCGCGGCGTGGCCCTTGAACGACTCCCGCTTGTTCCACGCCCGCAGGAACGTCTCCTGCGTCATGTCCTGGGCGTCCTCGTAGTTCGCGAGCATCCGGTAGCAGTGCACCTGCAGCTCACGCCGGTAGCGCTCCGTGGTGAGCGCGAACTGTGCTGCGTCATTTGAGCGGGCCGCCGCGATGAACGCGGAGTCGTCGTCGCCTGGCAGTCTGGCGTCGGTCATGGTCGTCAATCCTTCCGCAGGTGGCGAGGGGCTACCAGAACTGACGACGTGGCGGAGGATTTCTGAGCGGTGAAGCCACTGACACCGGGCTGTTCGTCAGGCCAGATGGGTCGGGTCGATCCAGGGGACGTGTTCGGGCCGGGCACACCGCGGGTCACGCAACGGACGGTGGCTGCCGCCTCCGCGTACGCCCTTCTGCCGGCGTCACGCGGCCGGGAGCGGCTTTCCCGGTCGCCGGACACGCCGTGGATGCTAGAGGGACTCCCCCAGCGTGGCGACGAGCCGGGCGATGCGCTGCTCGTCACGCTTGTAGTGGGTCCACTTGCCCACCCGCGTGGCCTTCACCAGGCCCGGCCGCTGCAGCTCGGCCGTGTACGCCGACACGGAGCGGATCAGGACTCCAGCGCGCTGCCCTGCTGCCACTTGCTGAACGGCATCTGCCAGAAGCCCCAGCCGTTGTTCCACTCCAGGGCCCGGTCGGTGCCGACGATCTTGACGACGTCGCCCCGGTGGTAGTTGTCGTAATACCACTTGGCGTCGTTGGGGTGGGCGTTGATGCAGCCGTGGCTCACGTTGGCCCGGCCCTGGGAGCCGACCGACCACGGCGCGCCGTGGACGTACTCGCCGCTGTTGGAGATGCGCACCGCGTGGTTGACGACCTCCTTGTAGTACCCGGGGTCGCCTTCCTTCTTCCCGGGAGAGATCATCGTGACCGGGTTGCCGCGTTCCATGGTCAGATGGATGCCGCTGGTGGTGGTGTACTCGCGGGTGGTCGCCTTGCCGGCGCTGATCTTCATGGTCTTCACGACCTTGCCGTCGCGCCGGACCACCATCATGTGGGTCCTGGTGCTGACCGAGCTGATCCAGGCCGCGCCGATCTTGATGGTCGTGCTGTGGTCCTCGACGCCGTAGGTGTCCTGCCCGGCCTTCACCCCGGTCAGGTGCGCGGTGAACTTGACCTTCTGGTGCGCGGGCCAGTACTTGGCCGTCCGGTAGATGACGAACTTGTCGTCGATCCACCGCCAAGCGCCCTTGACCGGCTTCTCCGCGTCCACTTCGAGGGCCTGTTCCACGGCGGCCTTGTCCTGCACCGGCGCGTTGAACCTCACCATGATCGGCATGCCGACGCCGACGGTCTCCCCCTTGATGCCGGGGGTGACGTCCACGACCTCCAGCCCGACCTTGGGCTTGAGGGTGGTGAAGCGGCTGGTCGCGGTCGCAGGGCCGCCCTCGCCGGTGGCCCTGGCCGACACCGTGTATCTGCTGGAGGGCTTGAGCGGCTGCTTGGAGGTCCATTTGGTGCGGGTGGCGTCGAAGTCGCCCTCGATCGTCTCGCCGCCCACCTGGACCGTGACCTCCTCCAGCTGGCCGTTGGCGGCGGTGACGACCACGGTCTTGTCGGGACGCACCTTGGCGCTGCCCGTCGCGGGGCTGATCTTGATGGCGGGAGCCGGGACGGCGGGCGCGGCGGCGTCGCCGGAGCCTCCGGAGCCGCCGCCCGCCGAGCCTGGCGCGCCCGACCCACCGGAACACGCCGACAGAGCCGCGGTCAACGTCACGGCGACTGCGGCGATCGGCCACCTCGAACGACTACCAGTGCTCAGCACAACCACTACTCCCCCATGAGCGCGTAGGTGCACCATAAGACCTTATTCGGGGTTGCCTCTTATGTTGTCATTTTCTCCTGCGCTAAGGTCACATTTCGGTCGCTTCTCCGGTGGAGTCGTCTCTGTTGACGGTAAGGTGCGGGTCAAGACTGATCAAGCACCCAGTCAGCGCAGGTCGTGACGAGTTCCTGCACGTCCGCGTACGACGGGAGGCCGGCGGGGATGTCCCCGCCTCCGGCGACCGCCCGGGCGGTCCCCACCACGGCGTGCAAAGCGGCCCGCAGGAGCAGCGACCCGGTGCTGATGCGCCGGACGCCGAGCGTGGCCAGCCCGGCGACCGTGTGGCGGCCGGGCAGGAACAGCACGTTGAGCGGCAGATCGACCGCGTCCACCAGCGCCCGCACGTCGCCGGCGTCGGCGACCCCGGGAACGAACACGCCGTCGGCCCCCGCCTCGGCGAAGGCCCGCAGCCTGGCGATGGTCGCGCCCGGGTCCCCGGCGCCCAGCCAGTAGGTGTCGGTGCGGGCGTTGACGAACAACTCCGGCGCCCGCGCCTTGACCGCCGCGATCGTCTCGCACCGCTCGCCGAGGTCGGCCAGCGTGCCGTCCGGCCGGCCGTCCTCGATGTTGACGCCGGCCACGCCCAGGGCGGCCAGTTCGGAGGCGATCTCGGCCACCCCCTCCGGCGTGTCCGCGAAGCCGCCCTCGATGTCCACCGACACCGGGCACGGCAGTCCGGCCAGCCGCCGGGCCAGCGCCAGCGTCTCCGCCGCGGTCTCGCCGGTCGCGTCGGGCTTGCCCGCCGCCGCGGCGACGCCGAGGCTCGTGGTGCCGATCGCGGCGAACCCGGCGGCGGCCAGCGCGGCCGCCGAAGCGTGATCCCAGGCGTTGGGCAGCACCAGGGGGCGCTCGGCATGGTGGAGCGCCCGGAACGTCTCGGCGTGCGTGGTCATCGGGGTCCTTCCGCTGTCTCGGGGTTGTGAAGGCAGAGCCGGGCGGGCACGCGCAGGTTCGGCGACGGCTCGTACGGGATCTGCTCGTACGGAATCTGGGGGTCGGCGAGCCGATGGCCGGCGGCGGCCTCCACGACGCCCGCGGCCAGGGCGAGCGCTGCGGCCTCCCCCGGGCAGGGCCTGATCCCGTCACCGAACCCCAGGTGCCCGCCGCTCCCGCCGCGACCCCGCGGAGAACGGGTGGGGTCGAAGCGGTGCGGGCCGGGGAAGACCTCGGGGTCCCGGTTGGCCGCCGCCAGGTCCAGCACGAGGACGGCCCCCGCGGGCACGGGGACTCCCCCGGCCGTGGCGTCCTCGGCGGCCACGCGGCGCGTCACCCGTACGGGCGGGTCCCACCGCAGGATCTCGGCCAGCATCGCCTCGACCGGCCACCGAGGGGCCGGGTCGGCGGGCATGCGCGTCACCACGGCGAGGGCGTTGCCCACCAGACCCGCGGTGGCGTCGCACGCCTGGACCAGCACCCCGGCCACGGCGGCCAGCAGGCCGGGCTCGGGCGCATCCCCTCCGCCGAGCGCGGCGGCCAGCACGCCCACCGCCGCGTCGGCCGCGTCCCGGGCGGGCGGCGCGTCGGAAACGGCGGGGAGGTGGTAGGCGGCTGCCATGGCCGTCACCGCGGCGACGACCTCCTCCCTCCGGTCGTCCGGGACGCCGAGCCGCGTGGCGAGGACCCCGACCGGGACGCGGCGCGCGATCGTGGCCATCACGTCGACGGGTGCCCCGCCCGCCAGTTCGGCGCGCGTCCGCTCCCGGGCCTCGCGGCGCAGCCGTACGGGGTCGAGGGCGTCGAGCAACCCCAGCACGCGCGCGCGGCGGCGGGCGTGCTCGGCCCCGTTGCTGAACCTGCTGACCGCTCCCCGCAGCCAGG
This sequence comes from Microbispora sp. H10836, assembly GCF_012999525.1. Classification (NCBI taxonomy): domain Bacteria; kingdom Bacillati; phylum Actinomycetota; class Actinomycetes; order Streptosporangiales; family Streptosporangiaceae; genus Microbispora; species Microbispora sp. H10836. Next base: position 242,828 of record NZ_JABBWU010000007.1, read on the forward strand.
CCATCCCCGGTCCCGAACCTGTTCCGAGCGGCACGGCGGGGGCGGCCGGGACGAGGAAGCGGGGGTCGGCGAGCACGGCACGCACGTCCGCGTACCGGGTGAGCCGCCGTTCCCGTACGGCGGGCGGATCTGCTGTCATCGGTGGGCGGGGGCGCGTGGAGGCCGCCCCCTTCCCCCTTCCGTGGTGGTCGTCGCCTCCCGGGCAGGCTAGGGCCGCGATCCTTCGGCTCCGGTCGAACGATGAACGTTTCACGCCCGGGCATGCTATGCGCGGCTTGTGGGTCTTTGGGTCTTTTCAACGATCGCCGCGCGGGTTATCACAGGGCGGGAGGGCGAATGTGATCCTCCCGCTTTTCTGAGCGCGTTCCACGGCTCCACCCGACGTACCGGCTCCACGCGCCGGATCACCGGCGTCGACATCTGCACGCCCACTGGGCACCATCGCGATGGAGGACGGCATGCGCCTGTTACGTACCGTGGTCACTCGATTACTCCTGTTGTGTGCGATGGTCGCCGCGGGCGCCACCGCCGGGGCGGGGGCCGCGAACGCGGCGGTTCCCGACGTGTGGGGATTCGCCTACATCGACGTCACCTCCGGCGTGCCGAACCTGGCCTACCAGGCGGGCAGCTGGGCGCCCGGGCCGACGGTCAGCGTCACGCCCGGCGGCTCCGGCGAGTACTTCGTGCGGTTCCCGAAGATCGGCATCCCCAAGGGCGGGATCGCGCACGTGACCGCGATCTCGCAGTCGGCCGAGTGGTGCCAGATCGAGAAGTGGGGGCCGGCCGGCTCCGACGAGATCGTGGCGGTGCGGTGCTACCGGTTCGGCGGAACCCCCGTCAACGCGCGCTTCTCGATCGTCTTCGCCAGCAGCAGCGGGGCGCTGGCCTCGGCGACGCAGGCGTACGGCTACGTCTACTGGAACGGCACGTCCATCGCCTCCGACTACAACTCCTCGCTCGGCGTGAACGCCGTCTTCCCCAACACGACCGGAGACTGGACCGTCTGGCTGCCCGGGCTCGGCTCCTCCGTGCAGGCCGGGAACATCCAGGTCACCGCGGTCGACTCGAGCAAGCCGGCGCGGTGCAAGGTGGGCGCCTGGAGCTGGGCGCCGTCGGGCCAGAAGATCCAGGTGCTCTGCCACGACGTGGCCGACAAGCCGTACGACACCGGCTGGACTCTCACCTACCAGCGTGAGCGGGCGATCACCGGGGCGTTCGCGCCGCCGAAGCTGTTCGCCTACACCTTCGACAACGTCCCGGCCAACCCCGGGCCGTACGCGCCGGTTCCCCCCGGGGTCAACTACAACTCCCAGAGCGGGGTCAACACGGTGCGGACGGCCGGGACCGGCATGCGCCTGGTGTACTTCCCCAGGGTCGGGTCGCCGCCCAACAACGTCCAGGTGACGGCGTACGGCCCCGGGCCGGAGTACTGCAACCTGCTCACGCTGTGGACGACCTCCGGTGCCGACGTGTACGTGCGTGACGTGGTCTGTTACAAGGGCACCACCCAGGTCGACCAGCCGTCGTTCGTGACCTACGTGTCCAGGTACTGACGCGGACCGGGGCGGGCGCCCCGGCCAGGACCCGCGGATCAGGGCACGCGGAGGCGGTGGGTCAGCCCCGTGTGGCGGCGGCCCGCCCCCCGCGTGCGCACCGCCTGGCCGAGCGCCCGCCGTGACCCGACGACGACCACCAGCTTCTTGGCCCGGGTGATGGCGGTGTAGAGCAGGTTGCGCTGCAGCATCATCCAGGCGCTGGTGGCCAGCGGGATGACCACCGCCGGATACTCGCTGCCCTGGGAGCGGTGGATGCTGACCGCGTAGGCGTGGGCGAGTTCGTCGAGCTCGTCGAAGGAGTAGTCGACGTTCTCGTCCTCGTCGGTCAGCACGGTCAGCCTGCTCTCCTCGGGGGTGATGGCGGTGACCACGCCGACCGTGCCGTTGAACACCCCCGCCGCGCCCTTGTCGTAGTTGTTGCGCAGCTGGGTGACCTTGTCCCCGACGCGGAAGACCCGTCCGCCGTACCGGCGTTCGGGCATGCCCTCGCGGGCGGGGGTCAGCGCCTCCTGCAGGGCGGTGTTGAGCGCTCCCGCGCCGGCCGCGCCGCGGTGCATGGGCGCGAGCACCTGTACGTCCCTGCGCGGGTTGAGGCCGAACTTCCTCGGGATGCGCCGGGCGACCACGTCCACGGTCAGGGCGGCGATCTCCTCGGGTTCCTCGCAGGGGAACAGGAAGAAGTCGGGGAACTCGCGCACCAGCGGCTGCTGCCCGGTGTTGACGCGGTGGGCGTTGACGACCACGCCGGACTCCTGCGCCTGGCGGAAGATCTGCGTCAGGCGCACTCGGGGAACGGCGGGGGCGGCCAGCAGGTCGCGCAGCACCTCTCCGGCGCCGACCGAGGGAAGCTGGTCGACGTCGCCGACGAACAGCAGGTGCGCTCCCGGGGCGACGGCCTTGGCGAGCTTGTTGGCCAGCAGCAGGTCGAGCATGGACGCCTCGTCCACCACGACCAGGTCGGCGTCGAGGGGGTTGTCGCGGTCGAAGGTGGCGTCCCCGCCGGGGCGCAGCTGGAGCAGCCGGTGCACGGTGGTGGCCTCGTGCCCGGTCAGCTCCGCGAGCCGCTTGGCCGCGCGGCCGGTCGGAGCGGCCAGAATGACCTTGGCCCGCTTCGCGCGGGCGAGGGTCACCACCGAGCGCACGGTGAAGCTCTTGCCGCAGCCGGGGCCGCCGGTCAGCACCGCGACCTTCTCGGTCAGCGCGAGCCGTACGGCCTGGGCCTGCTCGGGCGCGAGGTCGGCGCCGGTCCGGCCGCGCAGCCAGTCGAGGGCGGCCGGCCAGTCGACGTCCGTGAACGCGCCGAGCCGGTCGTGCCCGGCGGACAGCAGGGTGCGCAGCGTGCCGGCCAGCGACAGCTCGGCGCGGTGGAAGGGGACGAGGTAGATCGCGGGGACGGTGCTCTCGCCCTCGTCCCCGTTCTGCTCACCGTTTCCCCTGGCCGGGATCTCCTCGCGGACCACCCCCTCCTCGGCGACCAGCTCCTCCAGGCAGGCCGTGGTCAGGTCGGCCGGCACCTCCAGGATCTTCACGGCGTCGGCGACCAGGTTGGGCGCGGGCAGGAAGCAGTGGCCGTCGTCGGCGGCCTGGGAGAGCGTGTAGCGCAGCCCGGCCTTGACCCGCTCGGGGCTGTCGTGCGGGATGCCCACGGCCTGCGCGATGGTGTCGGCCGTCTTGAAGCCGATGCCCCACACGTCGTCGGCGAGCCGGTAGGGCTCCTTGCGGACCACGTCGATGGAGTCCTCGCCGTACTGCTTGAAGATGCGCACGGCGATGGAGGTGGACACCCCGACGCCCTGCAGGAAGATCATCACCTCTTTGATGATCTTCTGCTCCTCCCAGGCGGCGGCGATCATCTTGGTCCGTTTGGGCCCGAGGCCGGGGACCTCGACCAGCCGCTTCGGCTCCTCCTCGATCACCCGCAGCGTGTCGGTGCCGAAGTGGTCCACGATCCGCTCGGCCATCTTCGGGCCGATGCCCTTGATCAGGCCGGAGCCGAGGTAACGCTGGATGCCCTGAATCGTCGCCGGCAGGACGGTGGTGTACGACCAGACCTCGAACTGCCTGCCGTACTTGGGGTGGGAGCCCCAGCGGCCGGTGAGGCGCAGCGACTCCCCCACCTGCGCCCCGAGCAGCGGCCCGACGACGGTCAGCAGCTCGGTGCCCGACCGTTCGGTGGCGACCCTGGCGATCGTGTAGCCGGTCTCCTCGTTGGCATATGTGATCCGCTCCAGTACGGCGTCGAGCTGCACGCCGGGCGGCCTGCCCGCGGCGCCCCCGGGAGGATTCGTCATGGGTCGCATTGTCTCCCACCCCGCGGGGCCCGCCCGACCGCGACCGGTCGCGTGGGGATGAAGCCGTCCCCGTCCTGCCAGGAGGCCGGGGACGGCCGTTTTCGCGGTGCTACCCGGTGAAGGCCGCGGCGTGGTCGCGAGCCCAGGTGGCGAAGGTGCGGGGAGCGCGGCCGGTGACCTGCTCGACGTCGTCGGTCAGCGGCACGTGGCGGCCGTCGTTGGCCTGCCAGTAGGCGAGCAGGGCGTCGGCGTACGGACCGGGGATGTGGTCGGCCATCTCCTTCTTCCATTCTCCGGGCGTGACGTGGCCGACGGCGATGGACCGCCCGGCGACCTCGGCGAGCCGCTCGATCTGTTCGGTGAACGTGAGGCTCTCCGGGCCGGTCAGGTGCAGGCGCCGGCCCTGGTGGCGTGGGTCGGTGAGCACGGAGAAGGCCACCTCGGCGAGGTCCCGTTCGTGGATGGGGTCGGTGTGGGAGCCCGGGTAGGGCAGGCTCACCGGTCTCCCGGCCCTGATGGACCAGGCCCAGGCGCCCGCGTTGCCGGCGAAGGAGCCGGGTCGCAGGATCGTGGTGGTCAGCGGTGCGGCGAGCAGTGCGGTCTCGACGTCGAGGTGCGACTTGGCCAGCGGGTCGCCGGCGGCGCCGGGGTTCAGCACGCTGGCGGACGACAACAGGACCACGTGCTCGACGCCGGCCGCGACGGCGGCGTCGGCGAACTCCGCGATGTGCGAGGCCTCGGCGTACAGGAAGACCTCCGTGACGCCGGCGAGGGCGGCCGGGAAGGTCGCGGGATCGGTGAGGTCGCAGGTGACCGCCGTGACGCCGTCGGGCACCCGCAGCCGGCCGGGGTCGCTGGAGGCCACCCGTACGGGGCGGCCGGCCTGAAGCAGCAGGGTCAGCAGGTGGGTGGCGACCGCGCCGCGGCCTCCGGTGACGAGAATCATGGGAATGCTCCTGTGAACGGTACGGATGTGGATGCGGATGCCTTCCGGGAGGCGGGGAAGGTTCAGCGGGCGTGCGCGCCACGGCGCGCGGGCAGCGGGATGCTCGTCGCGCATGCGGCGGTGACGGCCCTGGCCGGCCGTGTCGACGGCGGCGCGACGCCGGTCACCGTGGCGCCGAGCGGGTCGAGCGCGTCGGCGGCGACCACGAGCAGGAAGATCGCCCATGCGGGCGGAGACAGGGGTGAGGACATGGCGAGGCAGACTCTCCGCTGAGAGATCCGGACAGCCTGTACTGAGGCTGTCGTGCCGGCCGGATGTCCCGACACGCTCATAACCGAGCGCCGCACCTTACGATCAAGAAGCTACCACGGCGGTCACATGCCCGGAGAACGCGGCCCGACAGGGCCCGGCCCGGCGTCGGCAGCCGGCCGGGCCGGAAGCCGGGCGGCTCCTCCCACACCGGCTCGCGGACATGAGGCGGACACCATGTCGGCGGGATCCGCCCGTGAACGGCCAGATCGAGCATCGTCCGCCGCGTCACCGGCCCGACGGCCGGATACGGCTAGCGCGGCAGGCGCAGTCCTGCGATGAGGATCCCGGCCAGCCGGCGCGCGTCGTAGCGGGGATCGCTGTCCGCGCCGATGCAGAGGTTCCCGACGCCGCGCATGAGTTCGATGGCCTCGATGTCGGAGCGGATCTCGCCGGCGGCGGCCGCGGCGTCGAGCAACTCGGCGCACACGGGCACGAGCCGGTCGAGGAAGTAGGCGTGCAGCGTCTCGAAGCCCGCGCTGTCGGAGCGCAGCACGGCGGCCAGGCCGTGCTTGGTGACCAGGAAGTCGACGAAGAGGTCGATCCATCGCCCGAGGGCGGCGTACGGGGTCTCGCCGGCCGCCAGCAGGGCCGGCCCGGCCTCGGCGCAGGCCTCGACCTGGTGCCGGTAGACGGCGATGATGAGGTCCGCCCGCGTCGGGAAGTGGCGGTAGATCGTGGCCGTCCCGACGCCGGCCTTGGCCGCGATGTCGCGTACCGGCGCGTCCACGCCCGAGGTCACGAAGACCGCGGCGGCCGCGTCGAGCAGGGCCTTCTCGTTGCGCCGGGCATCCGCCCGCCTGGGCCGAACCGCACGCCCCGCGCCCCGGTCGTCGTCGTTCATCGCGTCGTTCCCTCCACCGCCGAGCTTGCTAAACGGGACGTTGTTCCGTATCGTCAAACGGGACACGGTCCCGCTTGTTCATCTTGCCAGATCAGCGGCCCGGTCACCAAGAGCGCGCCGCCATGCCTCACCCGCGATACGGCCGTGCGTGCCGCCTCTCCTCATCCCCGCGAACAACTGAAGGACAATCCTGTGAACGAATCGCTCATGACCATCGGCGCGCCCACTCCGGTCGTCTCGGTGAAGCCGGTGGTGCTGCCGGCCCCCGGCCGTGGCCAGGACCTGCACGTACGGGTGTCCGCCCCCACGACCGGGCACGAGTTGCCGGTCGTCGTCTTCTCGCACGGCTTCGGCGAGTCGCTGAACGGCTACGCCCCCCTGGCCGACTTCTGGACCGCCCACGGCTTCGCGGTGATCCAGCCCACCCACCTCGACTCCAGGACGCTGAACCTTCCCCCCGACGACCCCCGCACCCCGCTGATCTGGCGGTCGCGGGTCGAGGACCTCAAGCGCGTCCTCGACCGGCTCGACCTCGTGGAGGACGCCGTCCCCGGCCTCGCCGGGCGGCTCGACCGCGGCCGCGTCGCCGTCGCCGGCCACTCCTGGGGCGCCCAGACGGCGAGCATGCTGCTGGGCGCGCGGGTCCTCGACGCCGAGGGCGTGCCGGGAGAGGACATGTCCGACCCGCGCGTCACGGCCGGGGTGCTGCTCGCCCTGACCGGCAGGGGTGGCGCGGACCTGGCCCCGTTCGCCGCCGAGCACTTCCCCTTCATGAACCCCGGCTTCGCGGAGATGACCACACCGGCCCTCATGGTCGCCGGCGACAAGGACCAGTCCCCTCTGTCCGTACGCGGACCGGACTGGTTCACCGACGCGTACCACATGAGCCCCGGCGGCAAGAGCCTGCTCACGCTGTTCGGAGCCGAACACTCGCTCGGCGGGATCTCCGGATACAACGTCACGGAGACGACGGACGAGAACCCCGAACGCGTCGCCCTGCTCCAGAGGGTCACGTGGGCCTACCTCCGCCACGCTCTCGGCATCGAGGATTCCGCGTGGTCGGCGGCGCGCACGGCCCTGGCGGACGGCGGCCATCCGCTGGGCCGGATCGAATCCCGGTGAATCCCGCCGCGTACGACCCCGCGAGGCATCTTGCGGTGGCTAACTTAGCTTGCTAAGTTAGCCGCATGGAACGAAACCTCAGCCTCAACCTGCATGTGCTCACCGCCCGGCTGGACCGCGCCGCCGACCGGATCCTCCGGGCGGAGCACAACGTCTCCTACAGCCGCTTCCTGGCGCTGACCCTGGTAGGAGAACTGGGCGCCTCGACGCAGCGGACCCTCGCCGACTATCTCGGCGTGACCGAGCCGTCGGTGAGCCGCATGACGTCCGTGCTCGCCGCCGAAGGTCTCCTCGACGTCCAGCCCGACCCCGGCGGGGGAAACCGCCGGCGGCTCAGCCTCACCGACGACGGGAAACGGCTGGTGGCCTCCATCCGGCAGGAGTTCGAAGACCGGCTGGCCGCGGTCGTCGCGGAGAGCGGCGTGCCGTACGCGGAGTACGCCGAGCACACCGCGCGACTGCTGGCGACGTTCGACCGGCTGGAGCGGGAGGCGGGCAAGTGAGCCGGGACATCGACACCACGCCCTTACGCCGGCACACGGCCGTCTCGGCCGACGGCACGGAGATCGCCTACCGGACGCTGGGCGCGGGCCCCAACCTCATCCTGGTCGGTGGCAATCTCAAGACCTCCGAGGACTACCTGCCGCTGGCCTCCGCGCTGGCCCACTCCTTCACGGTGCACGTGGTCGACCGGCGCGGACGCGGCGACAGCGGCCCCCAGGGACCCGGCTACTCCCTGGCGAAGGAAGTGGAGGACCTGCGGGCCGTCCAGGACGCGACCGGGGCGCGCCTGGCCTTCGGGCACAGCTACGGCGGGCTCGTCATCCTCGAGACCGCGCGCTCGTTCCCGCTGTTCGACCGGATCGCGGTCTACGAGCCCGGGGTGCCCTGCGCGCCCGTCCCCACCGCCTGGATGGCGCCCTTCCGGGAACGGCTGGCCGCGGGCGACGACTACGGGGCGTTCATCCACTTCATCCAGGGGTCGGGCGGCGCGCCGGACTTCATGACCAGGCTGCCGCACTGGTATCTGCGGATGGTCTTCCGCATGGCCTTCCGCGGAGCGGCCTGGCAGCGGATGCGGCCCCTGCTGGGCGCCTGCCTGGCCGAACACGAGCAGCTCGCCGCACAGTACGGCCGGCTCCCCGAGTTCGCGGACGTCACCGCCCCGGTGCTGGTCCTGGTGGGCGGCCGCAGCAAGCCGGCGCACCAGGAGGAGTACGCCACGCTGGCCGGCACCCTTCCCAGCGCCGTGCTGCGAACCGTCGGCGGCCTCAACCACATGGGCCCCTCGGAACGCAAAGCGGCCCCCGCCGTGGCCGAACAGACGCTGCCGTTCCTCCTGTGACGATCCGCCGGCTGCGGCTCCCCGCGCGTGCCTCCCGGAACGAGGCGTGGCCTGGGCCGTCTCCGGGGTCGCCGGGGCGGCGGGACGCTAACCTGGTGCGGGTCACGGAAAGGGGACGACCGGAATGGTGCTGGAGGGGACGGCTCGCGCGCTGCTGCGCAGGCTGGCGGTCGAGCAGGCGGAGGCGCGGGTGCCGTCGCTGGTGGCGGCGATCGTGCGGGGCGGCGAGATCGCCTGGTTCGGGGCGCGCGGCCGGGTGGACGGCGAACCGCCCACCCGCGACACCCAGTACCGCATCGGATCCATCACCAAGACCCTCGTGGCGACCGTCGTCATGCGGCTGCGCGACGAGGGCAGGCTCGACCTGCTGGACCCCCTGGACAAGCACGTGCCCGGCACGCCGCTGGGCGACGTCACGGTCGCCCAGCTGCTGTCCCACAGCGGCGGGCTGACCGCGGAGTCACCCGGCCAGTGGTGGGAGCGCACCCCGGGGGTTCCGGTGGGCGACCTGGTCGCCACGCTCGGCCCGGAGTCCGCCCGGCACCGGCCCGGGCGCCGCTACCACTACTCCAACCTCGGATTCGCCCTGCTCGGCGAGCTGGTCGCTCGCAAGCGGTCGGCGCCGTGGGACGAGGCCGTACGCGAGGAGGTCCTCGAGCCGCTCGGCATGCGCGACACCACCCCGCGCCCCCGGGCGCCGCACGCCACCGGGTACGCCGTGCACCCCTGGGCCGACGCGCTGCTGCCCGAGCCCGAGAACGACCACGGCGCCATGGCCCCCGCCGGCCAGTTGTGGACCACCACCGCCGACCTGGCCCGATGGGCGGCCTTCATCGGCGGCGACACCGGCGACGTGCTGCGCCCCGCCACGGTCGCCGAGATGCGCGAGCCGGCCGTCGTCGAGGAGGGCGACATCTGGGTGCGCGGCTACGGGCTGGGCCTGCAGCTCGCCCGGCACGTCGGCCCCGGCGGCCCGCGCCGGCTGGCCGGCCACAGCGGGTCGATGCCCGGCTTCCTCGCCAGTGTGTGGGCCGACCCCGCCGACGGCGTGGCCGTGCTGTGGATGGCCAACTCCACCTCGGGCATGCGCAACCTCGACACCGCCCTGCTGGACATCCTGGCCGAGCACGAGCCGCCGCTGCCGGCCGAGTGGTCGCCCTCCCCGGTGGACGAGGACCTGCTGGAGCTGACCGGGCCGTGGTATTGGGGCCCCACGCCGTACGTGGTCCGGGTCCTGCCGCACCGGGGCCTGTCGGTGACCCCGCTGAGCGGGCAGGGCCGGGCCTCCCGGTTCGTCCCCCAGGCCGACGGCACCTGGCTCGGGCTCGACGGCTACTACGCCGGGGAGACCCTGCGGGTGGTCCGCTCCCCCGGCGGGGTGACCCACCTGGACCTCAACACGTTCGTCTTCACGCGTGAGCCGTACGCCCCGGAGGCCCCGGTGCCGGGCGGGGTCGACCCGGCCGGCTGGCGGTGACCGGTCAGGTGGCGGCCAGCGCGACCGTCGGCGACAGGCCGGCGGCGCGCATCGCCGGGTAGAGGCCGGCGAGGGTGCCGACGACGAGCGTGGCGCCGACGGCGCCCGCGAACGCCCAGCCCGGGATCACCGGCGGCCACCCGCGCGACAGCGCGTAGCCGGCGGTGGCCAGGCCGCCGAGCGCCGCACCCGCGGTCCCGCCGAGCGCAGACAGCAGCAGCGACTCCGCGAGGAACTGCAGGCGCACCTGCCCGCGGGTGGCGCCCAGCGAGCGGCGCAGGCCGATCTCCCTGCGCCGCTCCAGCACCGAGATCACCATCGTGTTGGCCACGCCGACCCCGCCGACCAGCAGCGCGACCGCGCCGAGGCCGAGCAGCAGGCCGGTGAACGCGTTCGCCGCCGCCGCCCGGGCCGCCAGCGCGTCTGAGGGCCTGCTGACGGTGACCTCCTCCGGGTTCTCCGGGTTGACCGTGCGCGGCAGCACGGCCCGCACGGCCTCCACCACCTCCTCCGCGGACCGCTCGTAGATCGTCGTCGGGTGACCGTCGAAGCCCAGGTACTTCCGCGCGGCCGGGAACCCGACGAGTGCCGAGCGCTCGATCTCCGGGGCGAGCGGCATCGGGCCCAGGACGCCGACGACGGTGAACCACCGCTCGCCCATCCAGACCTGTACGCCGGTCCGGGTGATGCCGAGCCGTTCCGCCGCCTTGGCGCCGAGCACGACGGCGGGCCGCGCCTCGGTGGCATCGTTCAGCCAGGCGCCCGTCACCACCCGGCCCTCCAGGGTGGTGAGCAGGTCGGCGGTGGCGGCCTGGACGGCGATTCCGCCGGTTACGGCCTTGGGGATGCGGTCGGTGCGCCTGATCGTGGTGTCGACCGAGCCGGTGGCCGAGGCGGTGCGGACCGGCCCGATGCGCCGGACCATGCCGAGCGCCTCGGTCGGCAGCGTGGCCTCCTCGCCGAAGACCGACTGCCCGGGCGTGACGGTGAGCAGGTTGGTGCCGAGCCGGTCGAGCTGGCGCAGCAACTGCTCCCGGGAGGAGGACGAGACGCCCAGTACGGCGATCATGGTGGCGATGCCGATGGCGATGCCCAGCGCGGACAGCATCACCCGGGCGGGACGGGTGCGCAGCGCGGCCACGCCGGTCCGCAGGACGTCGGACGGCGCGAGCCTGGCGGGGGTCAGCCTCTGACCGGTCATCGTGGTGCTCCCTTCGGCGCCGTTCCGGGCTCGTCCGCCGTCTCGTGCATGGGTGCCGCCTTACAGGTGGGCTTGGGACCAGCCCCGGGGGTGCGGCGTCCGGCGCCGGCCCCGGCGTCGGCGACGACCCGGCCGTCTCGCACGCGCACCTGCCGGGGGCACCACGCGGCGATCTCGGGATCGTGGGTGATGACCGCGATCGTGGTGCCGGCGGCGTGCAGGTCGCGCAACACCCCCAGCACCTCGGCGCCCGCCGCCGAGTCCAGGTTGCCGGTCGGCTCGTCGGCCAGCAGCAGCGGCGGGTCGCCCGCCACCGCGCGGGCCACCGCGACCCGCTGCTGCTCGCCGCCGGACAACTGGCCGGGCCGGTGGCCCAGCCGGTGGCCGAGGCCGACCCGTTCCAGCGCGGCGGCGGCCCGCTCCCGCCGCGCCCGCAGCGGCGTCCCGGTGTACAGCAGGCCGTCGGCGACGTTGTCCAGCGCGCTCGACCCGGGCGCGAGGTGGAACTGCTGGAAGACGAACCCCAGGTGGCGGGCGCGCAACGCGGACAGCTCGCGGTCCGCCAGGCCGGCCACGTCGTGCCCGGCGATCCGCACGGTGCCCGTGGTGGGCCGGTCCAGGGTCCCGATCAGGTGCAGCAGGGTCGACTTGCCCGAGCCGGACGGCCCGGCGATGGCGACCAGTTCGCCGCGTTCGATCAGCAGATCCACGCCGCGCAGCGCCCGCACGCCGCCGCCGTACACCTTGGTCACCTCGCGCAGCTCCACCACGTACGGCCCGCCCCGCGCGAGGGGCTGCCCAGGTGGCACGTCACCGAGGGGATCGGAAGCGTGCGCGGTGCCCGGCCGGCCGGGCCGGATCAGCCGGTTCATGTGGCGGGCACCCCGACCCTCATGCCCGCGGCGAGCCCGGCGCCGGTGATCTCGACCATGCCACCGCCGAAGGCGCCGAGCTCCACCGGGATCACGCGGGTGGATGCGCCCTCGACCAGTTCGACGCCGAATCCGCCCTCCCGCAGGGCCAGCAGCGCCTCCACGGGAACGGCCAGCACGTCCTCGCGCCGCTCGCTGACCAGCTCCACCTCGACCGGGGCCCTGTCGAGCCGGGTCCTGGGGGTCTTGCTCAGGGTGATGTCGACGTCGACCGTGCTGCCCTCGTCCTGTCCCCGCTCGCCGGGGACGGCCTCGGCCACCGTGCCGACCGAGGTGATCTTCCCGGTGACGCGCTCGCCGCCGGGCAGTTCGACGGTGACTTTGGCACCCTTCCTGGCCAGCGTCTGGTCGTCGGTGGACAGGTCCACGTGCACCAGCCGCCGTACGCCCGACACGGTCAGGGCCGGGCGCCCGGGAGTGATCCTGGCGCCGACCTCGACCCCGGTGTCGGTCACCCGGGCGGCGGCGGGCAGGAAGACCACCTGGGAGGCGTCCACCTGCCCGGTCTCGGGCAGCCCGGCGTCGTCCTGCCACCGCTTGACGGCCAGATGGGTCGCGTAGCTGAAGTGGTCGTCCACGGTCAGGTCGTCGCCGTAGCCGAGGATCTTGAGGTTGCGTTCGAGCTGCTCGACGTCCGGGCCGTCGTCGACGCCCTGCCGCAGCGGCCGGTACATCGGCAGCGTGCCGTACATGAGGACGACCGGCCTGCGGTCGACCCTGAGCAGCGGGCGGCCGCGCCGGACGACCGCGCCCTCGGCGGGCGCCCAGGTCACGGTGCCGGAGGCGTCGGTGCTGACCCGCCGTTCGCCCGAGTAGGTCAGCGCCCCCTCGACGGTCTTGGTGTCGACCAGGTCCTGGCGGGTGATCGGCGCGGTGGCGGGGACCGGGGGCGGAGACGGCTCGGCCGCGCCGGCGTCGTCGCCGCCCGCCACGGCGACGACCGTTCCCGCGGCCAGTGCGAGGAGGCCGGCGCCCGCGATCACCAGGCTCGTCCTCACCCGTTCCTCCCCGGGGCGGACTCCTCGCAGGCCTTCTGCGCCTCGTCCATCGCCTTCTCCTGACCCGGCTTGATCTTGATCTGGAGTCCCTGCCCGGGGGCCGGGTCGGCGACGTCGACGCCGTGCTCGCGCATGCACTGGGCGAACTTGACCATGCGGTCGCGCGCCTCGGGGTCGTCGCCGCCGAGCTTGTCGCCGACCGCGTCCTTCATGAAGTGCTCGCAGGCCTGCATGGCCTTACGCATCGTGGCCTCCTCGCCCTTCTTGCCGGTGATGCGGACGCGGCCGTCGGGACCGGGGTCGGGCATGTCCACGCCGTGCTCGCGCATGCACTGGGCGAACTTCAGCTGGGCCTCCTGGCGGTCGGCCGGGCCCGGCGCGGACGGCTTCGCCGTCGCGGTCGAGGCGGCGCCGTCGGCCCTGGCGATCCCGTCGTCCGCGGGGGCCGCGCCGCAGGCGGCCAGTGCCAGCGCGAGCCCGAGGGCCGGTGCCAGGGCACGCGGCGGTCGTATGCGCATGAGTCGCTCCTCCTCTCCCGGGCCGTTCGCCCGGGACGCGGCCCAACGCCAGCGGAGGCGGTGCTAAACGCGGATAAGCGAGATCGGCTTATCCGTGCTTATCCGCGGCTAACACCTCCTGCGTCACTCTCGAAGCCGAGCGGGAGGTTGGGATGCGGGTGCTCGTGGTCGAGGACGAGGAACAGCTGGCCGACGCCGTCGCCCGGGGGCTGCGGCTGCACGCGATCGCCGTGGACGTGGCCTACGACGGCCGGGAGGCGCTGGAGCTGACCGCCTACGTCGACTACGACGTGGTCGTGCTGGACCGCGACCTGCCCGACGTGCACGGGGACGAGGTCTGCCGGGAGCTGATCGGCGCCGGAGGGGCGAGCCGCATCCTCATGCTCACCGCGGCCGGGCGGGTCAGGGACCGGGTCGGGGGCCTGTCCCTGGGCGCCGACGACTACCTGGTCAAGCCGTTCGCGTTCGCAGAGCTGGTGGCCCGGGTCCGGGCGCTGGCCCGGCGCTCGTCCCGTACGGTGCCGCCCGTGCTGGAGCGGGCCGGGATCCGGCTCGACCCCGCCCGCCGTACGGTCGTGCGGGACGGGCGGCAGGTGGCGCTGGGCCGCAGGGAGTTCGACGTGCTGCACGAGCTCATGCGGGCGGGCGGCGACCTGGTCACCTCGGCACGGCTGCGCGCGGACGTGTGGGACGAGCACTCCGACGCCGGAACGGGCGTGCTGCGCGTCACGATCACCTCGCTGCGCCGCAAGCTGGGCGTCCCTGCCGTGATCGAGAACGTGCCGGGCCGGGGGTACCGGCTGTGACCCGTGCCCTGTTCTTCTGGGGCAGGCTGGGCCTGCGCATGCGGCTCACCCTGCTGTACGGCGGGCTGTTCTTCGTGGCGGGGTCGGTGCTGCTGTGGTTCACCCACCTGCTGACGGCTCGGGCGCTCAACCAGCGGTTCGTGGTGGCGGTGGCGTCGAAGGTGACCGGCGCGGGCGCCTCCGACGCGGTTCCGGGGGGCGCGCTGCCCGACGCCGACATGCTCGCGCGGCGGGTGCGCACCGATGTCGAGCAGGGGGCGGCCGGCGTGCTGAGCGACGTCCTCGGGTCGTCGGTGATCGTCATGATCCTGGTCGGGGCCGTCGCGGTTCTGCTGGGATACCTGGTGGCCGACCGCGCGCTGCGCCCGCTTGAGCGGGTGACCGAGACCGCGCAGCGGCTGTCGGAGAGCACGCTGCACGAGCGGATCGCCCTGAGCGGCCCCCAGGACGAGGTCAAACGGCTCGCCGACACCTTCGACGCGATGCTCGACCGGCTGCACCGGGTGTTCGACGCCCAGCGCCGGTTCATCGCCAACGCCTCCCACGAGCTGCGCACCCCGCTCGCGGTCAACCGTACGGTGCTGGAGGTGTCGCTGGAGGAGCCGGCGGCGTCGGAGGACCTCAAGGCGCTGGCCCGGGCGCTGCTCGGCACCAACGCCAGGCATGAGCGGCTGATCGAGGGCCTGCTCATGCTGGCCCAGTCGGAACAGGAGCTCACCGCCCGCAGGCCGGTCGACCTGCGGCAGGTCGTCCGTACGGCCATGGAGCAGATCGATCTGCAGCCGCGCCGCAGGAAGGTGGTCGTCCACGAGGACCTGTGCCGGGCGGTCGCGTACGGCGATCCGCTCCTCCTGGAACGCTGCCTGTTCAACCTGCTGGAGAACGCGATCAAGTACAACGTGCGGGACGGGGATGTCTGGGTCCGGCTGCGGGAGGACGAGAGCGGAGTGAGCGTGACGGTGGAGAACACCGGGACCCTGGTCCCGCCCTACGAGGTGGACGACCTGTTCGAGCCGTTCCGCCGGCTCGGCGGCGACCGCGTCCGCTCCGCCCGGGGGGCGGGGCTGGGCCTGTCCATCGTCCAGGCCATCGCGGTGGCACACGGCGGCACGGCGGAGGCGCTCGCCCGGCCGGAGGGCGGCCTGGCGGTGACCGTACGCCTGCCCGGGCCCGCCAGGGGTGATCACATCCGGGCTTCCCTACCCACTGTCGCCCGGCCTCTCCCTACTCGCGAGTAAAATCCGAGTTGTTCTAACTTGACCGGTTTGACCTGGTCTATTACCTTTTAGGCAGCTCAGGGCGCACTTGCTCATTCATTGGCCAAGAAGCCCTCCTCAGACCGACGCGGCCGGCCGATCCCGGCTTGCCGCCCGGCCGCCGAGTCCGCGTCCGCGCGGAGCCGGGGACCCACCTCTCCTGGGGTGAATCGGCATGCCTGCCATGCCGTAGGGCGCCTTCCAGCCCGAACCCGTCAGCTAACCCGGTAGGCGGCATGGAAGTAAGGGAGTTCGCCCCACCATGCACGTCCTCAACACCTGTGTTCGCGCTGCCCTCGTAAGCGGGGCCCTCGCTTCGGCCGTGCTGGTCGCGGCGCCGGCCGCGCACGCCGACAACCCCGCCACCGGCAAGGGCCCGGCGGCCGCGCAGTCCATGGCCGAGATCGCCTCGACCCTGCCCAAGGTCAGCGCGGTCGACGTGCTGAGCCTGGCCAAGAGCCAGGTCGGGATCAGGGAGAACGCCTACGGCGGCGGGACCAAGTTCCAGCAGTGGTACATGTCCTCTCCCCGCGCCCAGGAGACCCTCGCCCGTGACGGCGGCACCCTGAAGGGCTACCTGAACGCGCCCTGGTGCGACATGTTCGTCTCCTGGGTCGGCCACGAGCTCGGCATCGGGCCGGTCATGGGCTCCGACGCCTACACCGTCGAGCACGCCAACTGGTTCGCCGACCACGGCCGCTGGGGCCGGACGCCCAAGCCGGGCGCGGTGGTGTTCTTCAACTGGAACGGCAGCAAGGACATCGGCGACATCGTGCACGTCGGCTTCGTCGTCAAGGACAACGGCGACGGCACCATCCGGACCATCGAGGGCAACACCGGCAACGGCGCCGTCGAGGTCCGCACCCGTCCCACCTGGCAGGCTGTCGGGTACGGCTACCCGATGTACCCGGGCGAAGCCGCCGCCTCCGCCTGACGGCTGACGCCCCGACCCACGAAGCGCGCCGGTGATCCCGGCGCGCTTCGCCATACCCCCGCCCGCCGCGCAGGCGCCCGGCGCTGATGCTCAAGGCGCCGGCCTCCGAGGTGGCGCAGCCGGTCTGGGGGCCACGCGCTCGAGCTTGGTCCAGCCCGTCCAGCCTCGCTGCTTCAGCAGCTCGATCAGCCGACGCGCCGGCGGCACGGTGTCGACCGCCAGCGTGTCCATGAGCTTGACGAGCGGTGACTCGATGTCGGTGTCGTCGACATAGTGCTCGCCCCGCTCGTCGGCCATACGCGTGATGTAGACGGCCAGCTTGTCGGCCAGCTCGACCAGCCGCGGGTCGTCGTCGTCTCGATCGAGAGCCTGACTCAAGGTGAGGTAGAAACCGACGAGCCGCGGGTCGTCGATCTGCTCCCGCTTGCGTGCCATCCACTCCGCGACTCGCCCGGGTGAGTGCGCGGCCAGGGGGATCCAGCCGTCACGCTCGGCCCGGACGATCCGCTCGTCGACCCCGAGCGCCCGCAGCCGGTCGAGATACTCGACCACCTCCGGGGGGAGTGCCAGGCTGTCCCCGGAGGCGAGCCGGGCAATTCGCTCGCGATGCCGCTGCCGCTCCCGGATTTCCGCCCGCAGCCGCCTGTCGATGTCCGCGACCGCCGCGGCGAACTCCTCCTCACCGGACTGCAGCAGCTCCCGCACCCGCGCCAGCGGAACCCCGGCCTCGGCGAGGGTTCGGATTCTGATCAGCTCGATCACGGCGCCGGCGTCGTATCTGCGGTAGCCGGAGTGGTCCCGCTCCGGCTCCGGCAGCAGCCCCTTGGCGTGGTAGTGCCGTACCGCGCGCACCGTCACTCCGGCATAGGACGCCAGCTCGCCGATGGTCAGCATCAGACCGGTCTCCGGGAGTCGCTCACGAGGTCGCGTGGCCGGCCGGGCCTTCCACGCCACGGATGATCTGGGCGATTTCCGGGGCATGGGTGAAGACCAGCTGATGGTCGGCGGCGAGGCCATGGCCGCGCAGGTCGAATGTCACCACGTCGTGGTCGTGCCGCAGCAGCTCGGCCAGCTCCCGCAGGTCGGCCTGTGTCGAGTTCAGCCCGGGGCACAGGACCAGCGGTCGTCCCCGGCCGCCGCGAGACACCGGGATCGTGACGCCGTCGTGGTGGATCGTGAAATGCCGCGTCGTCCTGTCGCCTCTCTCGGCCCGCTGTCCACCATCGTCGTGCTCGCCGTACGTCTCGCGCGGTCCGGCGACCTCGGTCGCACTGGTTTCCCTGGTCATGCCACCATGCTGAGAGATTGCCCCAGCGTCAGGGTCAAGCGGTGTGACGTCCACACTTCGTGACCGCCGGCCCCTGCTCCGGCGGGGCAGGGGCCGAGGGCAACGCACCGGTGGACGCATCCCGATCGACCGGCACTCCGACCGGCCGATCGGGCGACGACCTCCGGCGCACCACTCCCCCAGAGTCCCGCTGCTTCCCTCGGCCCCCGGCGACGGCGACCTGCCCGTACGGCTGCCGCGGGCGGCCCGCGTCAGGCGCCGACGTAGGCCGCGAGGTGCTCGCCGGTGAGGGTGGAGCGGGCGGCGACGAGGTCGGCCGGGGTGCCCTCGAAGACGATCCGGCCTCCGTCGTGCCCCGCGCCGGGGCCGAGGTCGATGATCCAGTCGGCGTGCGCCATCACCGCCTGGTGGTGCTCGATGACGATGACCGACTTGCCGGCGTCGACCAGCCGGTCCAGCAGCCCGAGCAACTGCTCGACGTCGGCGAGGTGAAGGCCGGCGGTCGGCTCGTCGAGGACGTAGACCCCGCCCTTGTCCGCCATGTGGGTGGCCAGCTTGAGCCGCTGCCGCTCGCCGCCGGACAGCGTGGTGAGCGGCTGGCCGAGGGCGAGGTAGCCTAGCCCGACGTCGGCGAGCCGGTCGAGGATGGCGCGAGCGGCGGGCGTGCGCGCCTCGCCGGAGCCGAAGAACTCCCGGGCCTCGGTCACCGGCATCGCGAGCACCTCGCTGATGTCGCGCCCGCCGAGCTTGTGCTCCAGCACTGCTGCCTGGAACCGCTTCCCTTCGCACTCCTCGCAGGTGGTGGAGACGCCGGCCATCATCGCCAGGTCGGTGTAGATGACACCGGCGCCGTTGCAGGTGGGGCAGGCGCCCTCGGAGTTGGCGCTGAACAACGCCGGCTTCACGCCGTTGGCCTTCGCGAACGCCTTGCGAATCGGGTCGAGCAGTCCGGTGTACGTCGCCGGGTTGCTCCGCCGCGAGCCGCGGATCCCGCCCTGGTCGACCGACACCACCCCAGTGCCGCCCGGAATCGACCCGTGGATGAGCGAGCTCTTGCCGGAGCCGGCGACTCCCGTGACGACGACGAGTACTCCGAGCGGGATGTCGACGTCGACGTCGCGCAGGTTGTTCGCCGTGGCGCCGCGGATCTCCAGCGTGCCGGTGGGCGTGCGCACCGTCTCCTTCAGGGCGGCCCGGTCGTCGAAGTGGCGGCCCGTGACGGTGCCGCTGGTCCGCAGGCCCTCGACGGTGCCCTCGAAGCAGACGGCGCCGCCCGCCGTACCGGCGCCGGGGCCGAGGTCGACGACGTGGTCGGCGATCGCGATCATCTCCGGCTTGTGCTCCACGACCAGCACCGTGTTGCCCTTGTCCCGCAGCCGCAGCAGCAGGGCGTTCATCCGCTGGATGTCGTGGGGGTGCAGGCCCGTCGTGGGCTCGTCGAAGACGTAGGTGATGTCGGTGAGGGAGGAGCCGAGGTGGCGGATCATCTTGACGCGCTGTGCCTCGCCGCCCGACAGCGTGCCCGACGCCCGGTCGAGCGACAGGTAGCCCAGCCCGATCTCCACGAACGAGTCGAGGAGCTGCTGCAACGTGGTGAGCAGCGGCGCGACCGACGGCTCGTCCAGGCTGCGGACCCAGCGGGCCAGGTCGCTGATCTGCATCGCGCAGGCGTCGGCGATGCTGACCCCCTTGATCGTGGACGACCGGGCAGCCTCGCTGAGCCGGGTGCCGTCGCACTCCGGGCAGGTCATGAACTTCACCGCCCGCTCCACGAACGCCCGCACGTGCGGCTGCAACGCGTCCTTGTCCTTGGACAGCATCGACTTCTGGATCCGCGGGATCAGTCCCTCGTAGGTGAGGTTGATGTTGTCGACCTTGATCTTGGTCGGCTCCTTGTGGAGCAGGTCCTGGAGCTCCTTCTTGGTGAACTCCCGGATCGGCTTGTCCGGATCGAAGAAGCCGGAGCCGCTGAAGATGCGGCCGTACCAGCCGTCGACGCTGTAGCCGGGGATCGTGAGCGCGCCCTCGTTGAGCGACTTGGAATCGTCGTACAGCTGAGACAGGTCGATGTCGGACGTCCGGCCCATGCCCTCGCAGCGCGGGCACATGCCGCCGGTGATCTTGAACTCGCGCCGCTCCTTCACGGTCTTGCCGCCGCGCTCGAGTGTGACCGCGCCCGCTCCGCTGATCGAGGCGACGTTGAAGGAGAACGCCTGGGGCGAGCCGATGTGCGGCTGCCCGAGCCGGCTGAACAGGATGCGCAACATCGCGTTGGCGTCGGTGACGGTGCCCACGGTCGAGCGGGGGTTGGGGCCCATCCGCTCCTGGTCGACGACGATCGCGGTCGTCAGCCCGTCGAGCACGTCGACCTCGGGCCGGGACAGCGTCGGCATGAAACCCTGCACGAAGGCGGAGTAGGTCTCGTTGATCAGCCGCTGCGACTCGGCGGCGATCGTGGCGAACACCAGCGAGCTCTTGCCCGAGCCGGAGACGCCGGTGAACACCGTGAGCCGGCGCTTCGGGATCTCGATGCTGACGTCCTTGAGATTGTTCTCCCGGGCACCGTACACACGGATCAGGTCGTGGGTGTCGGCGGCGTGCGCCTCGGGCGGCTGCGCGTCCGTACTCGGGGCCATGCTCATCGTGTCTCCATATCCTGCGGGCAGGCGGCGTCGCCTGGCATGATCTCACCAGCTTCGGCCGGTACGTCTGGTTTCTCCGCGTCGGCGCGGTCCCTGAACCGGCGTGCGTCGGCGCGGGTTCAGCGCAACTCGTTGATGCGGAGCAGGTTGCCGGCGGGATCGCGGAAGGCGCAGTCGCGGACCCCGTACGGCTGCTCGATCGGCTCCTGCACGACCTCGGCGCCGCGGGCCTGCAGCCGATCGAAGACGCCGTCGAGGTCCCCGGTGGTGAAAACGATCATCGCATAGGTGCCCTTGGCCATCATCTCGGCGATGGTGCGGCGTTCCTCGTCGGTGGTGCCGGGGTCGGCGGCCGGCGGGTGCAGGACGATCGACGTGCCGGGCTGGCCGGGAGGGCCGACCGTGATCCAGCGCATCCCGCCGTATCCGACGTCGCCCCGGACCTCGAAGCCGAGAGTGTCCCGGTAGAAGGCCAGGGCCGCGTCCGGGTCGTCGTGCGGGAGGAAGACCGAGTGGATGGTGACGTCCATGGCGGTCACGCTAGCTGCGGCTCGGCGAGCCGCGCTTCTCGATTCCTGACCGGTCTGGTCACCTGTTTCGTCACGCATGAGGGCATGCCGGCCGTCGCGCTCCCGGCCTGTCGCCGATAGGTGCTGGGCGGCACACCGACCAACTCGGTGAAGCGGGTGCTGAAGGTGCCCAGCGACGAGCAGCCGACCGCGAAGCAGACCTCGGTGACGCTCAGGTCGCCGCGGCGCAGCAGCGCCATCGCGCGCTCGATCCGCCGCGTCATCAGGTACCCGTACGGCGACTCCCCGTAGGCGAGCCGGAACTGCCGGCTGAGGTGCCCGGCCGACATGTTCACGCCGCGGGCGAGCGCCTCGACGTTCAGCGGCCGGTCGTACTCCCGGTCGATCCGGTCACGGACGCGGCGCAGCAGCGCGAGGTCGCGCAGATGCTGTGCCGTGGCGGTTCTGCTGGTCACCTGAATACCGTACGTGCCGCCACCGACATTTCGCGTGCCGCCGCCGCGGACGACGATCACCCGGTTGTCCGCCCGGACGGCCCGGACGCCGGCCGGCTGAGGCGATGAACTGCCCTCGTGATGGCTCCGGACCCGTTCATCTGCTTTTCCGTCACCGCTTCGCTGCCCCTTACCCGTTGACACGCGGCCTCACGGGAATGGAGAGTTCACGGCCGCGTGGCATGGGCGGCCGGGAGTCATGCCGGCTGCGGGGGCTGGAAGGCTGGTGCGGAAAGGCACCGTGGGCATGAGGTCGGAAATCGACTACGGGGCGGTGTTCAGGGCCGGTCAGGCCCCGTCTGCGGTGCTGACCCCCGATTTCGTCATGATCGACGTGAACGACGCCTTCCTGCGGGTGAGCGGGCGGGGCCGCGAGGAGTTGCTGGGCCGCGACATCTTCGCCGTCTTCCCGCCCAATCCCGCCGCGCCGGAGGACCACGAGCAGCAGGGAGCGCGGATGCTGCGGACCTCCCTGGAACAGGTGCTGACCACCCGCCGGCGCGATTTCGTGCCGCTCCAGAGGTACGACGTCGAGATGGCGGATCGGCCCGGGGTGTTCGAGGAGCGGTACTGGAGCACGGTCATCACTCCCATTCCCGGCCCGCACGGCGAGGTCCGGTGGATCGTCCTCAGCACCGAGGAGGTCACCGACTTCGTCCTCGCGTTGCGGCGCTCCGGCGTCGGCGGCGAGCACGAGGGAAGGACGGACTGCCTGGCCCTGCAGTTGCAGACCCTCAACGACCAGCTCAGGCAGGCGCACCGGGAGCAGCGCGAGACGACCTCGGCTCTGCGCGAGGCCATCGAACGGCAGCGGCGACTGGTCTACGACGCCTCCCACGATCTTCGCAATCCTCTCACGGGCCTGCTGACGGAACTGGAGGTCGCGCTGTCCGAACCCGGCTGCGACCTGCAGCGGATGTTGCGCAAACTGCTGCGCGACGCGGAACGGCTCAACGACATCGTGGCGGACCTGCTCGATCTTGCCCGATTGGACACCGAGACCCATGAGAACGACCGCCTGATCGACCTCGCCGAGTTCGTCACGGACGAACTCGACCGCCGCACCCCGGGCACCTGCGTCCTCACCCGCCTCGACCCGCAGGTGCGCGTGCGCGCGTCGGAGATCCGCCTGGCCCGTCTGCTGAGCAACCTGATGACCAACGCCGAGCGGTACACGAACACCACGATCGAAGTCGTCGTCGTCGCCGACCCGCCCGACGCCGTCCTGGAGGTCGTCGACGACGGCCCCGGCATCCCGCCGGAGGACCGCGAACGCGTCTTCGAGCGCCGCTACCGGCGGGAGGAGGCCCGCCTGCGGGATCCGGGCGGGTCCGGGCTCGGCCTGTCCATCGCCCGGGAGATCGCCCAGGAGCACGGCGGCCGGCTGTACGTCGCCGAACACCACGGCGGGGCCCGTCTCGTCCTCCGCCTGCCCCTCGCCACCAAGTGACGCCCCTGAAGGAAGGTGTGCGCGATCAGCTCGGTGCGTGATGATGGCCGGACGCTTCGGCCGTACCGCGTCCGGGGGCGCCCCCGTCTCCGCCGGCCGCTCGTCCGGTGAGGGACTCGAGTTCGGCGACGGCTCGGTCGGTGGCCGTCTCGGCGGCGATCTCGGCCGCCAGTCGTCGCGCCTCCCGCCGGAAAGAGGGCTCGCTTAGGACGCGGTCGACCGCCCGGGCGATCGTGCGGGGTGAGGCGTTCTTGCTCACGGTGATCCCGGCGCCGGCGAGTTCGACATGCCGTGCCACCTCGCCCTGGTCCCGTCCGAGCGGCAAACAGACCAGGGGGACTCCGGCGGCCAGGGACTTGACGGCCGTACCGTGGCCGGCGTGCGTGACCGTCACCGCGGCGTGGCGCAGCGCGATGGTGTGCGGGGCGGCCGCGGCGACCAGGACGTTGCCGGGCGCCCGGACCGTCGCGGGGTCCACGGCCGGGCCGGTGGTCAGCAGCCCGCGCACCGGCAGCGTGCCGAGGGCTTCGGCGATGCGCTCGAGTTGCGTGCGCTGGTTCATGAACGACGAGCTCAGACTGGCCAGAACCAGCGGCGCGTCACCGTCCGGCAGCTCGCACTCCCCGGCCCAGGCCGGGTCGTCGAGCCGTGGGCCGACGTGCCGCAGGCGGGCGGGAAATCGTCTGCCGGGATAGTCGAGCGCACGCGGGGACAGCACGAGCACAAGGTCGGCGCGGTCGAACGCGTCGATCACCGAGTCCACCGGCGGCAGGCCGTGCGCGGTGCGGGCGGCGTTCAACGCCGGCAATCCCTTCCCCCACGGTTTGAGGACCAGCTGTGTCAGCACCCGATCACGCGGGCGCCCCAGCGCGCCCGCAGCGGGAGCGAGGCCCGGACCGGGCGGCGGCGCCCCCGGAGTGGGAAGCGGGTAAAGGGTCGTCACCAGCGAGGCCACGGGGATCCCGGCGGCCTCGCCGCCGATGAGCGCGCCGAGCAGCATGTGCTCGGCGACCAGCACGTCGGCCGGGCGGGCGCGCAACTCGGCCAGCGTGTCCCGCGCGTAGTCGGCCGCCGGACCGCAGACGATGCGATCTCTCAGCCGCGCGAACGCGCCGAGCGGCGTGCGGGCCTCGAAGTCCCTGATGACGTCCTTGGCCGGATCGGTGACGTCGCCCTGGGGCGCCGTGGTCCAGGCGATCGGCTCCAGGCCGGCGGCATCGATCTCCTCGTGCAGTGACCTGTCGGCCAGCACGCGAACGCTGTGGCCGCGTTCGCGCAGCGCGCGGGCGACCGACAGGACGGGCGGCACGGCTCCGCCGCCGGCCCAGGTGGCGAACAGGAAGTTCTCAGGCATCGTGGCTCTTCCGGGGGTCTATGGAGGTCAGCAGGTCGCGCATGGCTCGTTCGGCGTCCTCGCGCGACAGGCCGAGGTCGCGCCGCCACAGCTTCCACAGGTAGACGTCCGTGGCGGCGTAGTGCAGGTTCAGCGCGTGCTCACGGGCGGGGCCCTGGGTCGGGAGGCGGTCGGCGAAGGCCCGTTCCAGCCACGCCCGATGCCGGACGCGGGCGTCCGCGGCCGCCCGCGCGATCGCCGGGACACGGTCCATCTGCGCGGTCCAGAGCACGTTGGCGTCGCCGTGCCGCTCGTAGTCCTCGAAGAGGACGGCCACGATCGCCGCCACATCACCGGCCGGCGCCTCACGAGTGAGCGCCGCCTGCGACGCCACCGTCTCGGCGACGGCGTCGGCCAGCCCGTCCTTGCCGCCGAAGTGATTGACGATCGTCTGCACCGACACACCCGCCTCGTCGGCGACGTGCTGCAGCGTGACGTCGTCGTACCAGCGCCGCCTCCACAGCGCGGCCGCCGCCTCCACCACGCGCGTACGTGTGACCTCCACGGCCGCGGCCCGGGCACCCATGCGGTACGGACGCCTGGTCTCGCTTTCCATGGAGTATTTCCTATATTCAATTGACGGCCGGATCAAGTGAAATCTGCTCGCACTCCGTCCGGCCGAGGACCCCGGATGCGTAAGGACCTGATCCCTGAAACCAAGGCCCGGTGTGACAGCCGTGGTGCTCACGCGACGTGCAGAGTCCGCAGGAGCATGCCCGGCACAGGTCCTCAGCTGGTGGCGCCCCAGGTGAGAGAGATGCCGGTGGCGGCGCGCTCGGTGCGGATCTCCATCATGCTGCCGAGGATGGTGGCATGGTCGGACACCACGGGCGTGGCGTCGAGGGTGTAGGTGATGCGGCTGCTGACGAGCACCGGGCTGCCCTGCGGCTCGTGGAGGTGGCGGGCGGCGGCGGGGTCGAGCAGACCGGGCCGGACCACCTCGGACGCCCGGGCGACCGTCACTCCCGCGTCGGCGAGGGCCGTGTAGAGGGAGACGGCGGTGAAATCGCGGTCCCGGATCTGGTCGGCCACCGGCCGGCGGACCCAGGACACCTGGTGTACGGCGGGGCGTCCCGCGAACTCGCGGACCCGCTCCAGCCGCAGGGCGGTGTCGCCGGGACGCAGCCGCAGCTCCGCGACGATCCGGGCGGGGGCCCGGCGCACCGCCCGCCCGGCCACCGCGGTGCGCACCTCGTGGCCCTGTTTACGCAGGTCGTCGACCAGGCTGCGGAGGGAGTCGAGCTGGTACGCCAGATGGGGCGGGGCGACGAACGTGCCCCGCCCGGGCTGCTGCACGATCAGCCTCTCGTCGCTGAGCTGCCGCAACGCCTGGCGCAGCGTCATGAGGGTCACCCCGTAGGAGGCGCTCAGCTCCCGTTGCGGCGGCAGGGCCTCACCGGGGGCGTAGTGTCCCGACCGGATCTTCGCGGCGAGGTCGGCGGCGATGGCGCGGTATCTCGCCTCGTGCCCGGCGTCGGGGGTCATCGTGGTCGGTCACACTCCTGGTCGAGGGCCTGCCGCAGGGGCGCGAGGAAGGCCCGCAGGTCGTCCGGCCCGGCCCCGTCGAGCACCCGCCGCATGACCGCGGCGCCCACCACGACGCCGTCGGCGTGCCGGCGGGCTTCGCGTGCCTGGTCCGGGGTGGAAATGCCAAATCCTAGCAAGACCGGCAGGTCCGAGACGCGCCTGATCCGCTCGGCGAGCTCCGCCGCCGAAGCGGCGAGGGCGGCCCGCTCACCGGTGGTGCCCATCACCGACACCGCGTAGACGAATCCGCGACTGCGGCACGCGATCTCCCCCAGCCGCGGCTGCGGCGTCGCCGGCGACGCCAGCAGGACCAGCTCGATCCCGGCGGCGGCGGCCACCTCCGTCAGCTCGTCCGCCTCGTGCACCGGCAGGTCGGGCACGATCAGGCCGTCCACGCCGGCCCGGCGCAACGCGGCGCAGAACGCCTCGGGACCGTCGTGCAGCACGAGGTTGTAGTAGGTGCTGGCGACGAGCGGCACGCCCAGGTCCAGCACGCCGGACAGGTCGGCGAGGATCCGGCGGGTGCTCGCCCCCCGGGCCAGCGCCGTGTCACTCGCCTGCTGGATGGTGACGCCGTCCAGCGTGGGGTCGGAGAAGGGCAGGCCGACCTCGATCGCGTCCGCCCCGGCGGCGGCGAACGCCCGCAGGTAGTCCGTCCAGCCGGGCGTGATGCCCCCGGTGACGTACGGCATGAGCAGGCCGCGGCCGGTGTCCCGGCGGGCACGCAGGTGGCGTTCGACCGCGCCGGCGGCCAGGGTGGGGTCCGTCACAGCAGCTCCTTCAAAGTCGAGACGTCCTTGTCTCCCCGGCCGGACAGCGTCATCAGCACCGTCGATCCCGCGGGCAGCTCGCCGTCGCCCGCCGCGCGGATCACCCAGGCCAGGGCGTGCGCCGATTCGAGCGCCGGGACGATGCCTTCGGTGCGCGCCAGCCGTACCGCCGCACCGGCCGCCTCCTCGTCGGTCACCGTGACGTAGCGGGCCCGGCCCAGGTCACGCAGGTGGGCGTGCTCCGGGCCGACTCCCGGGTAGTCGAGGCCGGCGGCGATGGAGTGCGCCTGGACGATCTGCCCGTCGTCGTCCTGCAGGAACAGCGAGCGGCAGCCGTGCATGACGCCGAGCCGGCCGCGGGCCGCCCCGGCGCCGCCCTCCGCCTCGACCCCGACCAGGCGCGCCCGGGTGTCGGCGAATCCGGCGAACGTGCCGGCCGCGTTGGAGCCGCCGCCGACGCACGCGACCACGTAGTCCGGCACGCCGGTCCGCAGCTCGGCGGCGCACTGCCCGCGGGCCTCGTCGCCGATGATCCGCTGGAACTCCCTGACCATCCACGGGTACGGATCAGGCCCGACGACCGAGCCGATGCAGTAGTGGGAGTCGCCGGTCACGCCCACCCAGTGCCGCATGGCCTCGCTGGTCGCGTCCTTGAGAGTGCGGCTGCCCGTGGTGACCGGGACCACCTCGGCGCCCAGCATGCGCATCCGGAAGACGTTCAGGGCCTGCCGCTCGATGTCGCGCTCGCCCATGAACACTGTGGCCTCCAGCCCGAGCAGCGCGGCGGCGGTCGCGGTGGCCACCCCGTGCTGACCCGCTCCCGTCTCGGCGATCAGTCTCCGCCGTCCCATCCGGGTGGCCAGCAGAGCCTGGGCCAGCACGTTGTTGATCTTGTGGGATCCGGTGTGGGTGAGATCCTCGCGCTTGAGGTACAGCCGTACGCCCAGCGCCTCCGACAGCCGGTGCGCCGGTGTGAGCGGGGTCGGCCGCCCGGCGTGCACGGCGAGCAGCCGCGCCAGGGCGCCGCGGAACCCCGGATCCGCCCAGGCCTCCCGGAACGCCTCGTCCACCTCGCGGCACGCCTCCACCAGAGACTCCGGGGCGTACCGTCCGCCGTACTCGCCGAATCGGCCCCGCGCTCGGGGCTCGCCCATCGTCCCGTCCGGCGGGGCCGGCTCACGCAACGGCAGCACGTCTCGCATGCCATTCTCCCATCGTTCTAGAACTCTTGAGTGAGTTCTATAACAGTTAGTGTGGCATGGGCGACGTGGACGCGCCACATCCGTTCACTCAGTCCTCGTGCAGCCTGCCGACGCTCTCGTAGAGCTCCAGCAGCGCGGGCCGCCACGGTTGCCGGGCCGGAGGCCGGCTCTCGCATGGCGAGGGCCGGACCTCACAGGTGGTCAGATCGAAGCCTCGCCGGCCAGCGAGGGCACGGCGCCCAAGCTGGGCGAGGTACTGAGCGCACGCCAGATCTTCGTCGGCGCGCCCGTCCTCGCCGGTGATCACGAACGTGACACGACCGCCGCGGACGGGGCTTCCACCAGCTCGGCGATGCCACGGAAACGAATGTCCATCCCGCATGCCCGGCCCGCCCGTTCCAGCGTTACGCGCTCCCGCTCTCCCGCCGCGTATACGCGAGACGACCACCGTTCAGGCGAGATCAGCCGGCGGGCTTGCCGAACCAGCGGGAGAGGCGGTCGTCCAGGTCCTGCTGATCGTCGCCGATCCAGGCGACGTGGCCGTCGGGGCGTAGCAGGACGCACGGAACATCCAGTGCCGCAGTGGGATCCGCGAGGTAGTCGACCCGATCCGACCAGCGGTCGGCGGTCAGGCGTTCGGTGCGGTCCAGCAGCAGGCCGCGGCCGCGATGCAGCAGAGCGTAGAGGTGCCCCTGTTTCACGTCGATGTCGCGCAGGCGGCGGCCGAGCAGGTCGGGGCCTTCGCCGAAGTCGTAGCGGATGCCGGTCGCGGTGATCTTTTCGATCAGGTAGCGGTTCACCTCGTCGAAGTCCATCAGTTCGGTGAGCAGCCTGCGTACGGCCCGCGGGCCCGGTTCGGCGGACAGCAGTTCCATCTGGGCGCGGGTGTTGTCCAGCACGTCCTCGGCGACCGGATGACGTTCGGCCTGGTAGGTGTCCAGCAGTGTTTCCGGGGCCCAGCCGCGGATCTGTGCGGCCAGTTTCCAGCCGAGGTTGAACGCGTCCTGAACGCCCAGGTTGAGGCCCTGTCCGCCGATGGGCGGATGGATGTGCGCCGCATCGCCGGCCAGCAGCACCCGCCCGGCCCGATAACGTTCGGCCAGCCGGGTGGCATCTCCGAAGCGGGACAACCAGCGCGGGGAGTGCACGCCGAAATCGGTTCCGGCGATCGCCCGCAACTGTTGTTTGAAATCTTCGAGGGTGGGCGGTTCCGCGCGGTCGCCGACTCCCGCGGCGGGGACCACGACGCTGTAGACCCCTGCGCCGAAGGGCCGGAGCGAGAACCGCTGATGGGTCTCGCGGGTCTCGGTCACCTTGGCGGCGATCTCCTCCTGCGACACGCCCACTTCCATCTCGCCCATCAGCGTCTCGGTCTGTGAGGGCACGCCGGGAAAGCCGACGCCGAGCAGTTTGCGGACCGTACTGCGCCCGCCGTCACAGCCGACGAGATAGCGCGAACGCAGCTGTTCCCCGTCGGCCAGCTCGACGGTCACCCCCTCGTCGTCCTGCTCGAAACCGGCGACCGCGCAACCGCGCCGGACCTGCGCACCCAGTTCGAGCGCATGCTCTTCGAGCAGGCGCTCGATGACCGGCTGCGGGATGCCCAGCAGATAGGCGTACGGGGAATCCAGGCCCTTGGGGGCGGGTTTGGGGATGGCGGCGAAGAAACCGGCCGCCGGACGCTGTCGTCCATGCCGGAGAACGCGCTCCAGCAGTCCGCGCATCGCCATCAGCTCGAGGCTGCGGATGTGCATACCGACTATGCGGACGAACGACTTCGGCTCGGTTTCCTTCTCCAGGACGAGCACCCGCACGTCGTGCAGCCGCAGTTCGGCGGCCAGCATCGCACCGGTCGGCCCGCACCCGGCGATGATCACGTCGAACATGAGGGGCGCGCGATCGGCGCCGGAGGCCGGCGACCGGGGTCCGGGGACGTCCCCCACGGTGGAGTCGCGCTCGACCATGTCGTTCGACGACGGCTCGGCGGTGAACTGAGAGTCCATAGGTGTTGCCTTTCGGGAGTGCCTTGTTGGCGAGGCGCTCCCGGCGACACCTACGTCAATCGCCCGACCGTGACGGGAAGGGGGAGCACCCACATCGATACAGCGTTCATGGGTCTCACCTCCTCGGGCGGTGTCACGGGCACCTGCAAACTACAAGCCCGGGCATCATCCCGTCGAGTCCTTTCCCAGCCACGTGATCGCTTCCGCCCGGCGGAGGAGTTGACGATGCGCCGTCACGTCGCCGGCGGCGGCTCGGCGGTCTCCCGGCGCAGCCGCAGCTCGGCCGCGACCGCGCGTTCGCGCAGCTGGGCCGCCTCGGCCCGGGCCACGTCGAGCTGGGCACGCAGGTCGGCCAGTCGTGCCCGTTCCAGCGTCAGCTCCGCCTGGACGCGCTCCCGCTCCCCCGCCGCGGCCCTGGCGTCCTGCCCGGCCCGGGTCGCCTCCGCGTCCGCCGCACCGGCGCGTGCCTCGGACTGCGCCGCCTCCGCACGCAGCCGGGCGGCCTCCGCGACGGCCTGCTCGCGGGCCGCCTCGGCCGCCTGGGCCCGGGCCAGCCCCCGGTCACGCTCGTCGTGGGCCTGCGCCACGGCCCGGTCGCGTTCGGCCTCCGCACGCGCGACCGCGCGGTCACGTTCGGCCTCGGCCGCCTGGGCCCGGGCCAGCGCGGCGGCGCTGGCCTGCTCGGCCTCCCGATGCGCGCGGCGGGCCAGCTCGGCCTCCGCCCGCGCCGCCCGCACGTCGGCCTGCGCCGCGTCGCGTTCCTGAACGGCCTGCTCGGCCTGCTCCCGCGCCGCCCGCACGTCGGCCGCGGCCCGGTCCACCCGCTCGGCCAGTTCGCGTACGGCCTGCTCGCGGGCGGCTTCGGCGATCTCGGCCCGGCGGGTGGCCTGGTCGGCCTCCTGCCTGGCCCGGCGTTCCGTGCTCGCCGCCTCCCGCAGCGCGGCCAGGGCCTGCTCGCGTGCGGTCTCCGCGTCGGCGAAGGCCGTGTCGCGCTCGGCGTAGGCCTCCTGCGTCCGGCGGCGTGCCTCCTCCGCCTCCCGGCGTGCCTCCTCGGCGGCCTCGCGGGCCAGCCGTACCTGCTCCAGGGCCTGCTCGCGCTCGGCGCGGGCGATGGCGACGCTCGTGTGCGCCTCGGCCTGGATCGCGCTCAGTTTCGCCTCGACTCCCGCCGGGCTCAGCTCTTCGGCGAGCACCCGCGCCAGCGGCTCGATCGCCGCCGCCAGGCCCTTCTCCATGCGTTCGTACAGGTCCTCCACCCGCGCCAGCGCGCCCTCCAGGCCCGGCGTGGCACGGCGGAGCTCCCGCTCCCTCTTGGCCGCCGCCTGGCAGTCGCCGTCCGGGCAGTACTCCCGCGGCCTGCCCCGCCGTACCGGCTGCTCGATGGGCGCGCCGCAGTGCTTGCACGCGGTGATGGTCACGGAGCTCGTCACGGCCGCCCAGCCTAGCGACTTTCTGATTTTCTGGAAATAGAAAATAGAAACTGCTCATCCGTTGCGTCACGCCGTCAGGCGGATCACTTGGGAGATGGGTAATTCTCGCAAGCTATCCGAACCGAGGGCTGCCGTCTGAGCCGGCCGAGGAGGTGGGGTGCGTGCACGGCGCGCCGTCGGGCCGGGGCTGAAACCAGCATCTTTGGGGCCTGGTCTGCGAGAACACCTCGCCAAGAGCGGCCAAGAACCCCCAGCGCGGGGTCGGTCGTCCCGGTCGCCCGCGCCGGCTCGCCGACGATCCTGCGCCGTCCGGGGTCGCCTGCCCCGGTGATGCGCGCAACGCAACGGTACGACCTCCCCCGACGGGAGGTTCAAGGCTCGTGTACGGCCTCTTCGGGGGAGAGAAGCAAATCATGTTTCCGGTCACTGCCCGAAACCTGATGCAGTCGGGAGCTGGGGATCGTACACGGAAACGGATGCACAGAAAAGATCAACACATACTTTACTTAATTGTCATTCGATCTTAATATCGAGGTCATGGGAGCGCTCCCACGGCCCGATAGGGCGATACGGCCGCGATTGCGGGACGACGTTCGGTTCGTCGAATGTCCAGAGGGGGTGTACGTCCACAGCGACTACGGATCGTGCACGCTGCGGGGCCGCCAGGCGTACGCCTGGCTCAGCAGGCTGGCTCCGGTGCTCACCGGGCGGCACAGCCTGGCGGAGCTGACCGCGCAGTTGCCGGATGACAAGCGCGACATGGTCGAAGGCCTGGTGCGCCGGCTGGCGGAGCAGCGGTTCGTCGTCGATGCCCGGCAGGTGCGGCCCCACGGCCTGACCGAGGCCGAGCGGCGCACGTACGCGGAGGAGATCGCCTTCATCGGCTACGTACTCGACTCCCCCGAGTGGCGGTTCGAGCGGCTCCGCCGCTCCCGGCTGGTCCTCGCGGGCGACGGTCCCCTGCTGGTGGCACTCCTGGAGGCGTGCGCCGGGTCGGGCTGGCAACGGATCACCGTGATATGCCCGGACACGGAGGCGGTCGCCCAGGCCGCGGACCGCGCCCGCCGCGATCCGCGGCAGGAAATACACGCCGTTTCCGCCGAGGACCATCCCCGCGCCCTAACCCGGGACGCGGACGTCGTCCTCCAGGTCGGCACGGACATCGACACCCTCGTGACGAGCGCCCGCGCCTGCGAGGCGGCCGGAGTCGTCCTGGGGCAGGCCCTCGTCCGCCCCGCGGAGGTGTGGCTCGGCCAGGTCGGCAGGCCCTCGATGACGGCTGTCGAGTCGGGCTGGCACCGGCTGGCCGCCCTGCCCGCCGTGCCCCCGCCCCGCTCTCGCGAGGACTGGCTGGTGGGCCCGGTGCCCGCGGTGGTGGCCTCCATGCTGGCCCTGGCCTGTTTCTCCCATCTGACCGGCCTCGACGCCGTCGGCACGAGCCGGAAGCTCCAGCTCACCCGAGTCGATCTGCGCAACCTCGACGCCGTCCCGCACCGGTTCGTCCCCCATCCCCGCGCGGGCGCCCGTACGGCCGCCCCGCGCGCCGAGGCGGTGCGGGACGCGGTGCTGTCGCCGGCGGCGGTCGACGCGGTCGACGCGGGGGAACTGCTCGACCGGACGAAGGACGTGGTCGACTCCCGGCTGGGCCTCCTCGGCATGCTGGACGAGGGGGGACTGGCGCAGGACCCGCTGTCCGTCTGCCTGGCGACCGTCTCCGACCCGTTCGGGGCGCTGCCCCGCTGGACACCGCCTCCGCGGGTCGTCGGGTGGGGCGAGGACCGGCGGACGGCACGGCTGCGCTGCCTGCTCGCCGCGCTCGCCACCTACGGCGTCCTCGCCGCCGGGCCGGCCGCTCACGCCGACGAGGAGGACGTCCTGTGGGGCGTCGAGCTGCCGGACGGCCGGACGCGCCCGGTGCCCACGGCCGCCCTGCGCCTCGCCGGAGCCGGGGCGCTCCAGTCCGCCGACGGCGCGGGGGCGGGTCTGAGCTGGGCCGAGGCGGTAGCCGCCGGGCTGCGGACCCACTGCGAAACCCTGCTGGCCGCGCGCCTGCGGCAGGACCCGACGGCGGAAGCGGGCGTACCGGTTGATCTCACTGGTGCGCTGGCGCGGCAGCTCACGCTGGCCGGCGAGCGACCGGACGTGCGCGACCACACGTCCGTCCTCGGCGTACCCGCCCTGTCTTTCACCGTTCCCGGCGGGCCGGTCCTGGTGTCGGCCGCGGCCACCGCACCGGCCGCACTGCGGGACGGACTGGAACGGCTGCTGCTGCGCTGGCAGTCCCGGGCCGAAGGGCAGAGCGCCTACGCCGGGGCCCGTCCCCTCTGGGCGCCCGCAGGGGACCCCGCGGAGGCCGTGCGGTTGATGGCGGGCGCGTTGCGCGCGACCGGCAGGGTGCCGGTCGCGGTGCCGCTCGGCGGCGATCCCGAGGCTTCGCGGCTGCTCCCCTACGTCACACAGGTCGTGCTCCTTGAGGGCTGAGAACGCGCCGACGAGCGCGCTCGCCGAGTCGCCGGCCTTCGTGACCGTGCTGGGAACCGGCAGGCTGCGCGCCGCGATCCGCGCGGCCGTCACAGCTCCGGGACCCGCCGGTCCGGGCGGCGGAGCGATCGTCGTCGCGAGCGACGCCGACGACACCCGGCCGTATCCCTCCGTGGCGCGCCGCGCGGCCGAGCAGGGTGTGCCGTGGCTGCCGGTCCGGGTCGACGCCGGCTGGGTGCTGGTCGGCCCGGCGGCACGCCCGCCGCTGCCGGGCTGCCCGACCTGCGTCGAACGGCGGCGCAGGGGCAACCGGCCCGACGCGCTGGGGCGTGACGCGCTGCGTGAGCGGTACGGCACGGAGCTGGACACCCGGCCCTGCGCCCTCCTCACGCCGCTCGTCGCGAAAGCGGTCGCGGCACTGGTGGCCGACGAGGTGGACCGGCTGCGGCGCGACCCCGCGTCCGCGCGGACCACGGGCGCGCTGCTCAGGGTGCACGTGCCGACCGGCACGGTGCGCCGTCATCTGTTCCTGCCCGACCCGCTCTGCCCGGACTGCGGCGACCGGCCGGACGACGGGCCCGACGCCGGCCGCTACGTCCCTGCCCCGGCGCCGAAAGCGCATCCGGGGGCGTTCAGGGTCGGCGGCATCAGCGGCAGGGCCGACGAGCTGGAACGGCGATTCGTCGACGCCGAGACCGGAATCGTGCAGGCCTTGGTCGCGGAGGAGCGCGGCGGCAGCGCCATGGCGGTCGCCCGGCTCAGCCCCGCGCGGACCACCCACGAGAGCCACCACGGGTACGGGCGCAGCCACGACTTCGCCTCGGCGCGGGCGACCGCGGTCGCCGAGGCACTGGAGCGGATCGCCGGCATCCATCCGCGCGGGCGGCGGACCGTCGTGCGCGCCGCGTACGACGACATCGCCGACCGTGCCCTCGACCCGAGGACGCTGGGCCTCTACCCCGACGACTGGTACGACCAGCCCGACTTCTGGTTCACCCGCTTCCGGCCGGAGCGGCCCACGTCGTGGGTGTGGGCGTACTCGTTCCAGCGGGACGAGCCGGTTCTGGTGCCGGAGAGCTACGCGTACTTCGGCCCTCGGCCGGCGGAGGACCGCGGGTTCGCCTACGAGTGCTCCAACGGGTGCGCCCTCGGCGGCCACCCCGCCGAGGCGATCCTGCACGGCCTGCTCGAGGTGGCCGAGCGGGACGCGTTCCTCACCACGTGGTACGCCCGGATGCCCATCCCCCGCGTCGACCTGGCGTCGGCGGACGACCGGCGCATCCCCATGATCGCCCAGCGCGTACGGGATCGGCTGGGCTACGACGTGCACGCGTTCGCCGCCATGCTGGAGCAGCGGGTGCCGGTGTTCTGGGTGATGGCCGTCGAGGCGACGGGACGGCCAGACCGGCCGCGGGCGCTGTGCGGAACCGCCGCCGATCTGATGCCCGAGCGTGCGCTGCGCCGGGCGCTCGACGACCTCGGCCCGATGCTGGCGGGGCACATCGAGCGGTACGACCCGGCTGAGGCGGCCCGGCTGGCGGCCGACCCCGGCAAGGTGCGGCTCCTGGAGCACCATCCCCTGCTCTACGGTCACCCGGAGGCGTTCGGGCGGCTGGGCTTCCTGCCGGTCGACGGGCCCGCCCTGACGGTGCCGGAGGTCACGGCCCGGCTCGGCTGGCCGGAGCACGACGACCTAACCGCGGACCTCGCCGAGCTGGCCGGGCGCTACCTGGCGAGCGGCCTCGACGTGGTCGCCGTCGACATCACCTCTGCGGAGGCCCGGGCGGGCGGCTTCGCCGGCGCGAAGGTCATCGTGCCGGGGGCGATGCCGATGACGTTCGGGCACCGTTACCGGCGTGTCCACGGCCTGCCGCGGCTGCTGTCCCTGCCCCGGCTGCTCGGCTACCGGGACGACGACCTGCGGCCCGAGGACCTCAACCCACACCCCCATCCCTTCCCATGACGCGCCCCACCGGCACCGACGAAGGAAGCGAGGCAGAC
This sequence comes from Microbispora sp. H10836, assembly GCF_012999525.1. NCBI lineage: Bacteria > Bacillati > Actinomycetota > Actinomycetes > Streptosporangiales > Streptosporangiaceae > Microbispora > Microbispora sp. H10836. Next base: position 278,574 of record NZ_JABBWU010000007.1, read on the forward strand.
CGGATGCACGGCATCACGGCGACGAGCGCGCCCGGTGACGCCACGCGCCGCTACCTGGCCGCGATGCGTGACCGGGGCCCGCTGTCCGTCGACTGGGCCAACGCCCCGACCCGGCACAAGCGCTACCCGGGGGCCGAGCGCGTCGTCCTGCCCTGGGCCACCCGGGACGACACCGCCCTCGGCCTGGTCGGCGAGCTGCTGCGGGAGCTGCTCGGCATGGCCAGGGTGGTGTGGTTCCACCCGATGGACGACCTCGGCGACCCGCTGAGGGAGCCGCCCATGTTCCTCCTCGGCCGCCCGGCGCCGTCGGGCGGCGGGCTCTACCCCATCGAGGCGTACGTCGCGGCCGGCGAGCGCCGCGTTCCCGGCCTGCCCGCCGCCTTGTACCACTACGACCCGGTCCACCACGCGCTGGAACGCGTGCGGGAGGGCGACCACGCCCCGGCTCTCGCCGGCCTGTTCGCGGACGCGCCGGACCCGGACGTCACGCTCGTGCTGTCGGCGGTGTTCTGGCGGTCGATGTTCAAGTACGGCGACTTCGGCTACCGCCTGATGTGCCAGGAGACCGGTGTGCTCATCGCCCAGGCGCTCGCCGTCGCCGGACGGCTGCGCGTGACCGGCCGGGCGCACCTGCGATTCCCGGACGAGGAGGTCGACCGCCTGCTGGGGCTCGACGGCGCGCGGGAGGCCGCGATGGCCGTGCTCACGTTCACGCTGCCCCGAGCACGCGACTCTCTCGTCAGCCGGGAAGTCCCGCGGACCCCCGGCTGCGGGAGCACACGGCGACCGGCGACCCGGGAGGCACTCGGGGAGGCGGCCCGGGAGAGCATGCCGCTCCCCCTGCCCATGCCCGACGGCCCCGCCGCCGCTCTGCACCGGACGAGCACGGCCGGCGGCGCCGCGTCCTCGTCTTCCTCCACCCGGCTGAGGCCCGCCCCTCCCCCGGGGATCGGCCCGGCCATCCCCGTCCCTGAGCCGGAGCCCGGGGTGTGCCTGGCGACGGGGGTTCCGCGCCGCGCGTCCCCGCCGGCCGGTTACCGCCCGGTCCCCCTGCGGGCGGGTGAGCTCGGCGCCATCCTGGCGGCCGCGGGCGGTGGTTACCCCGCCGACCTGCCCGGGGCCGGGACGGGACTCGCGGCGACCGCCTTGTGCCTGCTGGCCCTGCGTGTGCACGGGCTGCCCCGCGGCGCGTACTGGTATGACCACGACCGGCGGGTGCTGCACGAGGCCGCCGGCCAGGACCCGGTGCCCGCGGTGACGGCCGGGCGCCTGCTGGGCAACACCCGGGCCGCCCTGCGGGGAGCGGCCGCCGTGCTCGTCCCGGTGGGCGATCCCCTGGCTGGCGCCGGCCTTTTCGGTGACCGCTGGTACCGCCTTCAGCAGGCCGAGGCGGGCCTGGCCGCCCAGCGGGCGGCGCTGGCCGCCGCCGCCCTCGGCCTGGCCGCGCGCATCCACTCCGACGGCGCGAACGACACCACCGACGAGGTGCTCGGGATCGCCGGAACTCCGCTGCGGAGCCTGTCCTTCCTGGCGATGGGCACGCCCCTGACCAGCGGGCCCCTCGTGGCCCGCGGGATCCCGGCCGGCTCACACGAGGAGGTGAGGCCCCCCACAGGATGACGCCGTGCCCTCCGGCGCACGGCCGTACGGCAAGCGGAAAACAGTACGGCAAGCAGTGATCTCAAAAGGAGACGCAACATGTCCAACGACAGCCTGAAGCTCGACCTGCGCGGCCTCGATGTCGACTCCATCGACGTGCTGTCCGCCGACTCCATCGTGGCGGAGGGCCACGGCGCCGTCGAGACGGGCGCCTCCTCCGCCGCCGGCTACTGCTCCTCCTACCTGTCGGCCACCAGCTGCTGGACTCCGGAGGCGTAAGCCCCGCGGCGCCCGGGCCGCGAGCCGCGGGCGGCGATCAGGACCGGTGACCCCGCTGGGCCGCCGGTGAGACGAGCAGCAGGGCCGAGGGCGCCCACGGCACGGGCGCCCTCGGCCCCCGGCGACCCACACGAGGAGCGCGTTCCTTTGACTCATCTGGCGCATGCCGCCCCCGTCACCGAGAGCGGCGGTCCCGCACGGCTCGCCGGTCGAGATTATGCCGTGTCGCCGATCTTCGCGGTACGCGTCGCGGGCCTGCCCCTGGCAGGGCTCGACCGGCTGCGCTGCACCCGCACCTGGGAGGTCGTGGACGAGCTCGCGGACGTCTCGGCGTGGCTGCGGCGGGAGGGCGCCGACCTGTCCGGCCCGCTGCACGACGTGATCGGCGGAACGGGGGCGGGCTCCCGCAAGGCGGGGCTGGTCGCCCTGCGGCGCGCGGTGTTCACCGGACGCCGGCCGTCCGGCCGGGCCGTCTCCGCCGAGGTGATGGCCGCTCTCCCCCGGGACCTGGCCGAGCGGATCAGGGAGTGGACCGCACGCAGGGACCACGCCGACACGCTGCGGGCCGCACTGCCCGCCCTGCTGGCGGAGGAGACCCGGGAGAAGACGGCCCTGCTGCGCGAGGTGGTGGCCGACCCCGCCTTCCGGCGCGGACTCGCTCTGGGCAGCCCAGTGCTGGCCGCCCGCCTCGAGGCGTGGCTCGCGGGTCCGGCGGACCGCCCGCCGGATCGGCAGGAGCTGCTGCGCCTGGCCAGGTACGTCGCCAGGGTGACGGTCAAGACCAGCCCGTACGCCACGTTCACCCTCAGCGGCCTCGGCCGGTGGACGGCGGGCGGGCCCGCGGTGCGAAGCGGCGGCGAGCCGTCCTGGCAGGTCGTCGCCGAGCTCGACCGGGCGGTCCTGCGCCCGCTGTGGTCGGCGCTCACGCGGCACCGGGCCGTGCGCGAGCGGGTGCGGCTGCGGGTCAACCCGTCGGCGGCCGACGACGGGAGCCGGATCTGGTTCCTCGGTCCCGGAGCCGACGAGCCGCTGTCGAGCGTGGCCGCCGGCCCCGCCGTGCGCCAGGCCCTCGATTGGGTCCGGGGGCGGCCCTTCCCCACCCTCATCGAGGCGCCCGGGATCGAGCCGCTGGTCGACGCGGGGCTGCTGGAGCTGGTCCCGCCGTACGACGAGCAGGCGGCCGATCCGGTGGGGCGGCTGGCGTCCTGGCTCACCGAGGGCCGGGCGGCGGCGCCGCACGCGGCGGCGGTCGCCCGGATCGCCGAAGCGCTGCGGGAGGCCGCCGGTGACTCCTCGCCCGGCATGCCGCACGAGGAGACCTCAGACCCCGCCTCCGTAGCGCGCGAGGCGCTGGTGGAGGTGCTGCCGGCCGGGCCGTCACTGCCCGACAGGAACCTGCTCTGGCACAGCGCCGTCATCCCCGGCGTCGCGGGACGGCTGAACGCGACGGCCTGGCGGCACGTGTTCGACGACCTCGACGCCGTACGCCGCCTGCTGGGCCTGTTCGATCCCGACCTGCCCGTCAAGATCGCGGCCACCGCCTTCTTCCTCGATCTGCACGGCCCCGGAGCCCGGATCCCCGCCCTGGACTTCTACCGTCAGATTCACTCCGGAGCCCCGGGGGCTGGCGGCGCGCTGCTGCGCGGAATGCTGCGCAACCCCGTCGCCGTCCCCCGCGCGGTGCCCGGGGAGGAGCCCCCGCGTGGCCTGCGCGAGCTGTCCGAGCTGCGGCGGGGGTTCTGGGAGCTGATGGGGGCCGGGCCCTCGGCGCGGAAGGCGACGGTCCAGGCCGCCGCCGCCCGCCTGGTCGAGGTGGCCGCCTCGTGGCCGCGCTTCGTCCAGCCGCCCGGGTCGGTCTGCTGTTACCTGCAGGCCGTGTCCGACGGGCCGAACGGGGTGCGCGCCGTCGTCAACTCGGTCTCCGCCGGGTACGGCCGGGGGCTGTCGCGGCTGCACCGGCTGGTCGCGCTGGCCGGAGGGGAGATCCCGCCCGCCGCGGAGCTGCGGGCCGACCAGGGTGACGTGCTGGTGGCGGAGTGCCGGGGACTCGTGGGCGGCGGGCTCAACGTGCGCCCCGCGACGGCCGACCTCGCACTCGACTACCCCTTCGCGCCGGGGGACGACGACCTGCCGCCCCTCGCGCCCGCGCACCTCGCGGTCGGCTACGACGCCGGGCGCGACCGGCTGGCCCTTCTCGACGGACAGGGCCGCACCGTCCGGCCGGTCCACCTGGGGATGACCGCCCAGCACTGGCTGCCGCCGTGGCTGCAGTTCCTCGTACGAGCCTTCGGCGAGCCGTCCACGGCCATGGTGCCGGGCTGGGTCTTCCGCACCCGCGGCGACGTGCCGGCCGAGGGCGAAGTGGAGCGGTGGCCGCGGATGGACGTCGGGCGGGTGACGCTCGCCCGTGCGGCCTGGCGGCTGCGGGCCGGCGACTTTCCCGTGCCCGCCAAGGGCGAAAGCGAGGCCGCCTACCTGCCGCGGCTCGCCGGGTGGCTGGCGACGCACGGCGTTCCCCGCCGCTTCTTCGCCCGGGTGGTCGGCCTCGGGGACGGCCTCCTGGTCGGGCTGCTGAGCAAGGACCGCAAGCCGATGTACGTCGACGTCACCGACATGCTGCTGCTGGCCGGGTTCGTGCGCTCGCTGCGCGACCCCGGATCGCTCGTGGTGCTGGAGGAGGCCCTGCCCGACCCGGCCGACGCCCCCCTGTACGGCACCGGGAGACGGGTCACCGAGTACGTCGTCCAGCTGTCGGCGAGGCCGGTCCGATGACGGCGACGCGGACGGATGCCGCCGCGCAGGATGGAGACCGTTGGGTCAGCGCCCATCTGTTCCACTTCGGCGACCTCGACGCCCTGGTCACCGGGGTCGTGGACCCGGCGGTCCGGGAGCTGGTTTCGGATGGGACGGCGCGTGGCCATTTCTTCCTCCGCTACTGGGAGGGCGGCCAGCACGTGCGGCTGCGGCTTGAGGTTCCGGACCCCTCGCGGGTCTCCCGCGTTCACCGCCTCGTGCGCGAGCGGGCGGCGGCCCACTTCGCCGCGCACCCATCTCCCCCGGTCGATCTGGAGGCGTACCGCGCTTTCGCGGCGGCCGTCGCCCGGGGCGAGCGGCGCGAGCGGTACGACGACCGGCTGCGCCCCGCCGACTCGGTGGAGTTTGCCGCCTACCGGCCCGAGCACGCGGCCTACGGTGACGCGGCCTGCGTCGCCGCCGCCGAGCGGCACTTCACGGTGTCGAGCACGCTCGCGCTCGACGTGCTGAGAGCGGGAGCGCGGATGGAGCAGCGCGCCGCCATCGGGCTCGCCGCGCTCACCATCGCGCTGGCGGCCTGCGAGCCCGACCTGCCTACCGCCGCGCGCGCGTTCGCGGAGACCATCCGGGAGGCGGACCGGCGGCCCGAGATCCCCGGCGGGGAGAACGACTGGCTGCGCCGCCGCGACGCCCTGCTCGCCCAGACCCGCGCGCTGTGGGATCTGCCGAGCCGCGCTGATCTGCCTGACTCCGCCGGCGGCCTGCTCGGCACGTGGGCGTCGTCGGTGCGCGCACTGCGCGACGACCTCGACGCGCTGCACGCCGCGGGCAGGTGCAGGCCGTCCGACTCGGGCTCGCCGCACGCCTTCCTCGCCACCGCCGTGCCGCCCGAGCGCCGCACGGTGCCGCTGATCCTGCTGCGATGCGCCCATCTGTTCCACAACCGGCTGGGGCTGCGCGCGGGAACCGAGCACCACGTGTCCTTCCTCGTCGCCCGCGCCCTCACCGACCTCGCCGGCCTGGCCGGCTCCAGGAGGTGGTCCCCCTGACCGGCTCGCCCACGCAGGACGCCCCGATCTGGCACTGCGTCCACGTCTATTACCACGCCCCCGACAAGGACGGGCTGCTGCTCGACGCCGTACGCCCCCTGCTGGAAGGACTGCGCGGCCAGGTGGAGGCGGCGTACGTGCTGCGGCACTGGAGGCAGGGCCCCCACGTGCGGATCAACGTCAAGGCGACGCCCCGGCTGTGGGAGGAGGTCGTGCGCCCGCGCGTCGACCAGGTCGTCGGGGCTTACCTGCACGGGCATCCCTCCACGACCGTGCTCGACCCGGACGAGAGTCTGACGCGGCACCGCCTGCTCGCCGTGCGCGAGCAGGAGCACGGGCCGCTCACCCCGTGGCCGCCCGACAACTCCATCCGCGACGCGACGTACGACTCCCGGCGGCACATCCTCGGCAGCGACGAGGCGGTCGACCTGCTCACCTCGTTCTACGCCGAAAGCACGCCGCTGCTGTTCGCCATGCTCGACCATGTGCGCGGGGGTGATGACAGCAGACTGGGCCTGGCGATGACCCTCATGCTGACCGTCGCGCACACCTCACACCCCATCACCCGCAGCTACCTCTCCTACAGGATGCACGCGGAGGGGTTCATCACCTGGGCGGCCGACCCCGAGGCCACCCGGGCCGCCTTCGAGCGCGACTTCCGTGAGCGGCGCGAGGCGCTGACATCGCGAGTGCGGGACGTCGTCGCCGCGCTCGACGACCCGGCCGCCCCGCCCGCGCCGTTCGCGCGGGAGTGGGCGGCGCTACTGGAGCGGTACCGCGGCCGGGCGGGCGCCCTGATCGACGACGGCCGGCTGGTCCAGCCGACGACCCGGCCGGGCGAGGTGTTCGAGGCCAGACTCGGCGACCTGCCGGTGCCGCGGCGCGAACCGAACGAGCTCCAGCGCCTGATCTTCGACAGTCCGGCCTACCACGAGGCGGTCTTCGCCGACCCCGGCTTCCTGCGCTACCGGGTGCTGCTCAACTACACCTACCTGCACCTCACCCGGATGGGCCTGACCCCACTCGACAGGTTCCGGATGTGCCACCTGCTGGCCGACGCGGTCGAGGACGTCTACGGCCTGTCGGCCCTCGACGCGCTCCGGCGGTTCGCCGCCGCGAAGGAGACTCGCCCCGGAGGGTGACAACGGTGAAAGCGGTCATGCCCTGACGGCGAAGGGACAACATGCTGTTACCCGGACGACGCGAACGCAGGGAGATCCACAACTGGGCCCGGGACCTGCTGACCTCCCTACGCGACGATCAGCAGGCAGGCGTCCTGTGGCTGAGGACCTGCGGCCCTCGCTGGACGAGCGTGCTTGGCAGACGCACGAGGTCGACAAGGCCAGAGCCCTGTACACACCGCACGCGGCCAGGAATCTGGCCCAGGCCCCGGCATGGCAGGTTCTCCAGCCCCTGATGGACGACCTGCGCGGGCCGGCTCACGGGACTGAGCTGTTACCAGCAGGAATGCTCCGGAGTCCGAACTAAGATGGTCGGTTTGAAGGCGATCTGCCCAGAAGCCGCCCTGATGCGCGGAGCGCGGGCCGGAGGGGGGCGGCCGCGTCGCGGCGAAAGATTTCTCCGGGGCGGTGTCGATCCGCGCGCCGCTCGTTCGACGTGTGGGTGCGAGGGCCGAGAGGCGGCTCCGCCGGACGAGGAGAACGCGATGCCGAAGTACCTGCTGATCATGCGGGGCACCGACGAGTCGAACGCGGCCATGATGGCCGACATCGACGAGATGATGGCCAGGACCCACCAGTTCATCGAGGAGATGGTCAAGGCCGGCGTTCTCCTCGCGGCGGAAGGGCTGGACGATCCGGGCCAGGGCGTCGTGGTCGACTTCAGCGGCGAGGCCCCGGTGGTCACGGACGGGCCGTACGGCGAGACCAAGGAACTGTTCGGGGGCTTCTTCCTGCTGGACGTCGCCTCGAAACAGGAGGCGGTCGAGTGGGCAAAGCGGGTCCCGGCGGCCCCCGGGTCCAAGATCGAGGTCCGGCGGGTGCCCGGGAGCGACGAGGTCCCGCAGGTCGCCGAGTGATCGCCGAGGGCTGGGCCGGGCGCGCGAGCAGCGGCCGGATCTGATGGGCACGGCCGATGTCGAGGCCGTCTGGCGGATCGAGTCGGCGCGGATCGTCGCCGCGCTGACCCGGTTCACCGGTGATTTCGGGGTGGCCGAGGACGCGGCCCAGGAAGCGGTGGCCGAGGCGCTGGTGTCGTGGCCGCTCGCCCCTCCGGCGAATCCGGCCGGATGGCTGATGGCCACGGCCCGGCGGCGGGCGATCGACGCGATCCGCCGCCAGGCCGCCCTCCGGGACCGATACGCCCTGCTGGCGGCGGACTTGGCGGCCGACTCCGAGGCCGACGAGGAGATCGACCCCGACAAGATCGATGACGACGTGCTGGCGCTGATGTTCGTCAGCTGCCACCCGGTGCTCTCCCGCGAGTCCCGGGTGGCGCTGACCCTGCGCGTGGTCGGCGGCCTGACCAGTGAGGAGATCGCCCGCGCGTTCCTCGTCCCCGTGGCGACCGTGCAGGCCCGCATCACCCGGGGCAAGAAGACGATCGCGGCGGCCGGGGTGCCGTTCGAGCTGCCGCCGGCCGCCGAGCGCCGGGAGCGGCTGGGCGGCGTGCTCAGTGTTCTGTACGTGATCTTCACCGAGGGGTCGACGGCCACGTCGGGCGACCGGCTGCTGCGCCCCGAGGTCGCGTACGAGGCGATCCGGCTGGCCCGCACGCTGGCCGCGCTGCAGCCGGACGAGCCGGAGGTGCACGGCCTGCTGGCGTTGTGCGAGCTGACCGCCGCGCGTTTCCCGGCCCGGACCGGCCCGGACGGTTCGCCGGTCCTGCTCGACGAGCAGGACCGGCGGCGGTGGGACTTCTCGGCGATCCGCCGTGGGCTGGCCGCGCTGGCCAAGGCATCGACTCGCGGCCTCGGCCCCTACGGCCTGCAGGCCGCGATCGCCGCCACCCACGCGTCGGCGCCCTCGGTCGAAGAGACCGACTGGGACCGGATCGTGGTGCTCTACGAGGCACTCGGCCGGATCGCGCCCTCTCCGGTGGTCGAGCTCAACCGGGCCGTCGCCGTTGCCATGGCCTCGGGCCCCGCGCAGGCGCTGGCCATCGTGGACGAGCTGATCGCCTCGGACCGGCTCCCTGGTTCGCATCTGGTCCCGTCCGTACGCGGTGAGCTGCTGGCCCGACTCGGACGGCGGCCGGAAGCGCGCGCTGAGCTGGAGCTGGCGGCCCGGCTGTGCGCCAACCAGCGCGAACGCTCAGTGCTGCTGCGCAAGGCGGCCACGCTGAGCTGACTTCTCCGGCTCGGCCATAGGGTTGGCGGCATGCCGCTGCGACTTGTTCAGGTGAACTTCAAGGCCCGGGATGACGCGGCGCTCGGCCGCTTCTGGGCGGAGGCGCTCGGCTGGGGTGTCTCCAGCGAGGGACCCGGCGTGACCAACGTCGAACCCGTGGGCTTCGCCTGGCCGGACCCCACCGCCGTCTGCGTCGACGTCGTCACCGTTCCGGACCCCGAGACGGTGAGGTATCGCGTGCACCTCGATCTCGCCACCACCTCCGCGGCCCATCAGACGGAGTTGGTGGCGCGTCTGAAGGAGCTTGGTGCGACGCCGGCCGACGTGGGCCAGGGCGAGGTCCCGTGGACGGTTCTGGCCGACCCGGAGGGCAACCTGTTCTGCGTGCTGGAGCCCCGGGAGGTCTACCGGGACACCGGGCCGATCGCCGCGGTCGTGGTTCACTGCGCCGACCCGCGGGCCATGGCCCGGTTCTGGGGCGAGGCGGTGGACTGGACCGTGCACGAGGTGACCGACGATCACGCGAGGCTGCGCTCCGCCAAGGGCGTCGGGCCCTATCTCGAGTTCCTCCGCGCAACGCCCGGCGTGGCGACCGCGTGGACCCGCGTCCATCTCGACGTGCTGCCCCACCCCGGAGACGATCAGGCGGCGGAGGTGGCCCGGCTACGGGCCCTCGGCGCGACGCTCGCCGACGTCGGCCAGGGCGACGTCCCGTGGATCGTCCTCGCCGACCCGGAGGGCAACGAGTTCTGCGTCCTCGGCCCGAGCTGACGCGAGGCCTCGTCAGGATCGAACGGATGCGGGCCCCGGCAGGCCGCGCGTACCGACGGTGCCGGTCACTGAGTCACCTTCTGGAGGAACTCGCCCACGTTGACCGCGGTCCTGCTGATCTTCTCTTCGAGCGTGAGCGACTCGGGCATCCGCCCGCCGGGCCCGACGTCCTTCTTGCCGCGCAAATACAGGGAGCAGGCCAGGTCGGTGCAGACGTAGACGCCCACGGAGTTGCCGCTGCCGCCGGCGCGGCGGGCCGTCATCAGCGACACGCCGTCGCCGCTATGGGTGGTCAGGCAGAGCGAGCACATGCTGCGCCGCACGTGTCCGGCATTGGAAGTGGCCCGCCGCAGCGCCACCCCGACCAGCCGGTCCCCCTGCTCGGCGACCAGATAGGCACGGCCCGGGGACGCGGGGTCGTGCCAGCCCAGGAAGTCCAGGTCGTCCCAGGGCCGCGCATCCAGGTCCCTCGGTACGGCGAGGCGTTTTGCTTCGCCCTTGGTGCAGTTGACGAACGAGGCGCGGATCTCGCGCTCGGCGATTGGCTTCATAGGATTCAAGCTATCCACTGCCGCTTCTAAGGGCAATCGATTAAGCTTTTACCTAGGAGTCCTAGGAAGAGAAGGATGGCGGATGGCACGAGCCGGGGTGACGGCCGAGCGGCTGACCGAGGCGGCGGCGGAACTGGCCGACGAGGTGGGGCTGGAGAACCTGACGGTCTCGGAGCTGGCGCGCAGGTTCGGCGTGAAGGACGCCAGTCTGTACTCGCACATCAGGAACGCCCACGAGCTGCGGGTCCGGGTGGCCGGGCTGGCCCTGGCCGAGCTCGCCGACCTGGCCGCGGCGGCGCTGGCCGGACGGGCGGGCAAGGACGCGCTGGTCGCCTTCGCCGGCACCTACCGCGACTACGCGAGGGAGCATCCGGGCAGGTACGCGGCGATGCAGGTGGATCTCGACCCGGATACCGAGGCGGCGGGCGCGGCCCGGCGGCACTCCGACATGACGCGGGCGATCCTGCGCGGCTACTCGCTGGCGGAGCCCGACCAGACCGACGCGGTCCGGCTGCTGGGCAGCGTCTTCCACGGGTTCGTGAGTCTCGAGATGGCAGGCGGCTTCCGCCATCATCCGCGTGCCGCGGACGAGTCCTGGAGCCGGATGCTCGACGCGATCGATGTCGCCCTGCGCAACTGGCCGGCCGAGCGCGCGGAGCCGGACACGAGCCATGGCTGAGGTGCGGGCCTGTCAGGCCATGGCGAGAAGGCCGACGGCGGCGGCCCCCAGGCCGATCAACTGGCCGCGGTGGATGCGTTCGGCGAGCACGCCGCGGGCGAGCAGGACCGTGCCGGCCGGGTAGAGGGCGGTGATCACGGCGACGACGGTGAGGTCACCGCTGCGGGCGGCGAGCAGGAACAGCAGGTTCGCCACGGAGTCCAGCACGCCCGCGCCCGTAGGCGACGGGCGCGCCGCGCCCGCACCGTGTCCGGCGCCGGCCAGCACCACCGCCACCAGCGCGAGTGGCAGGCCCACCGCCGCGGCGGCGGCCAGGTGCTCGCCCTGCAGCAGCCCCACGCCGACGGGCAGCGCGGCGGACACCAGCGCGGTCACGGGCGGCAGCACGTTCGTCGGACCGATCGCCAGCGTGCGGTAGAGCAGGGCGAACGCCGCGGCCGAGGCGATCCCCGACGCGGCGCCCCAGCCCAGAGCCCCGCTGCTGAACGAGGCGCCGAGCAACGGCCACAGCAGCAGCTCGACCGCGAGACTGGCCAGGGCCGCGACCATCACGGTACGCAGCACATGAGCCTTACGGGCACCCAGACCGCCGAGGAAGTCGGCGCATCCATAAGCGAGAGAGCTGCCGAGGGCCAGCAGCAGAGCGATCACGGCACGTCCTTTACCACCGAAGACCGCGTCCGTGTCGTCTCGGCCGACGCCGTCGTGGCCGCCCGCGGCCGGCCGCCGGAATGCTTTCCCGCCCGTCCTTCGTCGCCGAACATGAAAATCCGTCGGAAATGACATCGCGCGATGGGCGGCAGGCGACGGCCGCCGAATTTCGACCGGCCCCTATCGCCCGAACTCGCCGGTCCGATCCTCCTTCGACGCGACTCGGCGCTGACGCCGTTTCCCTTCGTCCTCCTTGTTCTCTCCGATGCATGCATCGTCCGTGATATGCCGATATATGCTGCCAAACGAGGCAAATCGGAAAGGTTGTTGACAGTGCGAGGGGGGCGCGCCATTTTGTCTAAGGAGCGATCCAGCAATTTACCTAAAGGTCGCTCTTTTTGCTTATAGAAAGGGCCGGAGCGGTTGGGGGACGTTCACGCCTTTCGCCATCGTCGACCACTGGAGGAACTCGCATATGAGGCGTTCTCATGCGCGTGGCCACGCGCCGGGTCCGTCGCACAGGGCGTTCGCCGCTCTCGGCGCGCTGGTCCTGTCGGCGGCGGCCCTGACGGCCCAGCCGGGTCCGGCCGCGGCCGACCCCGGTGATCCGGGCGTGCCCGCGTCACCGAAGACCGTCTTCGCCGAGGACTTCGAGCACGGTCAGGGGGCCACACCCATCCTGGTCAGCGACTACACCGGAGCCGCCCCCGTCAACCAGACCTACACCGCCGACCCGGCCTGGCTGACCCACTGCAACGGCTGGATCGCCTCACAGCAGAACCCCGCCGTCGCACCGGCGAACTCCGGCTGCGGCGACGTCTGGGCGACGGTGAAGCAGATGGCCGGCGCACTCGGCCAGTGGGCGGACGGGGACCCGGCCGCCAACCACGCCGTCACGGCCTACACCGAGGGCGCCGATCCCGGATCGGGCAGGACCCAGCTGGAGTCGAACTTCTCCATCGACATCGGCCCCAAGCGGTTCCTGGCCTTCTCCGTCGACGTCGCCGAGACCAACTGCTTCGCCAACCACGCCAAGTTGGGCTTCTACCTGCTGGACGCCGTGACGGCCGTGCCCGCCTTCACCACCCCGATCGAGCCGTGCGCCCACCCGGGGACGACGATCGGTTCGGTGGCCGTCGGCACCTACACCAGCGACGGGCCCATCCTCTTCGGCGGGGGCGCCCTGCGGCTCAGGCTGGTCAACTTCCAGGCCAGCGGCATCGGCAACGACGCGGCGTTCGACAACGTACGCATCCTGGACGTCACACCCCGGCTCGACGTCTCCTACAGCCCCGATTCCGCCCGCGTGGGCGAGACCGCGGCGCTGAAGTTCACGATCACCAACACCAGCGAACTGGCCGTGAAGAAGGGCTGGTCGTTCAAGGGCAGCCTGCCGAGCGGGCTCACCGTCGCCGGGGCGCCGTCCACCGACTGCGTGGACGCGACCGTGACCGCGCCGCAGGGAGGCGGGCAGGTAACGGTGACCGGGACCTTGCCCGCCGGAGCCGCCTCCTGCACCGCGACCGTCACCGTCTCGGCCGCCCACACCGGCACCTACCGCACATGCGCCGCGGACGTCACCGACCGCACCGGGATCGACCCTCCCGGCTGCGCCGAGGTCACCTTCACCCGGCCCGTCCTGGTCTTCGACGCGCACGCGCACGGCGGCCGGGTCTCGGCCCCGCTGGTGACGGTCGCGCCGCTGGTTCCCTCCGACGTCACCTGCACCGACGCCCCGGGCTCCGACGACGGCACGCTCCTGCAGGCCACGCTTCCCGGGCTCGGCTCACTGGGCGCGATCACCACGAAGGCCGCCGGCACGGTCGGAGACGACGGCCTGCGCACCGCGTCCGCCTCCGCCAAGACCGCGGGGGTGAACCTCCTCGGCGGTCTCGTCACCGCCGACGAGATCACCGCCAAGGCCAAAGCCCGGGACGGCGAGACCGGGCAGGTCGACGTCGACGGCTCGGTGTACATCACCAACCTCAAGGTCGGCGGCGTGTCGATCATCGACCCGAAACCCAACCTGACGATCAACATCCCGCTCGTGGCGAAAGTCGTGATCAACGAGCAGGTGACCACCGCCGATGGCGCCGGCGTGGTGGTCAACGCCATCCACGTGCGGACGCTGGCGGGGGTGGACATCGTGGTCAGCCACGCCCGGGCCGCCCTGACCGTCCCCGGCAAGCCGTGCCCGTCCGCCTGACCATCCTGACCGGCCCCGCCGCCCACGGCGGCCGCCTCGACGCGAGGAGACAGCCTTGACCGACAGGAGATTCCGGGCGCGCTCGCTCGCCCTTGCCGCCGTAGCCGCCCTAGGCGTGGTGGCGCCGGCCGCCGCGAGCCCGGCCCAGGCCCGGCCGCTCGCGCTGGTGCAGTGCCAGGGGACCGAGTCCGACGCCTACGACCCGGGGGTGGTCTTCCAGCCCCGGAACTTCGAGATCACCACCACCGGCCGGTTCACCTCGTGCCTGGGCGGAGGCGATGTGACGAGCGGATCGTACGACGAGCGCTTCACCATCCTCGCCGGCTGCAACGACCTCCTCGACGGCTTCCAGAGCGCGCGGACCGTCACCTGGAACACCGGGGAGGCCAGCGTCATCGAGGGCACCGGCAGCAGCACCGCCGTGGCCGGGCAGGTCGTCACCACGTTCACCGGCACCGTCACCTCGGGTCCGTTCACCGGCCGGTCCGCGGTGCAGCTCATCGCCCTCCCCCAGCCGAACCTGCTGATGTGCCTCACCACCGGCTTCACCGGAGCGACGGGGGTGACGACGCTGACCATCACCTGAGCTCCCGTACGGGCGCGGTGACGAGTACGCCCCGTCCCGGCATCCGCCGGGGCGGGGGGTTCCCTGCACGGGAAGAGGCCGACCGGCGGCTTCCCCGCGGACCGTACGGCACCGGCCCGGGGGAAAAGCCGGTGCGCGCTGCCGGCGCCGGCTGACACACTCCCCGGCATGGCCACACCGGAACCGAAGACGGACCTCCAACGTTATCTGCAGACCGCCCGCGACGCCCTGTTGTGGAAGCTCGACGGGCTCTCCGAATATCAGATCCGCCGCCCGCTGACCCCGACCGGCACCAACCTGCTTGGGCTCGTCAAACACCTCGCCGGGGTGGAGGTGGGCTACTTCGGCGACACGTTCGGGCGGCCGTTCGGCGAACCGCTGGAATGGACGGAGGACGACGCCGAAGACAACGCGGACATGTGGGCGACCGCGGACGAGTCTCGCGACCACATCGTCGGGCTGTACCGCCGGGTATGGCAGCACTCCGACACCACCATCGCCACGCTGGCGCTCGACGCGACCGGTCATGTGCCGTGGTGGCCGGACGAACGGAGCACGGCGACGCTGCACCAGATCCTGGTGCACGTGATCGCGGAGACCAACCGGCACGCCGGTCACGCCGACATCGTCAGGGAACTCATCGACGGAACGGCCGGCCTGCGGGACGGGAACCTCAACCTGCCCCACGGCGATCAGGCGTGGTGGGAGAGCTACCGCAACCGTCTGGAGCACACGGCGCGGGAAGCCGGCGAGGGCTGATCACGGGCGGAGGGGAACCTGCCGCAAGCACGGTCGCGGCGCACCGTCCTCGCGGCCGCCGCCGGGGCAGCGCGCGCCGGTGCTCAGCCACGATGCCGATCACGCTTCCGCGTGTGGTCTTCTCGAGGCGCGCGCCGCCGGGTCAGGGCGCGGCGGCGAGGACGGTCACCGGGTCGCCGACCTGGATCTCGCCGTAGTCGCGGGGGATGAAGCGGACACCGAACCAGGTCTTGCCGTCCCAGCGGCGGTGGCGGGCCAGGGTGCGAAGGGGTTCCCTGCCCTTTTCGAGGGTGATGGGGTCGTAGGTGGGCACGGCGCAGCGGTCGCACAGTTCGGACATGCGGAAGCGGAGTGCGCCGATACGGATCTCGCGCCAGCTGTCCTCGACGTAGGGGGCGAAGCCGTCCACCACGAGGTTGGGGCGGAAGCGGGCCATGTCGAGGGGGGCGGGGACCTCCTCCTGACGTTCGCGTGCCCCCTCGGCGATCCACTCGTCGAGCCGGCGCAGGGAGGAACGGGAGGTGAGCAGGAAGGGAGCGTCCCCGGCCAGGCTGACGACATCGCCGGGAAGTCCGCCGTGGGATGCCGGGACGGCGCAGCGGCGGGGGTCGTCGAGCCAGACGAGGCGGGCGGGCTTTCCCAGCAAGCGGGTGAACCAGGCATGGGCCTGCGGATGGGCGAGGACCGCCGTGTCCAGTTCCACGAAGTGGACGGGGACGTGCTCACCCGTGGCCGGGGGCACCTTCAGCTGCGGCAGACCGGGGGCCTCAAGCAGGAGGCCGTCCTCGGCCGTACGAGTGGCGACGACGGAGAGCAGGCGCGGATTCTCCCCGACCCAGTGCAGGTTGCCCGATTCGTCCACCACGGCCCACCGGCGATCCCCCGCCAGCCCCCACGGCTCCACGACCGCCGAATCAACAATCCACCCAGAAACCGACTTCACCGGATATCTACGGATCTCGGCCAGCTCCACGCCGCCAGCGTACGTCCGGGAATCACTCCTCGAAAGCGGTGAACTCCGGCCGTTCCGCCGTATCCTGCCCGGCTCCGCGACAGTTCAGTAGACAGTGTCTACAAAGTCTTGGTAGACACTGTCTATGGACGATGCGGGTTCTTTGCGGGAGCGGCTCGTGGAGGTGGGGGTGCACCTCGTGCTGACCGAGGGCACCGCCGCGCTGGGGCTGCGGGAGATCGCCCGCCGGGCCGGGGTGTCGCACGGGGCTCCGCGCCGGTACTTCCCCACGCACCACTCCCTGCTGTCGGCCATCGCCCGCCGGGGCTTCGCCGACCTCGAGGCGCGGTTCGCCGCCGCGATGGCCGGGCTGACCTCACCGCGCGATCGGCTCCAGGTGTTCGCGCGGGAGTACGTCGGCTACGCGCTGGAGTGCCGGGGCATGTTCGAGCTGATGTTCCGCCACGAGCTGCTCGACAGCGACCGGCACGGCGCGGACGGGCCGAGGCTGCGCGAGTCCACGCTCCCGCTGTTCGAGCACCTGGCCACGCTGGTCGCCCAATGCCGGGAGAACCAGCGCCGGGAGAACCAGCGTCCGAAGAAACAGGGCCGGGACCAGGCCGACCCTCCGGAGGACCCCTCGGTGACCGCCGCCGCCTTCTGGGCCAACCTGCACGGGATCGCCCAGTTGTGGACGTGGGGCAGCCTGCAGCTCGTCCTCGGCGCCAGTGGCCCGCCCGGCACCGAACGCCTCGACCGGCTGGTCGCCGAGGTGCTGGACGCCCATCTCGGGCCCGTCGTCCCATGACCGCGCGCAGTCGTCTGGCGCTGGTGGTCAGCGCAGCCGCCGCGATGATCGTCGCGTTGGACGGCACCGTGCTGGTCGTGGCGCAGCCGAGCCTGCGGCGCGACCTCGCCGCGAGCGTCACCCAGGTGCAGTGGACCAGCACCGGCTACATGGTCGCGGTGGCCGCGCTCCTCGTCATCGCCGGCCGGCTCGGCGACCGGTACGGCCATCGGCGCCTGCTGGTCGCCGGTGTGCTCGGCTTCGCGGCCGCCTCGGCCGGGATCGCGCTCGCGCCGACCGCCGGCTGGGTGATCGGCCTTCGGGTCGTCCAGGGCGTTTTCGGCGCGTTCGTCCAGCCGGCGACGCTCGCGCTGCTGCGGCTCGCGTATCCGGCCGACCGGCTCGGTACGGCGATCGCCATCCGCACCAGTGCCATCGGCGTGGCCGGCGCGGCCGGGCCGGTCCTGGGCGGCGTCGTCGTGGCGGAGCTCGGCTGGCGCACCGTCTTCGTGCTCAACATCCCGGCCGCCGTCCTGATCGCCGCGCTCACCCTCGCCGTACGGGCACCCGCGCCCGAACGGCCCGCGCACTCGCGGCTGGACCTGACCGGCGCGGCGCTGCTGGCGGGCACGCTCGCGATCGGCGTGCACACGCTGGCCGGTGTGCCCGTCCACGGCTGGACCGCCGCGCCGACGCTGCTCGGGCTGCTCACCCTCGCGGGCCTGACCGCCGTGTTCGTCGCGCACGAGCGCCGCGCGGCGCATCCGATCGTGCCCGCCGCGGTCGCCCGGTCGATGCCGGTGACCGCGTCGATGCTGCTCCTGCTGGCCGTCACCAGCGGCGTCTTCGGCGCGCTGTTCGCCGCCACCTTCGTGCTGCAGGAACGGCTCGGGCTCGGCCCGCTCGCGACGGGCCTGCGGCTGCTTCCGGTCACGGTGGTCATGGTCCTCGGAGCACCCGCGGCGGCCGCCGCCCTGCGCCGGCACGGTCCGCGCCGTACGGCGGTCACCGGGGCGACTCTGGTCGTCGTGGGCATCGCGGGCGGTTCCGGGCTCGGCTCCGGCGGCCCCTGGGCGGCCACCGGCGCCGCGTTCGCCCTCGTGGGGGCGGGATTCGCGGCCGTCATGGTCACCGCTACCGGGACCGTCGTCGGCGACGCCCCGGCCGGGTACGCCGGAGTCGTCGGCGGGCTCAAGCAGACCGTGATGAACATCGGCCCCAGCCTGGGCATCGCGGTGGCCGCCGGAGCGACCGCCCTGGACACGCCCGCGGCGGCGGGCGTGTCGGGGTCCGGCCTCACACTGCCGGTCATGGCGGGGCTCGCCACCCTCGGCCTGCTGCCGGCCGCGCTTCTGCCCGCCGGGCCTGCCCCGCGTCCCTCCCCCGCTCCGGCCGGAGCGGCCGGAGCGGCCGGAGACGCGCCCGCTGCCTGAGGCGGCGGCCGACAACGACGTGCGCCGGGTGGCCCGGTGCGCGGCACCCCTCAGCCCGGCCGTGGGGCCGTCCACCGGACCAGGAACGACTCCGCCCCGGCGACCCGTACGCGTTGCAGGTGCACGGGTGTGAGGCCGTGACGGATGCCGAGCGGCACCTCGCCGACGCCGGGCAGCAGGACCACGGCGGTCCCGCCGGGCGCGAGCACCCGGCGCACCTCCGCCCACCAGCGTCCGGCGGACGCGGCGAGCAGACCGCCCGGGGCCACCTGACCGCCCCAGGGCGGGTTCGCCAGCACACGGTGGGCGACGCCGTCCGGCAGCGGCAGGCGCCCGGCGTCGGCCCGGGCCACGGCGACGGGCAGCCCCGCGGCGTTCTCCCTCGCTGCCGCCACCGCCCGCGAGGCCAGGTCGAACCCGCAGGCGCGGATGCCCGCCCGCTGCCGCACCGCCTCCACCAGCAGGGTGCCGGCGCCGCAGCAGGGATCGAGGACCGTGTCACCGGGCTCGATGCCGGCCATGGCCACCATGGCGGCGGCGAGCGGGGGATGCAGGGTCCCCGGGACGGACCGCCGCTTGTAGGCCCGCCGGTGCAGCGGGCGCTCGGCGATGCGCAGCAGCAGCGTGGCCCGCTCCCCGTCGAGGGTGACCCGCCAGCCGCCGTGGCCCGGCGGCGGCGCGCCACCGCGCCGCGAGTGGTAGCCGACCCCCAGCCGGGCGGCCAGGGCGCGGCCGACCGCGTCCTCCACGTCGTACCGGGTGAAGTTGCGCCTGCCCAGGAACGACGCCGAAACCTCGACACCCGTGAGCGCGCCGGGGCCGCCGTGGTCGCGGCGCAGCCGCGTCAGGGTGGCGAGGTCGGCGGCGGCGGCGAGCTCCGCCAGGGCCGCGACCCCCGTCCGCGACGGGCCGACGTCGGTGCCCCGCGCGGCCAGCAGGAACACGTCGTCCGCCGTGCGCAGGCCCAGTACGAGGCCGTGCGGCGCGGGCGGCCGCGACGCGCGGAAGTGCACCTCGCGATGCCCGATGTGAGTGATTACGCCGAGGCCGTGCCGCAGTATCTCGGCGGCGACCGTCGGCTCCAGTCCGTGGACGCACCGCGCCACCAGACTCGCCGCCGTCATGGGACGGTGGGAGCGCTGGGACGCGGAGCGGAGAAAGTGACAGCGCGTACGCGCATGGTGATCGTTGTTCTCCCGCGTCGGCCCGGGACGGCGCGTCGCCGTCCCGCCTCGTCGGCGACGGGCGGGGCCTCGCTTCGCCGACGGCGGCTAGCGGAGGGGGAAGAAGAACGTGAACGTCACGGTCGCGATCGTAGGGCCGCGGGGGCGCCGGATCAACTTCTCCGCTCCGGCCTGGGCCGCCGGCCGTGGACCTGGACCCCGGCCCGGCCCCGTGCGGGTGAACGGGCGCTCTGGTGTAGGGTGCCGGTCACGGCGGCGACGACGCGAGGAGGTGAGCCCCATTACCGCTGAACAGGTCGGGTGCTCCCCTCTCCCCGCACGTACGGTCGCGTAGAGGCAGGCGACCGCGGGAGCGCCCTCGGCACACCGGAAGGTTCTCCCTTGTCACTGTCCCTCTCCCCCGCTTTTCCCTCGGTCGTGGCCCGGTTGCGGGCCGCGGGGTGCGTGTTCGCCGAAAACGAGGCCCGTCTGCTGGTCTCCGCCGCGCGTACGCCCGCCGAGCTCGACGACATGGTGGACCGGCGCGCCCGCGGCCTGCCGCTGGAACACGTCATCGGGTGGGCCGAGTTCTGCGGCCTGCGGCTGGCCGTCGACCCGGGGGTCTTCGTGCCCCGGCCGCGCACCGAGTTCCTGGTCCGCCGGGCCGCCGCGCTCGCCCCGCCTGGCGCCGTCGTCGTCGACCTGTGCTGCGGTTCGGGCGCGATGGGCGCGGCGCTGGCCGCAGCCGCCGGGCCGGTCGAGCTGCACGCCGTGGACGTCGACCCCGCCGCCGTACGCTGCGCCCGCCGCAACCTCGCCCCGGCGGGCGGCAGAGTGTACGAGGGCGACCTCTACGCGGCCCTGCCCGCCGCGCTGCGCGGCCGGGTGGACGTCCTGGTCGCCAGCCCCCCGTACGTGCCCACCGGCGCGATCGGGCTGCTGCCGCCGGAGGCGCGCGTGCACGAGCCGCAGGTCGCGCTCGACGGCGGCGCGGACGGGCTCGACGTCGTACGGCGGGTCGTCGCCGGGGCGGCCGATTGGCTCGTGCCGGGCGGCCACCTGCTGGTGGAGACGAGCGAGAGCCAGGCGGAGGAGACCGCCGAGGCCGTCGGCCGCGCCGGGCTCGCCGCCCGCCTGACCCGCGACGAGGAACTGGACGCGACCGCCGTGATCGGAACCCGGCCGGGCGGCGCGCGCAGGTGACGGCCCGCGGGGATTACCGGTCGCCGGGGTTCCGGGTGCCCTCGTCCGGGCTCTCGGGGAGCAGAGGAGCACACCCGTGACAGAAGCGACGTCTTTCCTGCTGGAACGCCTGCACGCGGCCGGTCTGACCGACGTCGTCGCGGTCGAGCCGGCCACTGGAGGTCTCGCCGCGACGGCGGGGCTCGCGCGCCGCGGTGACGGCACGCCGGTGTTCGTCAAGGCGTTCGGCGAGCCGCCGTCGGACGACGCCTTCGCCGCGGAGGCCGAGGGGCTCACCGCGCTGCGCGAGGCGGGCGGCGTCGCCACGCCCGAGATCATCCTCGCCGGCCGCGATCTGCTCGTGCTGTCCGCGCTGCGGCCCCGGCCGGGCACCGAGGCCTTCTGGGCGCGGTTGGCGCATGCGCTCGCCCACCTGCACACCACCACGCGGCACCCCCGGTTCGGGTGGCACCGCGACAACTGGCTGGGCCGTCGCCGGCAGGTCAACACCTGGGCTGACGACGGGTTCGAGTTCTTCGCCCGGCACCGTCTGCTGCGCTGGCTCGGCGAGCCTCGCGTCCGGGAGGCGCTCGACACCGCGGACCGGGCGGCGCTGGAGCGGCTGTGCGACCGGCTGCCCGAGCTGCTGCCGGTCAGGCCCGCGTGCCTGACGCACGGCGACCTGTGGGCGCTGAACGTCATGGCCACCCCCGATGGGCGGCCCGCGCTGATCGACCCGGCCGTGTCGTACACGTGGGCCGAGGTCGACCTGGCACACCTCTGGACGACCGCGCCGCCGCCCGAGGCGCACGTGTTCTTCGAGCTGTACGCCGAGCTGACCGGGCTCGACCGCGACTGGCGCGAACGCATGCCGATCATCCAGCTACGCCAGCACCTGGCCGTGATCGCCCAGTTCGACCCCGACTGGGGCGCCGCCGACCTCGTGCGGGCCACGCTCGCCCCGTTCCGGCGGAGGGGGTGAGGTCGGCGGAGGGCACGGGGAGTAGGGGCGGTTGCCGTGGGCCGAACCGGTCGATCGGCTCCCGGAGCTCTCGTCTATCGTCGGGGCCGTGCTTTCCGACGTGCGGCTGCCGCAGGCCGAGACCCAGGAGCAGTTCATGGCCGTCCGGCGGGACGAGTCCCGTCTCGGCCCGGCCGTGTCGGCCCTGCTGGGGCATCTCGGGCTCGGCGGCGAACGCCCTGAGCGCTTCGCCGACGGGTCGTTGCCGGTCTACGCGGTGGGCGACCGGCACGTGCTCAAGCTCTACCCCGAGGTCTACCTGCCCGAGGAGTACGACACGGAGCTGACCGTCCTGCGGGCCGTGGAGGGACGCCTGCCGATCCCGACGCCCCGGGTCCTGGAGGCGGGAGGGCTCGACGGGTGGAGCTACATCCTGATGACGCGCCTGCCCGGGGAGAGCCTCGCCCTGGCGTGGCCGGGCATCCCTCACGACAACCGGGTGGAGCTCGCCGCCGCCGTGGGCGAGACGCTCGCCGCGCTCCACTCGGTGTCCTCCCCCGGCCTCGACGCGGTCGTGGGGCCGCACGACTGGGACGGCTTCCTCCGTACGCGGCGGGACGCGTGCGTGGCGCACCACCGCGCCGACGGGCTGGAGGAGGCCTGGCTGGCGCAGATCCCGGACTTCCTCGACAGCGTCGAGCTCACGCCGTCCGCGCCCGTGCTGCTGCACACGGAGGTGATGCGCGAGCACCTGATGGTCGTGCGCGACGGCGACGGCCGGCGGCTGTCGGGCCTGTTCGACTTCGAACCGGCGATGCGGGGCGCGCGGGAGTACGAGTTCGCGTCGGTGGGGCTGTTCCTGTCCTGTGGCGAGGGCGAGATCCTGCGCCGCCTGCTCCTCGCGTACGGCTACCGCGACCGTGACCTGAACGAGGAACTGAGCAGGCGGCTGCTGGCCTACGCCCTGCTGCACCGGTACAGCAGCCTCGCCTGGTACCTGACCCGCTTGCCCGCGCCGCCGCGGCCCACCCTCGACCGCCTGGCCACGCATTGGTGGGCCTTGTAGGGCCGCGCACGTCCCGGCGCGCTACCCCGAGGCGCCGGCGACGTAGTCGTGCAGGCGGGCGGAGCCTTCGAGCATGGCGACGGCCGTGGCGGCGAGGGCGGCCCGGCGTTCGGCGAGGGCCGCGCGCAGCGCCTCGGTGCTGCCGGTGCGGCGCAGGCCGTCCAGCACGTCGCCGATCCGCGCCAGCGGATACCGGCCCTGCCGCAACATGTGGATCATGCGGGCGTCGCGGACCTCGGCGGGGCCGTACCACCGGTAGCCGGTGCCGGGCTCGCGCTGCGGGGTCAGCAGCCCGGCGTCCTCCCAGACGCGCAGCGCCGAGGCGCGTACGCCGAGGAGCGCGGCCACCTCCCCGATCCGCAGGGGGGACCGCGGCGCCATCGCACCGCCGGGGTCCTGCCCGGCCACCGCTTCGAGCGCCTCCCCCGTCGCCCGCAGGGCGAGCCGCTGCTGGTGCAGTGCGGCGTGGCAGGCGTCGACGAGGGCGAGCGCGCCCGCCAGGTCGCCGTCGTGCACGGCCAGCATGATCGAACGGGCGGCATCCCAGCCGTACCCCTTGGCCAGCGCCCGGTAGGCGAGCAGGGCGTCGCGGTGGCGCGTGTCGAACCTGCGGTAGCCGGCGGCCGTCCGCTCGGCGGGCGGGAGGATGCCCGCGTCTGCGTAGTTGCGGATCTGCTGGGTGGAGACCCCCGCCTCCCGCGCCAGGTCGACCGGGCGCAGCGCCCTGCGGCTCATCGCTCCCGCCTCATGCCGGCCGGCTTCACCTCGGTTGGGACTTCACGTCGCATCGGCTCATCGTAGCCGCCTGCGAGTCTCAAGTGATCTCCGTCAGGTGACGGCCCGGCGTACGGCGTAGACGACGGCGCCGGCGGCGAGCACGGCGGCCCCGGAGACCACCGAGGACAGGGGCAGGGCGAAGGCCAGGACCAGGCAGCCGGCCAGGCCGAGGATGGGCACCACCCGCGGTGGCCGTCCCTCTTCGGGCCCGAGGGTCCAGGCGGCGGCGTTGGCGATGGCGTAGTAGACCAGCACGCCGAAGGAGGAGAACCCGATCGCGCCGCGCAGGTCCGCGGTCGCGGCCAGGACCGCCACGACCGCGCCGACGGCCAGTTCGGCGTGGTGGGGCACCCGGAACCGGGGATGGACGGCGGCCAGGACGTGCGGCAGGTGCCGGTCGCGGGCCATGGCCAGCGTGGTGCGGGACACCCCGAGGATCAGTGCGAGCAGCGAGCCGGTAGCGGCGACCGCGGCGCCCCCGCGGACGACCTGGGCCAGGCCGGGATGACCGGCCTCCCGCACGGCGGCGGCCAGGGGCGCGACCGCGTCCGCCAGTCCCGTACCGCCCAGCACGGCGAGCGCGGACACCGCGACCGCCGCGTAGACGACCAGGGTGAGCCCGAGCGCGAGCGGGATCGCGCGGGGAATGGTCCGCACGGGGTCGCGCACCTCCTCACCGAGGGTGGCGATGCGCGCATAACCGGCGAAGGCGAAGAAGAGCAGGCCCGCCGCCTGCAGCACCCCGCCGGCGGTGACGCCGGCCGGCACGTACAGCTGCCCCGGGTCCGCCGCGCCGGAGGTCAGGCCCGCGACCACCACGGTGGCCAGCACCGCGACGACCACCCCGACGATGACCCGGGTGAGCCAGGCGCTCTTGTGGATCCCGGCGTAGTTGACCGCGGTCAGCGCCACCACGGCGGCCACCGCCACCAGATGGGCCCGCTCCGGCCACACGTAGGAGCCGACGGTCAGCGCCATCGCCGCGCACGAGGCGGTCTTGCCGGTCACGAACGCCCATCCCGCCAGGTAGCCCCAGAAGTCCCCCAGCCGCTCCCGTCCGTACACGTAGGTGCCGCCGGAGGCGGGGTGGCGCGCGGCCAGCCGGGCCGAGGAGGTCGCGTTGCAGTAGGCGACGACCGCCGCCAGGGCCAGCCCGAGCAGCAACCCGGACCCCGCCGCGCGCGCCGCGGGCGCCAGGGCGGCGAAGATCCCCGCACCGATCATCGAGCCCAGCCCGATGATCACCGCGTCGGGCAGGCCCAGCCGGCGCTCCAGCGGCCCCTGCCCGGCGCCGGTCGGCGTGCCCCTCATGGCGACCTCCGATGTCGAGGGCTTCGCGGTCTCAGGGCCACAGGCGGTGACGCGTCCAGGCGCCGTCCGCACGCGCATAACGCAGGCGGATGTGCCGGCGGTCGCGGTCGGCCTGCCAGAACTCGACGTCGTCGGCGCGGACGCCGTAGACGGTCCATCCCGGCGCGACCACCCCGGGATCGGCCTCGATCCGCGCGTGTGCCGCGCGGAGGGCGGCGTCGAGGTCGGACGGTTCGTCCAGGACCTGCGACTGGCGGCCGGTCAGGGCGTCGGCGCGGGCGCCGGGGGAACGCGCGAGGAAGTCGGCGGCGCCGCGCCCGGCGTCCGCCGGGACGGCCGCGCCCCGCACCCGGATCTGACGGCCCTGCTCGGGCCAGTAGAAGCTGAGAGCGGCGTACGGCGTGGCGGCCAGCTCCCGGCCTTTGCGGCTGCCCGCGCTCGTCGCGAAATACCAGGTGCCGTCCGCGTCGAGGTCCTTGCAGATCAGCACGCGGGACGAAGGCCGCCCGGCGGCGTCGGCGGTCGCCAGCGCCATGGCGTGCGGTTCCCGCACTCCGGCCTTGACGGCCGAGGTCAGCCATTCCACGAACAACGCGACCGGCTCCGCCGGCGCGGCGTCGACGTCGAACCCCGGCAGTTCGGTGCCGAAGACCGGAAGCCCCCGCAGCAGATCACGTATCGAACCCGCCGGACCGCTCTCCCCCACGATCACCCCTCCACCTCGCGGCGCGATGAATCCACGGCTGTTCCATCAAATGCGCTTGATGTATCGTCCGGGTCATGGCGTCGTCGAGTCAAGCCACCCCGGCGTTCGTGCGCCTGGCCGCGCACCCGCTGCGCTGGCGGCTGCTGACCGAGCTCGCCGCGGGTGATCTGCGGGTCCGCGAGCTCACTGCGCTGGCCGGAGCGCCGCAGAACCTGGTCTCCTACCACCTGCGTCTGCTGCGCGACGGCGGCCTGGTCACCGCCACCCGCAGCAGCCGCGACGGCCGCGACAGCTATTACCGGCTCGACCTGGACCGATGCGCGCAGGCCCTGGCCGGCGCCGGGGCCGCCCTGCATCCGGCGCTGCGCGGCGTCCCCGAGCCGCCGGCGCATCCGGCGGGGTGGCCCCGGCTCTCGGTGCTGTTCGCCTGCACGGGAAACAGCGCCCGCTCGCCGATCGCCGAAGCTCTGCTGCGCCGCCACACCTCCGGTCTCGTGACCGTGACCAGCGCCGGCAGCCGGCCCCGGCCGCAGATGCACCCGCAGGCCGTACGGGTCCTGCGCGAGCGACACGGCATCGACATCGCCGACCGGCGACCCCGCCACCTGGGCACGCTGCGCGGCCGCCGGTTCGACTACGTCATCACCCTCTGCGACAAGGTCCGCGAAACCTGCCCCGAATTCGGCGACCACGCGCGGCGAATCCACTGGAGCACCCCCGACCCGGCCGCGGCGGACCGGCCGGAGCCGGACGGCCACGCCGCGTTCGACCGGACCGCGGCGGACATCGACACGCGCGTCCGCCACCTACTACCCGTCCTGGCCCACACCCCGGAGGCTCCCCGATGACCGCGACCGACCGCTACGCCGGCGTCCGCTACCTCGTCGACGACGTCCAGGCGGCCGTCGACTTCTACACCACCCATCTCGGCTTCACCCTCAACAGCAGCGCCGCACCCGCCTTCGCCGACGTGGTACGCGGGCCGCTGCGGCTGCTGCTGTCCGGACCCGCCAGCTCCGGCGCCCGCGCCACTCCCGCCGATGTCTCCGGCGCGGGCCGCAACCGCATCCACCTCATCGTCGACGACCTGGACGCCGAGATCGCCCGGCTCCGCGCCGCGGGCCTGTCGTTCCGCGGGGAAGTGGTCGCCGGCCCCGGCGGCCGGCAGATCCTGCTCCCCGACCCCGCCGGCAACCTCGTCGAACTGTTCCAGCCCGCCAATCGGCCCTGACCTCGGCCGGCCAGGCCGATCGTTTACCTGCGCCACCGCGTGGCCTCCGGCCGTGCGGGGGAGTCTCCGATCGCGTACGAGCACGCGGGCGGCGCCCGGCGACCGGGCGAGGACGGAGACGTCGTGGACGATCGTGATTCACCGGCGGTGCGCCGCCGCGACCTGCTTGGACTGTCCGCCGCCGCCCTCGCCGGGGCGGTGACCGGCGCGGCTCCGGCGGCGGCTGAGCAGGAGGCGGAGGTGACTCCGCCCGAGGACCTCATGCGCGAGCACGGCGCGCTGAAGCGGCTCCTGCTCGTCTACCGGGAGGGCATCCGGCGCATCGAGGGCGGCGAGCGGACGCCCGCGCAGCCGCTGAACGCCGCCGCCCGCATCATCCGCGGCTTCATCGAGGACTACCACGAGCATCTGGAGGAGAAGTACGTCTTCCCCCGGCTGCGCGAGGCCGGCAGGCTCACCGGCACCGTCTCGGTCCTGCTGCTGCAACACCGCCGAGGACGCGAGCTGACCGGGCGCATCCTCACCGCCACCCGGCCTACCAGGGGGGCCAGGGCCGCCCACACCCTGGTCGCCGACATGGCGGCGTTCATCCGCATGTACGAGCCGCACGAGGCGCGGGAGGACACGGTGGTGTTCCCCGCCTTCCGTGAGGTCGTCCCCGCCAAGGAGTTCCTCCGCCTGGCCGAGGTCTTCGAAGACGAAGAGCACCGGCGTTTCGGTCCGCGCGGCTTCCAAGGCGTGGTCGACCAGGTCGCCGACATCGAAAAGGCACTCGGCATCTACGAGCTGTCCCGCTTCACTCCCGCCGGGTGACGGACGGACCTCGACCGGCTCGTCAGCGGCAGCCGGGGCGGCGGAGGGTGCGGCGCACGGCCAGGCCGCCGAGGGCCGCCGAGGCGAGCGTCAGGATCCCCGCTTCGGTCCACTGGAAGCGCCAGAACCTGGACGGCGGATGGTAGTACACCGCGTACCGATAGCCCTTGCCGAACAGGCACGCCTGCCACGCCTCGGTGTTCTTGTCGCTCTGCCCCACGTCCACCCGGCGCGGGCAGCCGCTGTCCGACAGGTCGGCGACCTCCCTCCCCGACGGTTCCACCCAGGCGGCGCTCACCAGCCGGGTGTCGTGGTCGTCCAGCACCACGGTGCCGGACAGCTCAGTACGCGCCGGCTCGGCGTAGTAGTCGCTCAGCCGGAACAGGGTGAACATCGTCATCGTCACCCCGGCCACGACCAGCGCCATCGCGGGCAGCGTACGCCGGAACAGGGTGCCGGCCACCGTGCCCAGCGCGAACGCGTACAGCCACCACGCCGCCGGATCCACCCCGACCATGTTGAATACGCCGATGTTGCCGAACGTGGAGTCGACCCCCGCCTTGAACACCGGCCGCCACAGGCTCACCATGAGCGACAGCAGCAGCCCACCCGCCACGACCGCCCCGCCCAGGATCGACAGTTTGACCGCCAGCCACCGCCCCACGGGCACGGACTGGGTCCAGGCCAGGCGGTGGGTGCCTCGCTCGTACTCCCGGCCGAGTAGCGGCGCGCCCCAGAACGCCCCGATCAACGCCGGGGCCACCAGCGGCATCCAGCCGAACAGCGAGTAGACCGCGTCATAGCGGTGCTCCAGCGCCACCGCCAGGTCTCCGCACGCCACGGCGGGCCCAGGGCAGCCGGGCGGGGCGTGCTCGGCCACGTACCAGCCGGCCTCCACCGCCGAACCCAGCAGCAGCACCCCCAGCAGCGCCAAGAAGGCCGCTGTCACGAGGATCTGCGCCCGGTGCTGGCGCCATGTCACCCAGATCACGCGCCCACCCCCGTCGGTTTCGGCAGTGCCGCCGACTCGGGGCTGCGCAGGTAGCCCATGACGAGCTCCTCCAGACTGGGGCTCCGCGCCTGCCAGCGGGGATCGAGCGGGGGCGCACCCCTGACCAGCATGCTGACCTGCCTGCCGGTACGGCTCGCGCTCACCACCCGCGTTGCCGCGATCGACGCCTCATCCGGCCCGGTGACCACGAGATGCCCGTCGAGCAGTTCCTCGATGTCACCACTGACCTGCAGCCGACCTGCGTTGAGCACGATCAGCCAGTCGCATGTCTCCTCCAGGTCGGAGACGACGTGCGAGGACAGCAGTACGGTCAGCTGCCGCTCGGCCACCTCCGCCATGATGGAGCGCATCACGTCGTGGCGGGCGAGGGGGTCGAGGTTTGCCAGCGGTTCGTCCAGCACGAGCAGGTCGGGCCGGCTGGCCAGCGCCAGTGTCACCGCCACCTGCGCCTGCTGGCCGCCCGACAGCCTGCTCACCTTCCGCTGCAGTGGGATGCCCAGCCCGGCGAGCCGAGCGGCAGCGGCGTCGTCGTCCCAGCGCCGGTTCATGCGGCGGCCGAAGGTGAGCATCTCGGCGACGGTGAAGCTCTCGTACAACGGTTTGTCCTGCGCCACGAACGCCGCTTCGCCGGTTACGCAGACGCTACCCAGTGCGGGCCGCAACAGGCCGACGGCAGTGTGCATGAGGGTGGTCTTGCCCGCGCCGTTGGGCCCGACGAGCGCCGCCACGCGTCCTGAGGGCACGGACAGCGAGCAGTCGCGCAACACCCACGTACGGCGATACCGGACGCCGAGCCCGGTAGCCTCCAGCGCGGAACTCATGCCACGCCCTCCTTCGCCGCGTCGGCCAGGACCACGGTGAACAGCGCTCGGAGGTCCTCCTGATCCAGCCCGGCCGCGCGGGCCTCACGCACCCACGCTTCCAGACCGCGCCGCAGCCGCGTGTGCTCTGCGAGCGTCGCGCCCGCGATGCCCTGTCGGACGAACGTCCCCATCCCCGGCCGGCCCTCGACCAGCCCTTCGCGCTCCAGCTCCCGATACGCCTTGAGCACGGTGTTGGGGTTGATGGCCAGGCTCTCGACCACCTCGCGAGCGGTCGGCAACTGGTCGCCGGGCCGCAGCATACCGAGCCGGAGTGCCTGTTTCACCTGGTGAACGAGCTGCAGGTACGTCGAAACCCCGGAGCCGCGATCCAGGTTGAACTCGATCAAGCAATATCACCCTTTCACTATTTGATTAGTGAAAGCGTGGTGAACTGCCTGCCTGTTGTCAACCCTGGTCGCCGGCTTCGTCCAACGGCGGGACGTGCGGCCTACGATCTGTCCGTCCAGGCGTCGTCACCGAGGCGGGCGGCGCGGGCGTTGAGATAGCGCCGGCGCGGCAAGCCCGCCGCCCGCCGGGCCGCCGTGAGGTAGGCCTCCCGTGCCGCGGCCCGCTCCCCCGCCATCTCCAGCAGGTGCGCGCGCACCGCGGGCAGGCGGTGATCGCGGGCGAGCCGCTCGTCGTCCTCCAGTCCCGCGAGCAGATCCAGCCCCGCCCGCGGGCCCCGGCTCATCGCCACCGCGACCGCGTGGTTCAGCGCCGTCACGGGATTGGCCGACATCCCGGTCAGCACCGCGTACAGCGCGGCGATCTGCGGCCAGTCGGTCACCTCCGCGCTCGGCGCCTCGTCGTGCAGGGCGGCGATCGCCGCCTGGATCTGGTACGGCCCGGGCACGCCCCGGGCCAGAGCGGCGTCGACCAGCGCCACGCCCTCGGCGACGCGGGCGGCGTCCCACAGGGTCCGGTCCTGCTCGGCCATCGGGATCGGCGTGCCGTCCGGGGCGGCGCGGGTCGCACGGCGGGCGTCGGTGAGAAGCATGAGCGCGAGCAGCCCGGCCACCTCGCCGTCGCCCGGCAGCAGCCGGTGGAGGATGCGGGCCAGCCGGATCGCCTCGGCCGCCAGGTCCTCCCGGCGAGGCCCGGCCCCGCCGGCATCCCCGGCGTACCCCTCGGTGAAGACCAGGTAGAGCACGTGCAGGACGGCGCGCAGCCGCGCGTCGCGGTCGGCTTCCGCGGGCATGCCGAACGGAACGCCGCTGTCCCTGACGCGCTGCTTGGCCCGGGTGATGCGCCGGGTCATGGTCGCCTCCGGCACCAGGAACGCCCGCGCGATCTGCGCGGTGGTCAGGCCGCCGACCGCACGCAGGGTGAGGGCGATCTGCGAGGCGGGCGACAGCGCGGGATGGCAGCACATGAACAGCAGGGTCAGCGTGTCGTCGGCCCCGGCCGCGGACCTGTCCGCCGCGGGCGCGGGCCGCCATTCGGGCAGCGCCCGCCTGCCGGCGGCCTCCTCCCGGCCGCGCCGGGCCTGCTCGGCGCGCAGCAGATCGGTGAGCCTGCGGCCGGCGACGGTGACGAG
This sequence comes from Microbispora sp. H10836, assembly GCF_012999525.1. Taxonomy (NCBI): domain Bacteria; kingdom Bacillati; phylum Actinomycetota; class Actinomycetes; order Streptosporangiales; family Streptosporangiaceae; genus Microbispora; species Microbispora sp. H10836. The sequence goes on from NZ_JABBWU010000007.1 coordinate 309,560, forward strand.
CCAGCCCATCGGGTTGCCCGGCAGGCCGTCCTCCGGCCAGCGGACGGCGGCGGCGAGCAGCGCCTCCTGCACGGCGTCCTCGGCGGTGTCGAAGTGGCCGTACCGCCGCACGACCGCGCCGAGGACCCGCGGCGCCAGGCCGCGCAGCAGGTCCTCGGTCTCGCCGCGAGGCGTCGTCACAGCTCCAGCTCGGCCTGCGACTCGGCGATCGGACGCACGTCCACGTACCACTCGTGCGCCAGGGCCGCGCCCTCGGGATGCGGGGTGCGCGCCAGGCGTGCGGCGATCTGCGTCGCCCGGTCGAAGCTGTCGCACTCGACGATCGTGTAGCCCGCCAGGACCTCCTCGGTCTCGGCGTACGGGCCGTCGGTGACGACGGGGACGCCCTCGCGCAGCCGGATCCTGCGGGCGTGGACGGGGGCGGTCAGGCCCTGGGCGTCGACGAACTCGCCCGACTTCACCAGGTCGTCGTTCCACTCCGTCATGAACGCGTGCATCGCCGCGACGTCGGCGGCCGACCAGGCGGGCGTGTGGCCCGGCCGTCCCGCGAGGACGTCGTAGTCCTGCTGCGAGCCGTACAGCATGATCATGTATTTCACGGTTCGCTCCTCTCCGGCGGGCGCCTGCCGCACCGCCGCGCAAAGGACGTCGGAGCCGGCCGTCCGATCCGGACACACTCTCACGCACACGGGAAAGTTTCACGCCCGGGCACGAAGGCCGCGTCCCGGAGCAGCGCGATCTCTCCCACAGCCGGACACGCGGACCCGGGCCGTTGGCGCGCGCGCCCGCGTCGTCCATGGTGTGCGGCATGGCTCACTGGGCACGCGTGTCACGGATCCTGGCCGGCGTGGTGGTCACCGTGGCATCCACGGTGGCATCCACGGTGCTGCTCCCGCCGATGGTCCCGGCGTCGGCGGCGGGCGCGGAGGCGGCGGCCCTCGCCCCGCGGCAGGATCCGGGGGAGCGGCCCGGGCGGCCGCCGGGGCGGCAGCTGCGCTGGGGCGACTGCGCGGGGGTCGGCGACCCGGCCCTGCGCTGCGCGGAGGTCACCGTGCCGCTCGACCACCGCCGTCCCCGCGGCCGGACGATCACGATCGCGATCTCGCGGCTGCCCGCGACCGACCCGGCCCGCCGCCGGGGCGTGCTGCTCACCACCGGAGGCGGCCCCGGCGGACCGGGCGTGCCGCTGCCGTCGACCCTGGCGCCCCTGCTGTCGCCCGAGGTACGGGCCCGATACGACCTGATCGGCTTCGACATGCGCTTCGTCGAGCGGAGCACGCCCATCGGCTGCGGGCAGGACCTGGAGGAGACCGGCGGCTACTGGGTGCGCACCGCCACCCCCGGGAGCTTCCCCGCCGACGCCGCCGAGGCCCGCGCGTACGCCCGCGACTGCGTGCGCGCCGCCGGGTGGGCCCTGCCGTACGCCACGACGGCGAACGCGGCCCGCGACATGGACGTCATCCGGGCCGCGCTCGGCGAGGAGAAGATCTCCTACCTCGGCGGGTCGTACGCGGGGATGCTCGGGGCGACCTACAGCACCCTGTTCCCCGGCCGGGTGGACAGGTTCGTGCTGGACAGCCCGCCCTACGGCGACACGGCGTGGCGGCCGTACGAGCTGGCGCGCACCCCCGCGTTCGAGGCCGGCACGGCCGCCTTCGCCGCCTGGGCGGCCGCGCGCGACGCCGACTACGGCCTCGGCGCCACCGCGCAGGAGGTCACCGGCGCCGTCACCGGGCTCATCCGCCGTGCCGCGACGAGCCCCCTCGTCGTCGCGGGACACGCCTGGACCGGCGGCGAACTGGGGTCGCTGCTCGTGGCCGGCATCTACGACGAGCGTTCCTTCGGGCTGGTCGCGGCGGCCTTCGCCGACCTCGCCGCCGGGCGGGAGCCGTACGTGCCGTTCCCCCTCCGGCCGCTGCCGCCCGCCGGGGTGCCGGGCGTCCCCGCGGACAACCACACCGCGACCAACATGGCCTACCGGTGCGGGGACGGCCCCTGGCCGCGCGACCCCCGCGACTACCTGCGCGACCTCGCCTCCTACGGCGCGCGGTATCCGCTGTTCGGGCCGACCAACGCCAACATCACGCCGTGCGCCTTCTGGCCCCGTATCAAGGACGAGCCGGTGCGGCTGTCGGCCAACCGGGCGCCCGGGGTCCTGGTGACCGCGGCGCTGCGCGACGTGGCCGTCCCGATCGCCAACAGCCGCGCCGTCGCCGCGCACATCCCCGGCTCGCGCCTGGTGACCATCGACGCCCACACCCACGCGCCGTACCCGTCGTTCGGCGACGCCTGCCTCAACGGCGCCGTCGACGCCTTCCTCACCACCGGGACGCTCCCGCCCGCCGACGTCGCCTGCTGACCGGATCGGCGGGCAGGCCGCGTTCGCCCGGCTCAGCGGGTGAGAAGGGCGCGCAGGGCCCCGGCGACGACGGCCGGGGCCTCCTCGGCCATGAAATGCCCGCAGGCGACCGTGGAGTGCACCAGGTCGGGGGCCCAGGCGCCCCACAGCGCCACGGCGTCGTACCCGAGCGCGGCCCCCCAGTCCTGCTGGAGCACGCTCACCGGCATCCGCAGCCGGGCCCCGGCCTCCCGGTCCGCCCGGTCGTGGTCGGCGTCGATCCCCGCCGACGCGCGGTAGTCCGCCACGATCGAGGGCACCGCCGTACGGCAGGCGTCCAGGTAGGCGGCGCGTACGTCGCCGGGGATCGCCCCGCGGTCGAGGGTCCACAGGTCGAGGAAGTGGCCGAAGAACGCGTCCGCGCTCGCGCCGATCACCCGCTCGGGCAGGCCGGGCGGCTGGGCCATCAGGTACAGGTGGAACCCGACCGCGGCGGCGGCGCCGTGCATCACCTCCCACATGTCCAGCGTGGGGAGCACGTCGAGGCAGGCCAGGTGGCTGATCGCCGCCGGGTGGTCGAGCCCGGCGCGGAAGGCGACCAGGGCGCCGCGGTCGTGCCCGGCCAGCGCGAACCGCTCGTGTCCCAGCGCCCGGGCCAGGGCGACGACGTCGGCGGCCATCGTGCGCTTGGAATAGGTCTCGGGACCGGCCTCGGCAGGCTTGTCGCTGGCGCCGTAGCCGCGCAGGTCGGGACAGATCACGGTGTGGCCGGCGGCCAGGTCCGCGGCGACGTGCCGCCACATCAGGTGGGTCTGGGGGAAGCCGTGCAGCAGCACGATCGGGCTCCCCGACCCGGCGACGGCGGTGTTCAGCGACACACCGTCGGCGACCGGCACGCGCAGGTAGTCGAAACCGGGAAGGACAGGCGCCATGACGCGTTCCCTTTCTGTGCGGGATCGGATGTGCCCCCAGGCTGCCGGGCGTGAATGAGCATCCGGTCAGCGCGCTACCGTGACAGGTGCCGTGACCTGGAGGGGGGCGCAGGTGGGGATCGCGTTCGGGGTGCTGGGGCCGGTGACGGCCTGGGACGGCGCCGGCGCCGCGATCGCCCTGAAGGGGCCCCGGCACCGCGCGGTGCTGGCCCGGCTGATCGTCGCCCGCGGCCGCGTCGTCCCGGTCACCCGCCTCATCGACGACCTGTGGGACGAACCGCCGGCGGGGGCGCTCGGGGCCGTACGGACGTTCGTGGCGGCGTTGCGCCGCGCCCTGGAACCCGACCGGCCGCCCCGCACCCCCGCGCGGCTGCTGGTCACCGAGGGACCGGGGTACGCGCTGCGGGCCGCGACCGACGCGGTGGACTCCTGGCGTTTCGAACACGCGGTGGCCGCCGCCGCGGCGCTGCCTCCGCACGACGGGCTCGGGCGGCTGGAGGAGGCGCTGGGGTGGTGGCGCGGCCCCGCCTACGCGGAGTTCGCCGACCAGGACTGGGCTCGCGCCGAGCGCTCCCGCCTGGCCGAGCTGCGGCTGCACGCGGTCGAACGCCGGGCCGAGGCGCTGCTGGCCCTGGGCCGGACCGCCGAGGCGGTGCCCGACCTGGACGCGCACACGGCCGGGCATCCCTGGCGCGAGGAGGGCTGGCGGCTGCTCGCGCTCGCGCTGTACCGCGGCGGGCGGCAGGGCGACGCGCTGGCCGTGCTGCGCCGGGCGCGGGCGCTGCTGGTCGACGAGCTGGGAGTGGACCCCGGCCCGGGGCTGCGCCGCCTGGAGACCGACATCCTGCGCCAGGCCGGCCACCTCGACCCCACCCCGGCCGGAGCCGCCGGCGCGGCCGAACGGGTGTGGGCCGAGGCGACCACCGCGTACGACCGCACGGTCGCCACCGGAGCACGGGCCCGTCTGGAGTCGACGGCCGGGCTGCTGCGCGACCTCGCCGTGACCGGGGGCGGCGGCCTGCGGGCGGCCCGCGAGCACCGCGTGGCCGCCGTCGAGGCGGCCGAGGAACTGGGTGACGCGGAGCTGACCGCCCGGGTGATCGGCGCCTTCGACGTCCCGGCCATCTGGACCCGCTCCGACGACCCCGGTCAGGCGGCGCGGATCGTGGCGGCGGCCGGGCGCACACTGGCCGCCCTCTCCGCCGGTCACGAGGCCGCCGGTCACGAGGCGGCCCGGGCCCGTCTGCTGGCGACGATCGCGCTGGAGTCGCGCGGCGCCCGCTCCGGCCCCGGGCCGCGGGCGGCGCGGCAGGCCGAGGAGATCGCCCGCCGCCTGAACGACCCCGCGCTGCTGGCGTTCGCGCTGAGCGGCGTGTTCATGCAGACCTTCCACCGCACGGGCCTGGCCGCCCGCCGCGACGGAATCGGCGCCGAACTGGTGGACCTGTCCGCCCGGCACGGCCTGGTCACCTTCGAGGTGCTCGGCCACCTCGTCCGGATGCAGGCCGGGTCGGCCCTCGCGGACTTCCCGGCCGCCGACGCGCATGCCGCCGCCGCCGAGGGCCTGGCCGTACGGCACGAGCGGCCCCTGGTGCGGGTGTTCACCGGCTGGTACCGGGCGCTGCGCCTGGACGCGACCGGGCGGGCACCGGTGGAGGAGGCCGAGGCCGCCTACCGGGAGGCCGCCGCGCGGCTGGACGGCGCCGGCATGCCCGGCATGGAGCGCGGCCTGCTGCCGCTCGCGCTGCTGTGCCTGCGCCTGCGGCACGCGCAGCCCGCACCGGACGACGTACACGCCGATTGGGGGCCGTACGCGCCGTGGGCCCGGCCTCTGGTGCTGCTGGCACGCGGCCACCGGATGGAGGCCGCGGCGGCGCTGCGCGCACTTCCCGAGCCGCCGGGCGACCTGCTGACGGAGGCCCTGTGGTGCCTGGCCGCCCGGGCGGCCCTCACCCTCGGCGACCGCACGACCATGGAACGCGCGTACGCCGCGCTGCTGCCCGCGGCGGGTGAACTGGCCGGGGCGGGCAGCGGCGTGCTGACGCTCGGCCCGGTGGCGGGACACCTGGACGACCTCGCCGCCGCGCTCGGCTACGAGACGAGCAGGGGCGCTTGCCTCAGCGGCGGCGGGGGCGCGGCCTGCGGGCGGGCGCCCGGCCCGCCGCCGCGGGCGGACGGGCCGCGGGGCCCGACCAGTGCGTCGGCCGGGTGAGGCCCGGGGGCAGCTTGGTGGCCTCGTCCCCCTTGGCCGCGTTCACCTGGGCCTGGGTGAGGAAGACGCTTTCGGTGAGGTCGGCTCCGCCGAGATCGGCGCCGCGCAGGTCCGCCCCGATGAGGTCCGCCCAGCGCAGGTCGGCCCCCCGCAGGTCCGCCCCGATGAGGTAGGCGCCCCTCAGGTTGGCGCCGCGCAGGTCGGCCTTCCTCAGCCGGGCGCCGATGAGATCGGCTCCCCTGCGGTCGGGAGCGCGGCCCCCGGCCGGCGCCCGCACCAGCTCGCTCGTCCGCAGCAGCAGCACGTTGACCTTCTCGCGGTGGGCGGCGACGTCCACGCCAAGCAGGTCGTCGGGGGTGCCCGTCGTCAGCCGCTCGGTCTCCTCGAACGCGCCGCGCAACTCGGCGTGGATCGGGCGGGCCGCCGGCAGGGCCAGCGCCTCGTCCAGGTACCACAACAGCTCGTGCAGGTGCCGCATGACCGGGAAGACCTCGAACATCCGGGCCGCGGTCCGCGGTTCGTCCCGCCAGCTGCGCCCGAAGGTGACCTGCGAGACCTTCTGCCCGGCGCCGAAGCAGTCGTAGACGGTGCAGCCGGGGAAGCCGCTGTCGCGCAGCCGGGCGTGGATGCCGCAGCGGAAGTCGTCCCGCAGGTTGGGGCACGGTCGTCCGGCGTCCTTGGTGATCGCGAAGTCGGCCGAGGCGGCGAAGGGCAGCGCGACGCAGCACAGCCCGAAGCAGTTCGCGCAGTCGGCCCGCAGGCCGATCCGCCTGCCGCCGGGGCCCGCCGGGGCGTCCGCGCCGGTGCCTGCGGGGTCGTGCGTGTCGGGCAACGTGCCTGATCTCCTCGTGTTCCGCGGGCGATCGGCCGCTCGCTGGCCCGGCGCCCAGCTAGAAACGTATCCCACCCGCCGAGCGCCGTACGCCGGGCCGCCCGCGCGGACCAGGTCCGCGGGCTCGAAGACGATCGGAGGCGAACTGGACGATTTCGTCCAGTTTATGGTGGTATGTCGGGTATTATCGGGCTGATCTCCAGCGGGACCGGGTGCGCGAAGGCGGGGTTGTCGCATGGCCGATCGAGGGTCGAGGAAGGATTCCCCACGGCTCACCGCGCGCGGCGCGGCCACTCGCGACCGCATCGTCGCCACCACCGCCGACCTCATGTTCAGGCAGGGGGTCGCGGCCACGACCCTCGATCAGGTGGTGGACGCCTGCGGCATCAGCAAGTCACAGCTCTATCACTACTTCCCGGACAAGGAAGCCCTGATCGCCGAGGTGATCGCGATGCGGAAGCATCGCATGGTCTCTACCCAGAAGCCGCAGCTCGACCAGGTGCGCTCGATGCGAGATCTCGAACGATGGCGCGACTGGCTGGTGACGAGCCGCCGGGAGCGCGGCGAGCCCTACAGGTGTCCCATCGGCTCACTGGCCAACGAGGTCGCCGGCCGGTACGACGACGCCCGCCGCTCCCTGGCGGGCATCTTCGACACCTGGCAGGGACTGCTCGCCGACGGCCTCGCCCGGATGCGGGAAAGCGGCGAGCTCGACCCCGGCACCGATCCCCGGGAACTCGCCGTCGCGGTCATCGCCGCCCTTCAGGGCGGCTACCTGCTCGCCGAGACCATGCAGGACGAACGGCCCCTCATGGTCGCCCTCGACATGGCGTTGGACCACGTGAAAGCCCACGTCAGGGCCCCTGTCGCCAATTTGACACAATCGGACAACTGACCGCAAAGTGGACGAAATCGTCCAATCTGCCCTTCGTGGTACCGACCGTCCACGGGTGCGGCAGGAGAATGGTGAGGCCGATGCCGTTCCTGCGCTCGATCCAGAAGCGCTACACGACAGCCGTGGCGGTGTTGTCCCTGCTCTTCACGGTCCTGGGCGGCGTGAGCCTTGACCTGGCGATCCGCTACAGGGTCGAAGACAGGGTGTTCTTCGACGCCGAGCAGGTCGCCGCCCTGTGGAGCGCGCAGGTGCGCAACGGCACGCTGCCGCGCACCGCCCCCGTCTCGGGCACAGTCGACCTGGTCCAGCTGGTGGACGCGCGGGGCAGGGTCGTGGACGCCAGCCCGGCGGCGACCGGACGGCCGCCTCTGAGTGATTTCAGGCCCGGGCCGGACGACCGGCTCCAGCGGCGCGTCGAGTGCGGGCCGGGCGAGCGATGCGTCCTGCTCATGGCCAACCGCGTGTCGCCGGCCCCCGACGCCCCCGTCGTCTACGCCGGAACGGCCGAGCCGCCCCTCCTGGCGACACACCACCTCGAATACCTCATCGCGGGGGCCGCGCTCCTCATCGTCCTGTCGGGTGGCCGCCTCATGTGGTGGATCATCGGTCGAGCGCTACGCCCGGCGGAGCAACAGTGCCGGCTCGCCTCCGTCACCTCCCACGAGCTCAGAACACCGATCGCCGGACTCAGGCTGCAACTGGAGGAAGCGCTGCTCCACCCCGACCACGTCGACCCCCGCGACACCATCCGGGGAGCGCTGTCGGCCACCGGCCGCCTGGAGGCGATCGTGCAGGACCTGCTGACGATGACCCGGCTACGCGGCGGCCAGCCGGCACCGCACGAGCCGATCGACCTCGGCGCGCTGGTGACCGAGGAGGTGAAGGCACACCCCGGCCGTACGCCCGTGGAGGTCCGCACGACCGGGGACGTGTGGGTGCACGGCTCACGGGTGCAGCTGGTCCGGTTGGTGAACAATCTGCTGAGCAACGCGCGCAGGCACGCGGCGACCGGCGTCACAGTCCAGGTCGGGTCCGCCGGCGGCCAGGCGGTCGTGACGGTGACCGACGACGGGAACGGCATCGCGCCCGACGACCGCGAGCGGGTCTTCGACCGGTTCACCCGGCTGGACGAGGGGCGGCGCAGGGACGCCGGCGGCACCGGGCTGGGTCTTGCGATCTCCCGCGACATCGCCCGGGCGCATAGGGGAGCCCTGCGGATCGAGGACTCTCCCCGCGGCGCGCGGTTCGTCCTCCGGGTGCCGCTCATGCACCGGAACGCGATGGGCGGCCTCCCGCCCACACCGGAGCCCTCGAGAAAAATCTTGAAAAAATCCGGGAGAGGTGTCGATACGGGGTCGTCCCGTTCGAGGAGTGAGTGAAGGGCCGGTGAGGGACCGGCCCTCGCCCGAAGGGACAACCGCCCATGACCACCGCCACCGCTCACGCCGGCACCCCGTCCCGCGCCTGCGACCGCGAGAGCGCCGTCACCCGCAGCCTGCTGGGGTACGGCGTGATCGCCGGCCCGATCTACGTCGGGGTGTCGCTCACCGAGGCCCTCACGCGGGACGGCTTCGAGCTGACCCGGCACGCCTGGAGCCTGCTCGCCAACGGCGACCTCGGCTGGATCCACATCACGAACCTCGTCCTGGCCGGGGCGATGACCATCGCCTTCGCCGCGGGCCTGCGCCGGGCCGCCGGACGCGGCTGGGCCCCCCGCCTGCTGGCCGTCTACGGCCTGAGCCTGCTGGCGGCCGGGGCCTTCCGGGCCGACCCGGCCCAGGGTTTCCCCCGGGGCGTGCCCGGCGGCGAGGTCAGCTGGCACGGCATCGCGCACCTTGCCTCCGGCGGCGTCGGATTCGCCTGCCTGGTCGCGGCCTGCTTCGTCCTCGCCCGCCGCTTCGCCCGCAGCGGGCGGGCGGCCTGGGCGTGGGGGTCGCGGGCGACCGGCGCGCTGTTCGCGGCCGGCTTCCTGGCCATGGTCTCCGCCGCGGGCGCGGCCTGGTCCAACCTCGCCTTCACCGGCGCCGTGGTGCTCGGCTGGGCCTGGATCGGCGCCCTGGCCGTGCACGTCTACCGGAACGCCTGACCCGTCCCACGATCACCTGATAGATCATTGCTTGGAGGGAGACGACCGATGCGATACATGGTTCTGCTCAGGGCCGCCCAGCCCGCCACCCCGCCGCCCGCCGACCTCATGGAGGCCATCGCCAAGCTCGGCCAGGAGGCGACCGTCGCCGGGGCCCTGCTCGACACCGCCGGCCTGGCCCCCAGCGCGTCCGGGGCGGCCGTACGGCTCGCCGAGGGCGGGCTCAGCGTGACCGACGGCCCGTTCGCCGAGTCGAAGGAACTGATCAGCTACGCCCTGTACGACGTGCGGTCGAAGGAGGAGGCGGTCGAGTGGACCTCACGCTTCATGCGCCTGCACCGCGACCTGTGGGAAGGCTGGGAGGGCGAGGCCGAGGTGGTCAAGGTGCTCGGCCCCGAGGACTTCGCCCCGCCGGCCTGAGCACCCCGTGACCGGCACCGAGCCGCGGCTCGCGGCGCACCGCGCGATCGAGGCGGTCTGGCGGATCGAGTCGGCCAGGCTCGTCGCGGGGCTGGCCCGCCTCGTCGACGACGTAGGCCTGGCCGAGGAACTCGCCCAGGACGCGCTGCTCATCGCGCTGGAGCAGTGGCCGGAGGCGGGCGTGCCGGACAACCCGGGCGCCTGGCTGATGGCCACCGCCAAGCACCGCGCGATCGACCACCTGCGCCGGCGCGGCCGCTACGAGCGCAAGCTCCAGGAGATCGGCCGCGACATCGGCAGCAGGCCGGAGCCGGACCCGGACGCCGACATGGACGACCACATCCGCGACGACATGCTGCGGCTCATCTTCACCGCCTGCCATCCCGCCCTGACCACCGAGGCCCGCGTCGCGCTGACGCTGCGCCTGCTCGGCGGCCTGACCACCGGGGAGATCGCCCGGGCCTTCCTCGCCACCGAGCCGGCGGTGGCCCAGCGGATCGTCCGCGCCAAGCGCACCCTGACCGCGAAAGAAGTCAGGTTCGAGATGCCGGCCCCGGACGAGCTGGCCGGACGGCTGGCGTCCGTGCTGGAAGTCGTCTACCTGATCTTCAACGAGGGCTACTCGGCCACGGCGGGCAACGACTGGACCCGTCCCGACCTCTGCCACGAGGCGCTGCGCCTGGGCCGTCTCCTGACGGGCCTGCTCCCCCGCGAACCGGAGGTGCACGGCCTGGCCGCGCTGATGGAGCTGCAGGCCTCCCGCCTGCGCGCCCGCACCGGACCCGGCGGCGCCCCGGTCCTGCTCGCCGACCAGGACCGGCGGCTGTGGGACCGGCTGCTCATCCGCCGCGGGCTGGAGGCGCTGGAGCGGGCCGAGTCGCTCGGCGGCGTCTTCGGCCCCTACGCCCTGCAGGCGGCCATCGCCGCCTGTCACGCCCGCGCGGCCCACGCCGGCGACACCGACTGGGAGCGCGTCGCCGCCCTCTACCGGGTGCTCGCCCACGTCTCCCCCTCCCCCGTCGTGGAGCTGAACCGCGCCGTCGCGGTCGCGATGGCCGGCGACCCCGCGCGCGGGCTGGAGATCGCCGACGCCGTCGCCGCCGACAAGGCCCTGCGCGGCTACCCCCAGCTGCCCGCCGTACGCGGGGACCTGCTGGCCCGGCTGGGCCGTACGGAGGAGTCGCGGCGGGAGTTCGAACGGGCGGCGTCGCTGACGGGCAACGAGCGGGAGCGAGCCCTGTTCCTCGGCCGCGCCGCCGGCGGCCGATAACCCCCGCCGGGCGGCGACCACGCCGTACGGCCCGACGAGTCGAGGAGAAAGCCGGTCATGTCGGTGACGCGGGAAGTGCGCGCCTACTACGAGCAGGACAGGGAGCACGGCAGGCTCCGCGCGGGGCGAGGCCGGCTGGAGCTGTGGCGGACACAGGACGTGTTGCGCCGGGCACTGCCGTCGCCGCCCGCCCGGGTGCTCGACGTCGGCGGCGGCACCGGCGTGCACGCCGAATGGCTGGCCGCGGACGGCTACGAGGTCGAGCTCCTCGACCCGATCCCGCTCCACGTCGAGCGGGCCGGGGCCCTGACCGGGGTGACGGCCCGGCTGGGCGACGCACGCGACCTGCCCGCACCGGACGCGAGCACGGACGCGGTCCTGCTGCTGGGCCCGCTCTACCACCTGGCCGACCGCGCCGACCGGGTCACGGCCCTGACCGAGGCGCGCCGCGTGGTGCGCCCCGGAGGACTGGTGGCCGCCGCCACCATCAACCGCTACGCCGCCGTACACGACACGATCTACCTCGGGCACTACACGCAGGAGCCGGAGCGGCGCGCGGCGCACGAGGCCGTGACGGACGGCGTCATGCTGTCCCCCGGGCACGGCTTCTCCGCCTACTTCCACGAGCCCGACGAGGTTGTCGGGGAGTTCGCCGACGCCGGACTGCCCGAGGCCGAGCGGTACGGCCTGGAGGGCGCCTTCTGGCTGTACGGCGACGTCGACGACTGGCTCGACGACCCCGAACGCCGCGCGCTCATGCTCGACGCCCAGCGCGCCCTGGAACGCGTGCCGTCCCTCCTCGGCGTCAGCGGCCACCTGCTCACCCTCGCGCGCCGCCCCGCGTAGACCCCCTACAGCGCAGGCTCCTGCTTGGCCTTCGGGCGGGCACGCAGGTGGGCGCGCTCACCCTGCTGCCCGAACAGGCTGAGGAACTCCACCGCCTGCGCGTCGGCGGCCCCGAACCAGTGCGGCAGCCGGGTGTCGAACTCGGCCGCCTCACCCGGGGAGAGCACCAGATCCTGCTCGCCGAGGACCATCCGCAGCCGCCCGTTGAGCACATAAAGCCACTCGTAGCCCTCGTGGGTCTTCGGCTCCGGCTTCCTCCTGCCGCTGCCCGCCGGAATCACCAGCTTGTACGCCTGGATCCCCCCGGCCCTGCGGCTCAGGGGCAGCATGGTCATGCCGTTGCGTACGACCGGGCGCAGATGCACGCGGGGATCCCCGGTCGGCGGGGCGTCGACGAGCTCGTCCAGCGTGACACCGTGCGCCCGGGCCAGGGGCAGCAGCAGTTCGAGGGTCGGCCGGCGCGCGCCCGACTCCAGGCGCGACAGCGTGCTCACCGAGATGCCGGTCGCCGCCGACAGGTCGGCCAGGGTCGTCTCGCGCTGCCGGCGCAGCGCGCGCAGCCGCGGCCCGACCGCGACGAGCGCGTGTTCGAGGTCGTCGTCCACCCCGACAGCTTGCCATACCTCCAGCGACGCCAACGAAGAGCCGGAAATGAGACGTCAGCCCATCATTGGTAGGTTCCTGGGCAGACATTGACCTATTGAACGGAGGAGCAGCGCCGTGGATGTCGAGCAGACGGTGTTGCCGGGGATCGGGTTGCGGCACGAGTTCACCACCCGCTCGGGACGGCGAATAGGAGTCGTCTCCCACCGCACCGGGCGACGCGACCTGGTGATCTACGACCCCGACGATCCCGACAGGGCCTGTGAGACGGTGAAACTCAACGACGAGGAGGCCGACGCGCTCGTCGAACTGCTCGGCGCCCCCCGCATCGTCCAGCGGCTCAACGCACTGCACCGCGAGGTCGAGGGCCTGGTCAGCGTCCAGCTGCCGATCTCGCCGGGCACCCCCTACGCCGGCCGCCCCATGGGTGAGGCCCAGGTGCGCACCCGCACCGGAGCCTCCATCGTGGCCGTGGTCCGCGCCGGACGCGTCTTCGCCAGCCCCGCTCCCGACTTCGTCCTCGCCACGGACGACGTCGTGGTCGTGGTGGGCAGCGAGGACAGCACCGCCGCCGTCGCCGACATCTTCGCCAGCGGCTGAGGGCAGCGCGTGCACAATACCGCGATACTGTTCCTGGAATTCGGCGCCGTCGTCCTCGGACTCGGCATCCTCGGGGCACTGGCGCTGCGCGTCGGCATCTCCCCGATCCCCCTCTACCTCATCGCGGGCCTGGCCTTCGGTACCGGTGGCATCCTCCCGCTGGCAACCAGCGAGGAGTTCATCGCCACCGGCGCCGAATTAGGTGTCATCCTGCTGCTGCTCACCCTCGGCCTGGAATACAACGCCGACGAACTGGTGACCAGCCTCAAGGGCAACGCCCGCGCCGGCCTGGTAGACCTCGTGCTCAACGCCGCCCCAGGCGCGATCCTGGCGCTGCTGCTCGGCTGGGGTCCGGTCGCCGCGGTCGCCATGGCCGGTGTCACCTACGCCACCTCCTCCGGCATCACCGCCAAGGTCCTGTCCGACCTGGGCTGGATCGGTAACCGTGAGACCCCCGTGGTGCTGTCGCTGCTGGTCTTCGAGGACCTCACGATGGCGGTCTACCTGCCGGTCCTGACCGCCATGCTGGCGGGCCTGAGCGCCGTCGCCGGGGCGATCACCGTGGCCATCGCGCTCGCCGCGGTGAGCGTGGTGCTGCTGGTCGCGCTCCGCTTCGGCCGCTACATCGAGGCGTTCGTCGCCAGCCCCAACTCCGAAGTGCTCATGCTCAAGGTGGTCGGGCTGGCGCTGCTGGTGGCGGGACTGGCCCAGCAGCTGCAGGTGTCGGCCGCGGTCGGCGCGTTCCTCGTCGGCATCGCCCTGTCGGGCGAACTGGCCGAAGACGCCCAGGCGCTGCTCGCGCCGCTGCGCGACCTGTTCGCCGCGGTCTTCTTCGTCTTCTTCGGCCTGCAGACCGACCCCACCAAGATCCTGCCCGCCGCGGGCCTGGCCGCCGGTCTCGCCGTGGTGACAATGATCACCAAGCTGCTGACCGGCGGGTACGCCGCCCGCCGCGCCGGCATCGCCCGCGCCGGACGGGTCCGGGCCGGCATCGCGCTCATCCCCCGCGGAGAGTTCAACATCGTCATCGCGGGGCTGGCGGTGGCCGCCGGCGCCCACCCCGACCTCGGCGCCCTGGCCGCCGCGTACGTCCTGATCCTGGCGGCCTTCGGCCCCCTGGCGGCGCGCCTGGTCCAGCCGATCCTCACCCGGATAGCCGCCCGCGCCTGACGACCGTCACCCCCCCACACCGGCCTGCCCCCGCACCGCGGCGGCAGGCCGGTGTGCTGTCAGGGCATGCGCGTTCGCTCTCGCCGGGCTCAGCGGGTCACGGCGGTCTCCCGCTCCAGACGCGACAACTTCTCGGGATTGCGTACGCTCGCCCCCGGCGCGCCCGCCCCGGGAACACCGACCCCCGAGATCGCCGGCCCCCGCACGCAGACCATGGCGGAGGCGGCCCGGCTTCTCGGCGCCCGGCGAGGCGTCAAGGTCGTCGGCGTCGACGGGTCCGGCATGCCCGATGCCGAGATCGCCGCCGACGGCGCCTTCCTGCCCGGCCCGCACGCCAAGCTCGCCGGACCCGCCTTCCAGGAGTGGCTCGGCACCCAAGCCTGAGCCCGGCCGTACGGCGGCACGGCCTTGCCCGTGTTCTCGGGTGTCCTCCTGGCCTACACGGGGTCGTGTGCCAGCCGCGGCCGGCGCGCCGGTCCCCCGCGGCGATCACGGCGATCGGGGCGCCAGGTCGTGACCAGGGCGGCGGCGAGGAGCAGCTCGGCGATGTCGCCGCCGTAATACATGATCTCCGCCCCGCCCCGCAGCTCGGCCACGGGGGCCCGCACGCCCACCCGGAAGCCGGCGTACATCAGCTGCGCGACGACCGCGTGCACGGCGATGGCACAACCGAGGTAGACCAGGCGGGCACGGACGCCCGGCCTGGCGGGCGCGGGATCGGGACCGGCGATGACATGGGCGAACAGGCAACCCGACAGCAGGAAGTGGGCGTGCAGCAGCCAGTGCCCCGCCGGGTGCGCCGCGGCGGCGTCGTAGAGCGGCGTGAAGTAGAGCGCCACGAGGCTGCCGGTGGACAGCAGCAGGGCGGTCGCCGGATGGGCCGCCAGCCGGCCGGGACGGCTGTGCACGACGGCGGTCAGCCGCCGCGCCCCGGCGACGGGCAGGGTCCGCAGCAGCAGGGTGACGGGGGCGCCCAGCACCAGGCCGATCGGGGCGTACATCCCGATCAGCATGTGCTGCACCATGTGACCGCGGAAGTCGGCGTGGGCGAGGGACGCGACGGGCGGCAGGAGCGCCGCCGCCACCAGGACGAGCCCGGCGGCGAAGCTCGCCGTACGCCACCCTCTCCAGCCCAGGACCGGGTTGCGGCGGCGCGCCCGCCGGGCCAGGTGAAGGTACACGAGCAGGACGAGGACCGGCGCGAGCACGCCGGAGACCCCTGCGAAGTGGGCGCCGTGGTCGTTCACGCGGGAGCCCCGGCGGGGTCGAAGGACCGCCCGCTACGCGCGAGCAGGTAACCCCCGGCGAGCAGCAGCGCGCCCAGGACGAGGAAGCCGAGGTCCCACCACAACTGGTCGGGGCCGCCGCGGACGTGATGGATGCCCAGGATGTGGTGGTCCAGGACGCCCTCGACGAGGTTGAAGACACCCCAGCCGACCAGGACCCACCCCCACAGCACCCGCGAGGTCCACACCCGGCGCCGCTCGCGGGTGACGCGGGAGTACAGGATCGCGAGGCCGATGAGCACCGCGAGCCAGCACACGGTGTGGAACAGGCCGTCCCACACCGTGTTCATCTCCAGCCCCGAAACCGTGCGGGGGTCGTAGTACCGCACCCCGATGCGGTCGCTGTCGGTGCTGCTCAGCATGTGGTGCCACTGCAGGAGCTGGTGCAGCAGGATCCCGTCGACGAACCCGCCCAGCCCCACCCCGAGCACGATGCCCGGCAGGCGCAGACTGGCCGGCGCCGGACCGGTCCCGGCCTCGCCCGCGGTGGTCGCCATCGCCCTGCCCCCGTCCCCCGGCCGCCGCTGTGCGGATCTCCGCCTGGGCAGGTTCCCCGGACCGGGGGGCGTAGTCACGCAGGCACGCGCGGATCCTCCGCCCGGCCTACCGACTCTTTAGACGGCGCCTCTTAGACAGGGCCTCTTAGACAGGGCCTCGTCCGGCGGTGCGGGCGGCGACGAACGCCCCGATGCCGTCGAGCACGCGCTGCAGGCCGAACTCGAACGCCTGGTCCGGGTCGTAGGCCGCGTTGTAGGCCTCGCCCGCCGCCGCGCCCACCCGGGCCGCCAGCGGATGACGCCGGGGATCGAACGCCTTGGCCAGATAGGGCGCGTGGGCGTACCACCACTGCTCGTCGGTGACGCCCGTCTCCCCCGGCGCCTGCGCCGCCTCCACCGCGCCCCGCGCCGCGCCGCTCACGTAACCGTTGAGCAGCGTGACCACCGAGTCCATCTCGAGGTCGTCCAGGCCGATGCCGTCGACCGCCCGCAACTCGTAGTCGTACTTGGCGATGAGGTTGGGGCCGAGCGGGGGGCGACTCGTCGTCGACACCTGCAGCATCCACGGATGCCGCCGGTAGAGCGCCAGGTTCTCCCGGGCGATCAGCTCCAGCCTGCCCCGCCAGCCGCCCGCCACCTCCGCGGGCGCGGGCAGCTCGCCGTACGCCGTGTCGACCATGACATCGATCAGCTCGGCCTTACCCGGGACGTAGGTGTACAGGGACATCGTCCCCACACCGAGCTGCTCGGCGACCCTCCGCATGGACAGCGCGGCCAGGCCCTCGGCGTCGGCCACCGAAATCGCCGCGCGCACGATCCGGTCGACACTGAGATCCGGTTTGCCCCTGCGTCCGGTCCGCTCACCCGTGCGCCACAGCAGGGCCAGACTCCGCGCCGGGTCTCCCTGCGAGCTGTACTCCGTCATCGCCTGCGAATTCTATGCGCACCCTGGTTCCGTATGCTGTACGGTACGCCGTACCAACCCTGAACGGAGAAACGCGATGACGCACGCGGTCACAGCGGAAGGCCTGCGCAAGCGGTACGGCGACACCCCCGCCCTCGACGGCGTCGACCTCGCCGTCCGCGAGGGCACCGTGCACGGCCTGCTCGGACCGAACGGCGCCGGCAAGACCACCGCCGTCCGGATCCTCACCACGCTGCTGCGGCCCGACGGCGGCACGGCCCGCGTCGCCGGCTTCGACGTCGTACGCCAGGCCGCCGACGTACGCCGCAGCATCGGCCTGGTCGGCCAGCACGCCGCCCTCGACGAGATCCTGAGCGGCCGGCAGAACCTCGTCATGTTCGGCCGCCTCCACCATCTGCGCCCGGCCGCGGCCCGCGCCCGCGCCGACGAACTGCTCGCCCGGTTCGGCCTCGCCGGCACCGGGACCAAACCCGTCGGGCAGTACTCCGGCGGCATGCGCCGCCGCCTCGACCTGGCGGTCGGCATGATCTGCTCCCCGCCGGTGCTGTTCCTCGACGAGCCCACCACCGGACTGGACCCGCGCGGCCGCACCGAGGTGTGGGACGCCGTCCGCGCCCTCGTCGCCGCGGGCACCACCGTGCTCCTCACCACCCAATACCTGGAGGAGGCCGACCAGCTGGCCTCCCGCGTCTCGGTCGTCGACGCCGGCCGCGTCGTCGCGGAGGGCACCCCCGACGAGCTGAAATCCGCGCTCGGCGGCGACCGCCTCGACGTCGTCGTGCGCCACACCGCCGACCTGCCGTCCGCCGCCGCGATCGTCGGCCGGGTGACCGGCGCCCCGGGTGACGCCTCCGTGGACGTGGACGCCGACGCCCGCCGCGTCAGCGCACCCGTACGCGACCGATCCACCGCGCTCCCCGAGGTCCTGCGCGCCCTGGACGCCGCCGGGATCACCGTGGCCGACATCGCCCTGCGACGGCCCACCCTGGACGAGGTGTTCCTCCACCTCACCGGCGCACGGAACACCACGGAGAACACCACGGAGAACACCACGGAGAACACCACAGGAAAGGCGGCCGCGGCATGACCGTCACCGCACCCGAGATCCCCCGCACCGCGGCCGCGCGGCTGCGGTGGGCCCTGGCCGACGGCTGGACCGTCACCCTGCGCAGCCTTCACCACTGGGCCCGCACACCCGGCCGGCTCGTGGCCGCTCTGCTGTTCCCCGTCATGATCGTGCTGATGTTCGGCTACCTGTTCGGCGGCGCGATGGCCGTACCGGGCGGCGGCGACTACCGCGAATTCCTCATGCCCGGCATGTACGCCATGACCATGCTCTTCGGTATCGAAGCCACATTCACCGCCGTCGCCCGCGACGCCACCAAGGGCGTCACCGACCGCTTCCGCTCCATGCCCATCGCCTCCTCCGCCGTCGTCCTCGGCCGCAGCGTCGCCGACATGCTCAACACCGTCCTCGGCCTCGCCGTCATGATCGTCTGCGGCCTGGCCGTCGGCTGGCGCTATCACGAAGGCCCCGCCCGCGCCGCACTCGCCGTCGGACTGCTCTTGCTGCTGCGCTTCGCCTTCCTGTGGGTCGGCATCTACCTCGGCCTGACCCTGAACGGCCCCGAAGCCGTCATGGCCGTCCAGATCCTCGTATGGCCCGTCGGCTTCCTGTCCAGCGCCTTCGCCTGGACCGGCACCATGCCCGGCTGGCTCGCCGCCGTCGCCGAATGGAACCCCCTGTCGGCCACCATGGCCGCCACCCGCGACCTGTTCGGCAACCCCGGCGCGGGCGGCACCACCTGGGTCGCCGAGCACGCCGCGGTCATGGCCCTGGTCTGGCCGCTGCTGCTCATCGCGGTCTTCCTCCCGCTGTCGGCCCGCCGCTACCGCCGCCTCGACCGCTGACACCCCTTTGTGACCCATGACACATGCGGTTCCTGTCAGGAATCGGGGCGCTGTTCCGCTCAAGTCAGCGAAAAGCAAGCGAGAACAAGCGAGCCGACAGGAGCATCACATGAAGCACCGCATCGTCGTCCTCGGCGCCGGCTACGCCGGGGCCTACGTGGCCGGGACCCTGGCCCGCCGGCTGTCCCCGGCGGACACCGAGATCACCGTGGTCAACGCCGTGCCGGACTTCGTCCAGCGGCTGCGGCTGCACCAGTTGGCGGCCGGCCAGGACATCGACGCTCCCAAGCTCGCCGACGTCTTCGCGGGCACGGGGGTACGCCTGCGCCTGGCCCGCGTCACCGCCCTCGACCCCGAGAACCAGGTCGTCGCCGTGGCCGACGCCGACGGCGGCGGCGAACTCGGCTACGACACGCTTCTGTACGCGCTCGGCAGCCACGGCGACGACCACGCCCTCCCCGGCGTGGCCGAGCACGCCTTCGACGTCGCCGCCAGGCCCTCGGCGCTGCGCCTGCGCGAGCGCCTGGACAGCCTGGGCAGGCGGGGCGAAGGCGGGCGTGTGGTGGTCGTCGGCGACGGGTTGACCGGCATCGAGACCGCCACCGAGATCGCCGAATCCCGGCCCGGCCTGTCGGTGGCGCTCATCGCCCGCGGCGAGCTGGGCGCCCGGCTCTCCGCCGGGGCCCGCGGCCACCTGCGCCGGGCCTGCGACCGGCTGGGCATCACCGTCCTGGAGCACACCGCCGTCGAAGCCGTCGAAGCGACGCGCGTGCTGTGCGCCGACGGCACCGCCCTGGCGTCCGACGCCACCGTGTGGACGGCCGGGTTCGCGGTCACCCCCCTCGCCGCCGCCGGCGGGCTGGAGGTCACCGAAAACGGCCGTATCGTCGTCGATCGCACCATGCGGTCGGTCTCGCACCCGAACGTCTACGCCGCCGGCGACAGCGCCTATGCCATCGGCGACAACGGCCGACCGCTGCCGATGTCCTGCGCTTCGGCCGGCTTCACCGGCCGGCAGGCCGTCGAGGCGATCGTGGGACGCCTGACCGGCCGCAAGATCGCGAACACCACGCTGGCCTACCCGGGCAACCACATCAGCCTCGGGCGGCGGGACGGGATCCTGCAGCTGGTCGACGGCGAAGCGCAAGCGAAGCCGAAGTACCTGGGCGGCCGGAAGGCCGCGCGGATCAAGGCGGGCATCCTCACGATGTCGCTGTGGACCACCTCGCACCCGACCTTCGGGATGCCCAAGCGCAAGCACCGCCTGGCCGCCGCGGCGGACGCGACCGCCGACAAGGCGATCTCCCACAGGGAAGGCGGTCACGTTGCCGCCTAGGGAGTGTCTGACAAATGCTGCCCGTCGCGAGCGGGGATCCAGGTGGATGCATCGCAAGGCCGAGGAGGAGCCCATAGCGGAGCTATGGGCGACGACGAGAACGCAGCGAGGCGCCGCCTGGGCCACGCGCAGCAGGCCATGATTTGTCAGACACGACCTAGGGTGGGCCACGTGGACAGCACCGCCACGGATCGCTTCGACACCAGCGTGTTCGAGGCCGGCCGGAACCGGCTGGCCTCACTGGCCTACCGGCTGCTGGGCTCCGCCGCCGACGCCGAGGACGCCGTGCAGGACGCGTTCCTGCAGTGGCAGTCCGCGGACCGGCAACGGATCGAGGTGCCGCAAGCATGGCTGACCAAGGTCGTCACCAACCTGTGCCTCGACCGGCTCCGCTCGGCGCGAGCCCGCCGCGAACGCACCGTCGGCGCCTGGCTGCCCGAACCACTCCTCGACGGCGACCCGATGCTGGGCCCGGCCGACTCGTTCGAGCAGCGCGAATCGGTCTCCCTGGCCGTGCTGACGCTCATGGAGCGCCTGTCGCCCCTCGAGCGAGCCGTCTACGTCCTGCGCGAAGCGTTCTCCTACAGCCACGCCGAGGTCGCGGAGATCCTCGACATCACCGAGTCCGCGAGCCAGCAGCACCTCCACCGGGCCCGGCGCCGCATCACCATCGCGCGCCGCAGCGGCGGCGAAATCGACCCCGCATCCGCCCGCAGGGTCGTCGAGGAATTCCTCGCCGCCGCCTCCTCGGGCCGCACCGAACGGCTGGTGGCGCTGCTCACCGACGACGCGACCGCGATCTCCGACGGCGCCGGCCTGGCCGGGAAGCTGGTGTGGTACGACACACCGCAGCGCGTCGCCGCCGTCGTACGGGCCGGTTTCAAACCCACCCCCGCGAAGCGGCGATTCGCCGGCGGCACGCCCGCCATCCACTACGCGCTCGTCAACGGCGGCCCCGCCATCGTCTTCGTGATCGGCGACCGGGTCATCGGCGCCGTGACGTTCGACATCACGGGCGGCAAGATCGCGACCGTGCGCAGCATCGCCGCCCCCGCCCGCCTCCGCCGCCTCACCGAAGCCTGGCGACAGCACGAACCGGGCACGCCGCTCATCGGCCAGTGGTGACCCCAGCAGGCCGGACGCGAGGCGAACGTGCGCTAGCGTCATCGCCATGCTGCGCCGATGGATGCTGCCGATCCTCTTCGTCGCCCTCGGGCTCGCCGCGGCGGCCCGGCAGACCGCCCAGGGATCCCCGGGCGGCGCAGTCACCCTGCTCCTGCTGTTCCTGGTGGCGGGCGCCCTGCTGTCCCCTCTGGCGTTCCCGAAGTCCGTGAGCGCCGCCGAGGCGCTGCGCCGCAGCGAGGCCGATGGCCGGCCGATCGTCTACTGGCGCCCCGGCTGCCGCTACTGCCTGCGCCTGCGCACGCGGCTCGGCAGGCACGCCCATCGGGCGCACTGGGTCGACATCTGGCGCGACCCGGAAGGCGCCGCCGCGGTCCGGGCGGCCACCGGCGGCGACGAGACCGTGCCGACCGTGGTGGTGGCGGGCACCCCGCACGTCAACCCCGATCCCCGATGGGTGCGCGCGCAACTGCCCTGACGTACCTCAGCTCCCCTGGCCCCAGCTCCCCCGGGCCCGTGCGCCGTCCAGGCCGCGCAACGTCCGCGCGGCACCGGCGAGCAGCGCGGCACGCGACAGGTCGCCGCCCGGCGCACCACTCCGCCACCGCCTCGAGCACCATCGCCCGCACCGTCTCGTCACCCGCGAGCCCCGACAACTCCAGCGCCGACCGCAGCGACCGCCACGCCGACTCGCGGTCACCCCGCTCCCCCGCACCCGGGCCAGCTCCACATGGACCGTGGCCAGGAACTGCGCGGGCAGACCCGTCTCCTCCACCGCGCGCAGCGCCTCGGGCGAGGCGTACGGCCCGCCGGACGCCGGCAGCGCACACACCATGGCAGGCAGCTCCAGCCCGGGCGGCACGTCTCCGCCCAGCGCCGCCCGGATCGCCCGCGCCCACCTCGCCGCCTCGTCACCCCGCCCCCGCACCGTCCACGCCCACAACCTGGCCATGAACAGCCGCAGCGCCACCCGTTCCCGCCCGGCGCGTACGGCATGGCCAAGCGCCGCGTCGAGGTCGCCAGGCTCGGCGTCCAGCGTCGCCAGCAGGCGAAGCTGCTCACCCGTCCGCAACCCGGGCTCCGCCTCCTCCAGGCGTCCGGCGGCGTACGCTCGGACGGTTTCCAGCAGCCGATAACGCACCTTTGCCGCCTGGACCGACGATCCACCCGGCTCGGTCACCACGACCAGCGACTTGTCCACCAACGAGGCGACCGTCTCCGGATCGGCCCCGCACACCCGCCGCACCGCCTCCGCCGTCGCCCCGCCCGCGAACACAGACAACCGGCGCAACACCACGCGCTCCCCCGGCGACAGCAGACCCCAGCTCCAGTCGATCACCGCCCACAGCGTCCGGTGCCGCGGCTCCGCCGTACGGCTGCCGCGCAGCGTCAGCCGTACCCCCATCGCCTCCGCGCGCTGCCGCATCGTGAACGACCGCAGCCGGGCCGCGGCGAGCTCGATCGCGAGCGGCAGGCCGTCGAGGTCCCGGCACAGCGCGACCACGTCCGCCACCACGGAGTCGTCCACGGCGAACCCCGGACGGACCGCCGACGCCCGCTCCGCGAAGAACGCCACCGCCGGGAACTCGAGCGCCCGCGCCGCGTCCACACCGCCGGCCGGCAGCGCCAGCGGCCGCACCGGATGAAGGTGCTCACCGGGGACGTCCAGGGGCTCCCGGCTCGTGGCCAGGATCCGCAGCCCGGGCACCCCCGACAGCAACCGCTGCGCGAACGCCGCCGCACCGTCCACCACGTGCTCGCAGTTGTCCAGCACGAGCACGAGCTCCCGGCCGGCCAGCGCCTCCACCAGTGCGCCGAGCGGCGACGCGGCGGCCGCCCGGCAGGATCCCCGTCCGGCTCGCGCGCGGCCGCCGGTATGGTCGCGCCCACCGCGGCGGCCACGTCCGCCGGGTCCCCGACGGCGGCAAGCTCGACCAGCCAGACGCTCGAGGACGCGGCGAGCCCGCCCGCCACCTCCACCGCCAGCCTGGTCTTGCCCGCGCCGCCCGGCCCGGTCAGCGTGACCAGCCGCGCGGCCGACAGCAGGCTCCGCACCCGTGCCACGTCCTCCCGCCTGCCGACCAGGCTCGTCACCGGCGCCGGCGCGTTCCCCCGTACGGGCCGCTCCGGTACGACCCCGGCCGTGGGGGGGATCGCGCAGCTCCTCCAGGCGGGCCGCGGCCACCCGCGCGAACGGCAGGTCCGCCGCGTCGGCGAGGGGCGCCCCGCGCCAGAGCGACAGGGCGGCGCGCAACGAGGCGGCGGCACGTCCCGGATCGCGCTCGGCCCGGCCCGCTCGCACCAGGCGGTCGAACTCCGCCGCGTCGACCTCCCGCGCTGGGACGTCGAGCAGGTAACCGGCCGGATGCGACACCACCGCGCCCCGCAGCCCCTTGTGCAGGTCGCGGTGCGGCTTGCGGCGGAGCCGGGACACCAGGGAGTGCAGCGCGGCCACCGGGTTCACCGGCGGCTCCTCCCACAGGTCGTCGACGAGGCGCCCGGCGGCGACCACCCGCCCGGGTTCCAGAGCCAGCCGGATCAGGAGCGCGCGCAGGCACGCACCTCTGATATGGGCCTCGTCCACATGTAACGGCCCGAGAGTCCGGATTCGCATGGCTCCTCTCGTTGTCGTAGAGGGTTCTGATCGACGTAAATGATCTTGTAGTAACCCGGCGCCTTTACATTGTAGATTCATAGTAGGATCACAGTGATGAACACCCCCGCCGTCCCCGAGCGGGACACCCCCGCACGGCCCGAGCGCGACCCCTACCAGGTGTATCTCGACGCGCTCCAGAGCCCCGAGTCCAAGCGCACGATGAAGGGCTGCCTCGACCGCATCGCCCGCCTCATCACCGGCGACCCTGAGGCGACCGGCGCCGGGCAACCCTGGGAACTCCTCCGCTACGAGCACACGATCCGGCTGCGCACGCTCATGCGGGAGCAGGGCTGGTCGCCCGCCCACGTCAACAAGCACCTGGTCGCTCTCCGCCGCGTGCTCAAGGAGGCGTGGCGGCTCGGCCTGATGAGCGGCGAGGACTACCAGCGCGCCGCCGACCTGCCCGCCTACAAGCACACCCGCGTCCCGGCGGGACGGCACGTCGAGGCCGAGGCACTGGCGGCGGCGCTCGAGGTGTGCGACGGCGACCACTCCCCCGCCGGCCGTCGCGACGGCGCGATGCTCGCGGCGCTCTACTCCACCGGCTGCCGCCGGGCCGAGATCGCCGGGCTCACCCTGGCCGACTTCGATCCCCACGCCCGCTCCCTGCGGGTGCGCGGCAAGGGCGACAAGGAACGACTCGTCTACCTGACCGCGGAGGCCGTCGAACGTCTCGACCTCTGGCTCGCCGTACGCGGCCGGGCGACGGGCCCTCTGTTCTGCCCCGTCAACAAGGGCGGGCGGCTGCGGCCGGCCCACATGACCGGCCAGGCCATCGCCGACATCGTCTCCCGCCGCCTGGCCGCCGCCGGGGCGTCCCCCCGCACGCCGCACGACTTCCGGCGTACGTTCATCGGCGAACTGCTCGACGCCGGGGTCGACCTCGCCACCACCCAGGCCTTGGTGGGCCACGCCTCCCCCGCCACCACCGCGCGGTACGACCGGCGGCCTGAGCGGCGCCGCCGCGAGGCCGTCGACCGGCTCCGCGTCCCCGGCGCCGCCCGCTGACCCGATGTGGCGGGGCTCAGCGACAGCCGGGCCGGGTTCGTGGTGGAGGGCGAGGGCACGGAGCGGCCCTTCTTGTTGGCTTTCGCCAGGCCCGAGAGCGGGGCCGGGGAGCAGGTTACCGCGTAGGCGGCGACACTGAGGGCGGCCGGGATGCGCGTCCCGGCCCGCGGGCGGGCCGGGAGTGTGACAGCAGGGGCGTGCTGGAGCCGCGCACGACGAGCGTGGCCGGCAGGATCCGGGGCGGCGGGACGGCGGCGCCGTTGATCATGGAGACCACGGCCTCCGCGGCGGCGGTGCCGAACCCGTCCTTGTCCTGGGCGACGGTCGTCAGGCCCGGTGGCACGAGCGCGGCCACCTCGATGTCGTCGAACCCGACCAGGGCGATGTCCTCGGGCACCTTCAGGCCGGCCTCGCCGATCGCGACCAGTGCGCCGACGGCCATCTCGTCGCCCGCGACGAACACGGCGTCGGGCCGGTCGCCGGCCTCCAGCAGGCGGCGCATCGCGGCATGGCCGCCCGACAGGTAGAAGTCGCCCTCGACCACGAACTCGGGCCGGCGCGGCAGCCCCAGCCGGGCCAGCTCGTCCTGGTAGCCCCGCAGGCGCTCGGCGCCCGGCCGCGTGTGCGCCGGGCCGGTGATCGTGGCGATGGCCCGCCGCCCCCGCTCGTGCAGGTGCCGTACGGCCAGGCGGGCGCCGCCGACGTTGTCCGAGGTCACATACGTGGCGCGGGGACCCTCGACGGGACGGCCGAGGCTGACGCACGGGACGCCCGACTCGGCCAGCCGCCGCAGCGAGGGATCCCACGTGCCACTGTCGATCATCACCACGCCGTCCAGGTTGTGCCTGCGCACGGCGCGTACGTAGGCGTCGTCGGTCCGCTCTTCGTTCGTGTCCCCGCTGGTGGCGAGCATGAGGAGGTGATATCCGCGCCCGCTGAGCGCGGTCTTCAGGCCGACGAGGATTTCCTGGAAGAACGGGTGCCGCCAGCCGGGGCGGCGGTGGTCGGTGTCCCACACGAGGCCGACCATGAAGGACTTCTTGGTGGCCAGCGTGCGGGCCGACTCGTTGGGCAGGTAGCCGATCTGACGCGCCGCCCGCAGAACCTGCGTCCTGGTCTTCGCGTTCACTACCTCCGGATTGTTGAAAACGCGGGAGACGGTTGCCGGGGACACGCCGCACAGGCGTGCCAGCTCTCTGATCGTTGCCACGGATCGAACGCTGTCGCATCTCGCTGCAACCGGTTTCATGTAACCGGTTTCGAGGAAATTACGCAATCATGGGAAGTCTGTCAAGGTGGCTGGTGATTTCATCGGCGTTACGTTTTCGTGATTTGACATCGCGTGCCGCTGTTATGTCTCATGGCGGGCGTATCGGTCGATGCTTTTCGTTGCCGCGGCTCGACCGTCGCATCTCGCAGCCACGCCCCTTCTCCCTGCCAAGGAGTTCACGGTGTCTGCTGCGAAACTTCGTTTGCTCGTGGGTGTGCTCGCCGTCGGCGTGTTCACCGCCGGCTGCGGCGGCTCGACCGGCTCGACCGGCTCGTCCGGCGACGGCCCCGTCACCCTCACCCTCAACCTGTTCGGAAACATGGGGTTCAAGGACCTGTACGCCAAGTACGAGGCCGCCCACCCGAACATCAAGATCGTCGAGCGTACGTCGGCGTACAACGACCACCACCGCAACCTGGCCGCCCATCTGGCGACGGGCAGCGGCGCGGCGGACGTGGAGGGCATCGACACCGGCTTCATCGCCCAGTTCAGGGCGCAGCCGGAGCGCTTCGTCGACCTGCGCAAGCACGGCGCCGACGGGCTCAAGGACCGGTGGTTGCCGTGGAAGTGGCAGGCGTCGGTGGCCAAGAACGGGGCCCAGATCGGATACGGGACGGACGTCGGCGGCCTGGCCATGTGCTACCGGCGCGACCTGTTCGAGAAGGCCGGCCTGCCCACCGAGCGCGACGAGGTGAGCAAGCTCTGGCCGGACTGGGCGTCGTACTTCGAGGCCGGCAGGAAGTACACCGCGAACAAACCGGAGGGCGCCAGCTTCTTCGACGGTGGCGCGCAGATCTTCAACGCGATGATCGGGCAGGCCGAGACCGGCTACTACGACGCCTCCGACCACGTGGTCGTCGCCACCAACCCGGTGGTCCGCTCGGCGTACGACGAGGTGCTCAAGGCCGTAGCCGACGGCGAGTCGGCCAAGCTGGTGGGCAGCTCCCCGGCGTGGAACACCGGCTTCGCCAAGAGCCAGTTCGCCACCATCGCCTGCCCCGCCTGGATGCTCGCGAAGATCCAGGACCAGGCCAAGGCATTCGCCGGCAAGTGGGACATCGCGGCCATCCCCGGCGGCGGCGGCAACTGGGGCGGCTCCTACCTGACGGTTCCGGCGCAGAGCAAGCACGTGAAGGAGGCGGTGGACCTGATCACCTGGCTGACGGCTCCCGAGCAGCAGATCGAGGTGTTCAAGGCGCACGGCATCCTGCCTTCGACCGTGGCGACGTACGAGAAGCCCGAGGTCAAGAACCTGAAGAACGCCTTCTTCAACGACGCCCCGGTCGGGCAGGTCTTCACCACCGCCGCGCTGAACCTGAAGCCGCAGTACCAAGGGCCGCGGGCCGGCGACATCCAGACCGCCATCCGCGACGCGATCAACCGAGTGGAGGAGGGCAAGCAGGACGGCCCGCAGGCCTGGGAGCAGATGCTCAAGGACGTCGAGCGCATCGAGCAGTAGCCGCCCAGCCAAGCCGGGTGACGGCGGGAGGTAAGGGCCCGCCGTCACCCCTTCCCCCGGGATGGACCCATGACCCTCGCACGATCCGGGCCACGGCGCCGCTGGGCCTACCAGCTCGACGTCAAGGGCTCGCCGTACTTCTACATCGCCCCGTTCTTCCTGCTGTTCGGCGCGGTGGGCATGTTCCCGCTGCTGTACACCGCGTACGTCTCGCTCACGAACTGGAACCTGCTGGAGCCCACCCGGCACTGGGTGGGGCTGGCGAACTACGCCGAACTGCTGACCGACGACTACTTCTGGAACGCGCTGTTCAACACCGTCAGCATCTGGCTGCTGTCCACCGTGCCGCAGCTGCTCGCGGCCCTGTTCATCGCGCACATGCTCAACCGCAGCCTGCGTGCCCGCACCTTCTTCCGGATGGGC
Organism: Microbispora sp. H10836; assembly: GCF_012999525.1. Taxonomy (NCBI): domain Bacteria; kingdom Bacillati; phylum Actinomycetota; class Actinomycetes; order Streptosporangiales; family Streptosporangiaceae; genus Microbispora; species Microbispora sp. H10836. The sequence continues at coordinate 337,657 of NZ_JABBWU010000007.1, forward strand.
GTGCTGCTGCCCAACGTGACGTCCATCGTCGCTGTCACGATCATCTTCGCCCAGCTCTTCGGCCGCGACTTCGGCATGGTCAACTGGGCGCTCAATCTGGTGGGGCTCGACCCGGTGGACTGGCAGGCGGGCACCCTGTCCTCGCACATCGCCATCTCGCTCATAGTCATCTGGCGGTGGACCGGCTACAACGCGCTGATCTACCTGGCCGCCATGCAGACGATCCCCGAGCATCTGTACGAGGCCGCGACGCTGGACGGGGCCGGCCAGTTCACCCAGTTCCGGAAGATCACGATCCCGATGCTGCGGCCGACGATCATCTTCACCGCCGTCGTGTCCACCATCGGCGGCTTCCAGATCATCGCCGAGCCGCTGCTGTTCCAAGCCGGCACGGGCAACCCGACGGGAGGCTCGGACCGGCAGTTCCAGACCGTCGGCCTCTACCTCTACGAGCAGGGGTTCAGCCTGTACAAGTTCGGCTACGCCTCGGCCATCGCATGGACCCTGTGCCTGATCATCGTGGTGATGGCTCTGGTCAACTACTCGGTCACCCGCCGGATCAGGAGAAGCTGACGTGACGACGATCATCACCGAGGCGCCCCGGCAGGCGCGCATGCCCCGCTCGCGGGCGGCCCGCTCCCGCGGCGGGCGCCGCTCGGCCGGGTTCTGGACCTATGCGGCGCTGGTCGCCGTCCTGCTCGGCTCCCTGTTCCCCGTCTACTGGTCGCTCATCGTGGCGTCGCACGACAACGACGCCATCGCCCGCGTGCCTCCCGTCCTGACGCCCGGCGGGCACCTGTTCGAGAACATCGCGCGGGTCTTCGACACGACCGCGTTCGGTAAGGCGATGCTCAACTCCTTCATCGTCTCCGGCTCGGTCACCGTCTCGGTCGTGCTGTTCTCCACGCTGGCCGGGTTCGCCTTCGCCAAGCTCCGCTTCCGGGGCCGGACGTCGCTGCTGGTCGTGGCCATCGCGACCACCACCGTGCCGCACCAGCTCGGGATCATCCCGCTCTACATCCTCATGGCGGAGCTCGGCTGGACCGGCCGGCTGGAGGCGGTGATCGTGCCCGGCCTGGTCACGGCGTTCGGCGTCTTCTTCATGACGCAGTACCTGTCGAGCGCGGTGCCGGACGAACTCCTGGAGGCCGGACGGATCGACGGCTGCTCCACCTTGCGCCTGTTCTGGCACGTGGTGGTGCCCGCGGCGCGGCCGGCCGCGGCCGTGCTCGGGCTGTTCACGTTCATGCAGGCATGGAACGACTTCTTCTGGCCGCTGGTGGTCCTCACCCCGGAGAACCCGACCGTGCAGGTCGCGCTCTCCTCGCTGGCCAGCGGCTACACGACTGACTACGCGCTCGTGCTCACCGGCACGGTGCTGGCGACGGTGCCCGTCGTGGCCGTCTTCGCGGCCCTGGGCCGGCAGATCATTGGAGGAATCATGTCAGGAGCGATCAAGGGATGACGGCGACCGACGAACGCCCCGCCATGCCGCGGACCTTTCCCGCGGGCTTCGTGTGGGGCACGGCCACCGCGGCGTACCAGATCGAGGGGGCCGTCGACACCGACGGCAGGGGGCCCTCGATCTGGGACACCTTCTGCCGGGTGCCCGGCGCGGTGGCACGGGGCGAGTCGGGTGAGTTCGCCTGCGACCACTATCACCGCTGGCAAGAGGATGTCGGCCTCATGAAAGACCTGGGGGCGGGGGCCTACCGATTCTCCGTTGCCTGGCCGCGGGTGCTGCCCGACGGCCGCGGGCCGGTGAACCGGCGCGGGCTGGACTTCTACCGCCGGCTCGTGGACGCCCTGCGCGAGGGCGGCATCGAGCCGTACGTGACTTTGTACCACTGGGACCTGCCACAGGCGCTGGAGGACCGCGGGGGCTGGCGGGTCCGCGGCACCGCCGAGCGTTTCGCCGACTACGCCGAGGTCATGTACGAGGCCCTCGGCGAGTCGGTCT
>NZ_JABBWU010000070.1:0-875 GCF_012999525.1 Microbispora sp. H10836
TCGGCTCCGGCGGCCGACCACGGCTGGATCGCGGCGATCAGCAAGAACGCGGCGGACGCGGCCAAGCAGTTCTCCGATGTGGAGTTCAAGGCGGTCGAGCCGACCAACGACATCAACCAGCAGATCTCGGCGGTGGAGTCGCTGATCCAGGCCAAGGTCGACGCGCTGGTGCTCCTGCCGAACGACGGTCAGCAGCTGAACCAGGTCGCCCGGCAGGCGATGGACGCGGGTATCCCGGTGATCAACCTGGACCGGGTCTTCCCCGACAAGCTGTCGTACCGGACCTGGCTGGGTGGCGACAACTACGGCATGGGGGTGGCGGCGGGTCACTTCATCGGTAAGACGCTGAAGGACAAGGGGGTGGCCGACCCGGTCATCCTGGAGATCCAGGGCATCGCGACGCTGCCGTTGACGCAGGACCGCAGCAAGGGCTTCGAGGACGCGCTGAAGACCTATGGGTTCAAGGTGACGGCGAAGCAGGACGCCAAGTTCACGGTGGAGTCGGGTACGCAGGTGGCCAGCAACCTGCTGCAGGCGCACAAGAAGATCGACGCGATCTGGAACCACGACGACGACCAGGGCATCGGTGTGCTGGCCGCGATCAAGGAGGCCGGTCGTGACGAGTTCTTCATGGTCGGTGGTGCGGGTTCGGCCAACGCGATGCGTGACATCCAGGCCGACAGTGGTGTGCTGAAGGCGACGGTGACCTACAGCCCGACGATGGCCGCTTCGGCGATCAAGCTGGCGCGACTGATCGCGCAGGGCAAGGGCATGAGCGACCTGCTGGAGCAGCAGGTGCCGCAGTCGATCACCCTGACCTCGGAGACCGTTACCAAGGACAACGCCGAGCAGTACCTGCCGACCGGCTTCGAATC
>NZ_JABBWU010000071.1:0-851 GCF_012999525.1 Microbispora sp. H10836
CGCCGACCTGATCGACGGCATCCACCCCACCGCGACCGGCTACGACAAGATGGCCGCCGCCTGGTACGCCGCACTCCAGACGGTCTCCGGCAGCATCGGCCAGCCCGGCGGCACTCCCAGCCCGAGCGCGACGCCGACCTCTCCGGGCGCGGGCGCGATCGTGGGAGCAGGCTCCGGCCGGTGCCTGGACGTGGCCAACGCGAGCACCGCGGACGGCGCCCAGGTGCAGCTGTGGGACTGCAACGGCCAGACCAACCAGACCTGGACGTCCACCTCGGCCCAGGAGCTGCGGGTGTACGGCAACAAGTGCCTGGACGCCGCCGGCACCGGCAACGGCGCGAAGGTGCAGATCTACAGCTGCTGGGGCGGCGACAACCAGAAGTGGCGCCTCAACTCCGACGGCACGATCCAGGGCGTCCAGTCGGGGCTGTGCCTGGACGCCGCCGGCGGCGGCACGGGCAACGGCACCAAGATCCAGCTCTACTCCTGCTGGGGCGGCACCAACCAGAAGTGGACCCGCGGCTGACGGGACCCCCTCCCGCCGACCACCCCGCTTCCTGGCCGGACAGGAATCCGGTAACACGCAAACACGGAAGGACATGGTGTGAAACGAAGGCTCAGAGCGATACTGGCGGCCGCCGCCCTGCCCCTGGTGATCGCGAGCATGCTCCTCGCGGCCCGGCCCGCCGCGGCCGCGTCGCTGACCCGGGTCACCGGCTTCGGTAACAACCCGACCAACCTGAACATGTACATCTACGTGCCCGACAGGGTCGCGGCCCGGCCGGCGCTGCTGGTGCTGGTGCACTACTGCAGCGGATCCGCCAGCGCGATCTTCAACGGCAACGGGCACG
>NZ_JABBWU010000072.1:0-845 GCF_012999525.1 Microbispora sp. H10836
CGCCGACCTGATCGACGGCATCCACCCCACCGCGACCGGCTACGACAAGATGGCCGCCGCCTGGTACGCCGCACTCCAGACGGTCTCCGGCAGCATCGGCCAGCCCGGCGGCACTCCCAGCCCGAGCCCGAGCCCGAGCCCGAGCCCGAGCCCGAGTCCGAGCCCGAGTCCGAGCCCGAGTCCGAGCCCGAGTCCGAGTGCCAGTCCCTCGTCGAGCCCGTCGTCGCCGGGTGGGAAGTCGTGCTCGGCCGCGTACTCCGTCACCGGGCAGTGGCAGGGCGGTTTCCAGGCCTCGGTGACCGTCACCGCGGGTGGCTCGGCCATCTCCTCCTGGACCGTGAGCTGGCGGTTCGGCGACGGCCAGACGGTCACGCAGTCGTGGAACGCCACGATCGGCGCGAGTGGATCGCAGGTGACCGCCCGCAACGTGAGCTACAACGGCGCCCTGGGCGCCGGTGCGAGCACGGAGTTCGGCTTCCTCGGCAGTTGGAACGGCGCCAACGGTGTGCCGACGCTGACCTGCACCGCGGCCTGACGGTTCCGGCCGCCCGGTAGGGCGCCGGCGCGCCGCGGAGCCCGCCGTACGAAAGGACATCCCGTGAAACGAACGCTCAAAGCCGTAGTGGCCGCCGCCGCATTACCCCTGGTGGTCGCGGGCACCCTGACGGCGGCCCGGCCCGCCGCGGCCGCGTCGCTGACCCGGGTCACCGGCTTCGGCAACAACCCGACCAACCTGAACATGTACATCTACGTGCCCGACAGGGTCGCGGCCCGGCCGGCGCTGCTGGTGCTGGTGCACTACTGCAGCGGATCCGCCAGCGCGATCTTCAACGGCAACGGGCACG
>NZ_JABBWU010000073.1:0-823 GCF_012999525.1 Microbispora sp. H10836
ACGCCCTATTCAGACTCGCTTTCGCTACGGCTCCCCCACACGGGTTAACCTCGCCACACACCATAACTCGCAGGCTCATTCTTCAAAAGGCACGCAGTCACATCACAGCCGTCCGAAGACGACTACGCTCCTACGGCTTGTAGGCACACGGTTTCAGGTACTATTTCACGACCCCTCACCGGGGCGCTTTTCACCTTTCCCTCACGGTACTCGTTCACTATCGGTCATCAGGAAGTATTTAGGCTTACCAGGTGGTCCTGGCAGATTCACACAGGATTCCTCGAGCCCCGTGCTACTCGGGACGACTCCCAGCAGTCGGCAGAATTTCGCCTACCCGGCTATCACGGTCTACGGCCGCCCTTCCCAGAGCGTTCGACTACCCCACCGATTTCTCACTGCTCGAAGAGACGGCGGTCCCTTCCGGAAGATCCCACAACCCCGCACACGCAACGCCCGCCGGCTATCACACGCGCACGGTTTAGCCTCTTCCGCTTTCGCTCACCACTACTCACGGAATCACTAAATTGTTTTCTTTTCCTACGGGTACTGAGATGTTTCACTTCCCCGCGTTACCACCAACCGCCCTATACATTCAGACGGAGGCAACACCACATGACTGGTGCTAGGTTTCCCCATTCGGACATCCCCGGATCAACGTCTGGTTGGCGACTCCCCGAGGCTTAACGCAGCCTCCCACGTCCTTCATCGGCTCCTGATGCCAAGGCATCCACCGTGTGCCCTAAACAACTTGGCCACAAAGATGCTCGCGTCCACTATGCAATTCACAAACAACAACCAGACAACCAGCCCACCCCACCACCAA
>NZ_JABBWU010000074.1:0-784 GCF_012999525.1 Microbispora sp. H10836
GGTGGTGGGTAGGGGAGCGTCGTGCGAACCGGTGAAGCCGCCGAGTGATCGTGTGGTGGAGGTCGTGCGAGTGAGAATGCAGGCATGAGTAGCGAGTCAGAAGTGAGAATCTTCTGCGCCGAATGACCAAGGGTTCCTGGGGCAGGTTCGTCCGCCCAGGGTAAGTCGGGACCTAAGGCGAGGCCGACAGGCGTAGTCGATGGACAACGGGTTGATATTCCCGTACCCGCTGTGATGCGCCCATATCGAATCCAGTGATACTAAGGGTCCTTAAGCCCTCCGTCCCTTCGGGGGTGGGGTGAGGCTGAACGCCTGGCCTGATCTGGTAGTAGGTAAACGATGGGGTGACGCAGGAAGGTAGCCCAGCCCGGGCGGTGGTTGTCCCGGGGTAAGCATGTAGGGCGAGAGATAGGCAAATCCGTCTCTCATGTGCCTGAGGTGTGATGCCGAGCCGATTGTGGCGAAGTGGGTGATCCTATGCTGCCGAGAAAAGCCTCTAGTGAGTGTCGCGGCGGCCCGTACCCTAAACCGACTCAGGTGGTCAGGTAGAGAATACCAAGGCGGTCGGGTGAACTGTGGTTAAGGAACTCGGCAAATTGCCCCCGTAACTTCGGGAGAAGGGGGACCTTTACTGGTGATGAGACTTGCTCTCTGAGCTGGTGGGGGTCGCAGTGGCCAGGGGGAAGCGACTGTTTACTAAAAACACAGGTCCGTGCGAAGTCGTAAGACGATGTATACGGACTGACGCCTGCCCGGTGCCGGAACGTTAAGGGGACCGCTTAGC
>NZ_JABBWU010000075.1:0-740 GCF_012999525.1 Microbispora sp. H10836
AGGTTCTCTCCAGCGACGGCATGTCGATCGAGATGAGGGATACCGACGAGGACGTCTTCCGCGCGGCGGAGGAGCTCGGCATCGACCTGTCCCGGCGCCCCCACGAGGGCGCGATGACCGTCGACGACATCTGAGACAGGGCAGACCGGCTATGGGCAGCCACTCGCACGCGAGGCCGATCGACCGGTGCGGGCCGCGCAGGGTTTCCCGCACGGCCCGCCGGTAGGCCTTGGTCGTCAAGGCCCGGATCATCTTGAGGTGAGTCTGTCCCCGGGAACAACTTGCTGCTGGAGGTGAGCTTGCCGGTGCTCGCCGACCCGGTCATCCTGGACGAGCGGATCGGCGGGCTGTGCGCAACACGATCGGGATGAGCGGTCAGCTCGATGAGCTTCTCGGCCGCCGCCCGGTCGACGGCGAGGTTGGTCTTGCCACCGAGGAGATGGTCGTAGATGCGGGCGACGCTGGGGACCGTCACGTCGATTCCTCGGCCGCCTGGGAAAGCGGCCCCGGTCCTCAGTCGCCCACGGGGCGCTCACCCCTGGGGGTGCCGGCGACCAGGATGTCGACCGGGGCGGTGGTCGCGGGGCGGGCGGTGACGGGCGCGGTGACGGGCGCGGTGACGGGCGCGGTGACGACCGGGTCCGTGATGAAGTCCCGCATCCAGTGGAAGCTGGCCTTCGGCGTGCGCACCTGGGTGTCGTAGTCCACGTGCACGATGCCGAACCTGGCGGAGTAGCCCC
>NZ_JABBWU010000076.1:0-664 GCF_012999525.1 Microbispora sp. H10836
CTAGAAGGCCACTGAAGATCTTGTGTTCTGGCCTCGTTCTTTCTGTGCTGAGGCCACAGTGGTTGATGTGCAGGGTGAGTGGGCTGGGGAGCTGGTCGGGCCGGATGTGTGGCAGACCTGCCGAGAGCTGATCCCGGCAGGCAGCGTGTTCGCGTTCTTGGCCGAGCATCGCCAGTCGCTGTTTCCCGCAGGGATGTTCTCGGACATGTATCCCTCACGCAACGGGCGCCCGAGCATGCCGCCGCAGGTCCTGGCGGCTGCGGTGGTGCTGCAGACGCTGCACGGGCTGTCGGACGCCGACACCGTGCAGGCGTTGCGGTGTGACCTGCGCTGGAAGGCGGCCTGCGGACTGGGACTGTATGACACCGCCTTCGATCCGTCGCTGCTGACCTACTTCCGTCGGCGGCTGGCCCGCTCCCGCAGGCCGAACCGGATCTTTGCGGCCGTTGGTGAGGTGGTCGCGGCGACTGGAGTGCTCAAGGGCAGGCAGCGGCGGGCGCTGGACTCGGCGGTGCTGGACGACGCGGTGGCGACCCAGGACACCGTCACCCAGTTGATCGCCGCGATCCGCCGCACGATCCGTCACGTGCCCGGCGCCGCGCAGGTCGCCGCCGACTGTTGCACCGCTCATGACTACGCCGATCCGGGCAAGCCGCGCATCGCC
>NZ_JABBWU010000077.1:0-650 GCF_012999525.1 Microbispora sp. H10836
ACACCCGAAGCCCGTGGCCCAACCACTTGTGGGGGGAGCGGTCGAAGGTGGGGCTGGCGATTGGGACGAAGTCGTAACAAGGTAGCCGTACCGGAAGGTGCGGCTGGATCACCTCCTTTCTAAGGAGCACTCGGCCGGCCTTGATGTGCCCATCCCGTTTGGTGGTGGGTGCGAGGTTCGGTCCATGCCGGGTTCAGGGGCGAATGTTCCCTGCCTGGTGCGCTCATTAGTGGAGCACTGGTTATTCAGCCGGTCGTGGTTGCCGGGTCTGCTAGTACCGCCGTGGTTTCACGGAGTGGGAATGCGGGTTCTGGGGGCTGGGGCTGGCTGGGCACACTGTTGGGTCCTGAGGGAACGGACCGTTTCTCTCCGGGCTGTTAGCGGTCTCCTCCTTGTGGGGGTGGGCCGCTTCGGTGCGGGGTGGGTTTGTTTTCTCCAGGGCTGGTCTCCTGCCATACCGGCTGGGGTCTTGTGCTTGTGGGTTCGCCTGTTGGGTGGGCTCGCGGGTGGGGGGCTTCGGTGTTTGGTGGTGGGGTGGGCTGGTTGTCTGGTTGTTGTTTGTGAATTGCATAGTGGACGCGAGCATCTTTGTGGCCAAGTTGTTTAGGGCACACGGTGGATGCCTTGGCATCAGGAGCCGATGAAGGACG
>NZ_JABBWU010000078.1:0-646 GCF_012999525.1 Microbispora sp. H10836
CGTAGTCGTCTTCGGACGGCTGTGATGTGACTGCGTGCCTTTTGAAGAATGAGCCTGCGAGTTATGGTGTGTGGCGAGGTTAACCCGTGTGGGGGAGCCGTAGCGAAAGCGAGTCTGAATAGGGCGTTTGAGTCGCATGCTGTAGACCCGAAGCGGAGTGATCTACGCATGGGCAGGTTGAAGCGTGGGTAAGACTGCGTGGAGGACCGAACCCACCAGGGTTGAAAACCTGGGGGATGACCTGTGTGTAGGGGTGAAAGGCCAATCAAACTCCGTGATAGCTGGTTCTCCCCGAAATGCATTTAGGTGCAGCGTTGCGTGGTGCTTGCCGGAGGTAGGGCTCTGGATGGCTGATGGGCCCGACAAGGTTACTGACGTCAGCCAAACTTCGAATGCCGGTAAGTGGAGCGTGGCAGTGAGACTGCGGGGGATAAGCTCCGTGGTCGAGAGGGAAACAGCCCAGATCACCGACTAAGGCCCCTAAGCGTGTGCTAAGTGGGAAAGGATGTGGAGTCGCAGTGACAACCAGGAGGTTGGCTTAGAAGCAGCCACCCTTGAAAGAGTGCGTAATAGCTCACTGGTCAAGTGATTCTGCGCCGACAATGTAGCGGGGCTCAAGTACACCGCCGAAGTCGTGGCACCGCCG